>CAISEY010000403.1 GCA_903884435.1 uncultured Hyphomicrobiales bacterium | reverse complement strand
GCGCTGAAATCCCTGATGACCGAGGCGGCGGAACGGTATGGCGTGGAATTCGCGAAACTGGCGCCGGAGACCGGGGCGCGCCTCGTGGCGGCGCTGGGCGACGCCGAGGTCGCCAATCCCTTCGATTGCAAACGCACGATCCGCACCGAGGAATACATGGGCTGTGTGCGCGCCCTGCACGACGATCCCGGCGTGGATCTGGTCCTGCTCGCGGAAGAGATTCCGCGCATGGCCGGCATCGACCGCAAGGTGAGCAATCTCAGGGCGCTCAACGCTTTCGCCGGCGGCGAGGCGACGAAAAGCGTCGCCGCGTTTTCCGCGGTCACCTTCCGGGAAACGCCGTTCATGCTGGAATTGCGCGAGGAGCTGCCGGCGTTTCCATGGCTGCGCGACATCGACAAGACATTCCGGACGCTCGGAAAAATCACGGCTCCCGCGCTGACGCCCGCGCGGGAGCGCCCGCCTGCCGCGCCGGAACGCGCCGCGCTCGTCGAAAAATGGCGCGCCCGCGCCGCCGCCCTGTCCGGACCGACGGCACTGGGCGAAGCGGAGTCGAAGGAACTGCTCGCGGCCTTCGGCCTGCAGACGCCGCCGGAACTCGTGGTCTCCGGGGTGGAGCTCGCGGCCAACGCCGCGATGCACATCGGTTTTCCCGTCGTCCTGAAGGCGGTCTCCGCCGCGGTTCCGCACAAGAGCGACGCGGGTCTCGTGCTTCTCGGGCTGGAAGACGTGGACGCTGTTCGCGCCGCGGCGGAAACCATCGCCGCGCGCTGCGCCAAGATCGGCGCGCCGCTGGAAGGCATTCTCGTCGCCAGCCAAATGCGCGACGGCGTTGAAATGGTGCTCGGCGTGCATCGCGATCCCGAGATGGGCCCGGCGGTCATGGTGGGCATGGGCGGCGTCTGGCTGGAGCTTTTCAAGGATGTCGCCTTCGCGCCGCCCGGCCTCGGGCGCGAGCGGGCGCTGGAGACGATCGCGATGACGCGCGCGTCGAAATTGCTGGCGGGCTATCGCGGCGGCGCGGAGCGCGACGTTCCCGCGCTCGCCGGCGCCATGGTCGCGCTCGGAAGGCTGGCGTGCGAACTCGGCGACGCGATCGAGGCGATCGACGTCAATCCGGTGCTCGTGCGCTCGAAGGGCGAGGGGGTCGTCGCGCTCGACGCGCTCGTGGTTCTGCGGCCGCCAGCCCCCGCCGCCAGTTGACCGGGAGGCCCGTTTCGGGCGACGACAGAACATCACGCGATCCGTCCGGGAGGCGGGCGGCTGGAGGACGGCGAATGGTGGCCAGGGCAATTCGGGGCGTCCCCAGGTGAAAAAAGACATTGTCGTCGTCCACACGTCGGACGTTCACGTCGATCACGAATACACCGCGCGGCAAAATGGCGGCGACGGCGCCGCGCCCGTGGCCTACGTTCTGGAAGCGGCGCGCGAGGTGGGCGCGGACCTGGTTTTGCTTTGCGGCGACACCTTCGACTGCCACAAGGTGCCGCTGCATCTGGTCTCGCGCGTCGGCGACCTCATCCGCGAGGCCGCGATTCCCACGGTCCTGCTGCCCGGCAACCACGACCCGGCGATGGATGACGCGGTCTGGCGTCCGGGCGGACTCACGGCGGTTGAAAACCTCCACATCATCGGCGTCACCCACGACGAGGCCGTGCATTTTCCCCATCTCGATCTCGAGGTCTGGGGCCGTCCACATCGCGACTGGGGCGACATGAATCCGCTGGAAACCGTGCGAGCGCGCACCACGCGCTGGCAAATCGCCATGGCGCACGGCCACTATGATCCGGTCCCGGACAGAAGCATGCGCCCGCGCGCGTCCTGGCTCATCGGCGACGACGAAATCAACGCGACCGGCGCCGATTATCTCGCGCTCGGTCACTGGAATCGCAACATCAAGGTTGGCGCCGGGCCCGTGCCCGCCTGGTACTCCGGGTCTCCGGACTACGCGCGCACCGTCAATGTCGTGCGGTTCGGCCACAATGGAGAAGTGACCGTCGATCGCCATCCGCTCAACATACCCTGGCCCCCCGAAGGAGAGGGCTAGACCATGACCGCGGCCCCTTCGCCGGAACCCGCGCGCCTCGTCGTCGATCCCGTGACGCTCGAGGTCATTCGTCATGGCCTCGTGTCGATCACCAACCAGATCGACGCCAACATCAAGCGCACCGCGTTCAGTCCCTATATCTACGAATACAACGATTTCGCCGTCGGGCTCGTGGGCGTCGACGGGCAGCTCGTCGCGCAATGCACCGGCGGCATGCCGCCCTTCGTCGCCGATTCCGTCGGCATGGCCGTGCGCGACGGATTGAAGATTTATGGCAAGGAACGGCTGCATCATGGCGACGTGATCGTCTGCAATCACGCCGCGGTGCAGGGGCAGCATCTCAACAACACCGTCATGTACACGCCCGTTTACGCGGGCCCCGACATGGCCACGCTGATCGGCTTTTTCGCGATCAACGTGCACTGGATCGAGATCGGCGGCACGCAGACGACCTCGACCGACATTTTCATGGAGGGGCTGCAACTCCGCACCATCAAGATGTGGAAGAAAGGCGAGCCAGTCGAGGAAGTCTATCGCATTATCGAATGCAATTCGCGGATGCCGATGGAACTCTTTGGCGACATCGCCGCGCAACTCGCCGGGTGCATGCTCGGTCGCGACCTGACGCGCGAACTCTGCGACAAATACGGCGCGCCGACGTTTTTCCGCGCCGTCGAACTCATTCTCGACCAGTCGGAGCTCGCCGCGCGCGATTTCATTCGCGGCATTCCCGATGGCGTTTACTCCCACGAGACCTTTCTCGACAACGACCGGTTCGGCGACGAGCCCGTTCCCGTTCGCGTCAGGGTGATTGTCTCCGGCGACGAACTCACGGTCGATTTCACCGACATCGCCGAACAGTCGAAAGGGCCCATCAACTCGGGCTATTACGGCGGCGGGCAGACCATCGCGCGCGTCGCCCTGAAATATCTGATGGGCTCGCAGGAGATGGCTAACGAGGGCACGTTCCGTCCGCTCAAGCTCGTCCTCCCGCCTGGCAAGATCATCAGCGCCGATCCGACGGCGCCCATGTTCATGTATCCCACGCCGTTCCCCACCGTCATCGACGCGGTGATCAAGGCGCTCGACAAGGCCCTGCCGGAACGCGTGCCGGGCGGGCATTTCGCCACCCATTCCAGCGTGCGGTTCTATGGCCGCCGCGCCAACGGTTCGTTCTTCGACAGTCACGATTCCGGCCACGGCGGCTGGGGGGCCTGCGCGACGCACGATGGCGCGGGACCGTTCCGCACCATGGCGCATGGCGACACCCGCATCATTCCGCTCGAGTTGCAGGAATCCCTGTTGCCCTATCGCATCGACGAATTCTCCCTGCGCGAGGATTCCGGCGGCGCGGGCAAGTTCCGCGGCGGGTTCGGGTTCCGCAAGAAATACCGCATGCTCGCCTCTTGCAATCTCGGCACCAATCTCGATCGCACGAAGTTTCCGCCATGGGGCGTGCAGGGCGGCGGGGAAGGCCAGCCGGGACGTTTCACCGTGGTGAGGGCCGGCGCGAGCGAGGAACTGGTCATCGACAAGGAGACCGCGTTCGCGCTCTCCGCCGGAGACGTCGTGTGCGTCGAAACCGGTGGCGGCGGCGGCTGGGGCGATCCCTCTCAACGATCGCTCGAACTGATCCAGCGCGATATCGACGCGGAATACATGACGCCCGCGGCCGCGCGCGCGCATTATGGCGTGGAAATCGACGCGTCGGGAAAGGCGCGTCGCCAGCGCGCCTCCTGACGGGGCCGCGCGGCGTGACAGGGGAGTGAAGGCCATGAAGCCGAAGGAATTCGCGAGGCGAGTGATCGCGACGTCCCTCGCCGTCGCCGGGTTGACCGCGGCCGCGCCGGCGTTCGCGCAAAATTTCAACGACGCCCTGAAGACGCTGATCGCCGACGCGGGCAAGGAGGGCAAGCTCATCCTCGGCTGGAGCAACAGCGGTCTGGGCGGCGTTCAGGGCGCCCGGCGCGCCCAGGATGAAATGAACAGGATGTTCGGCACGAACATCAAGATCGATTTTCTGCCGGGCCCGGACATGGCCCGGGTCGCCAACCAGATCATGACGGAATTCAGCGCGGGCCAGAAGGCGCACGTCGACATCATCCTCGGCGCCGCGACCCAGCTCGCGCCCATGGTGAAACTTGGCGTCTTGCGCCAGATCGACTGGCGCTCGTACATGCCCGAACGCATCACCGCGGAAATGTCCGAGCTCGATGGCCGCGTGATGCGCGTCGTCACCGGCCTCACCGGCGCGACCTACAATTCGGCGCTCGCGCCATCGAAGCCCGAGCGCCTCGAGGACTTTCTTCGCCCGGAATGGAAAGGCCGCGTCGCCTCGACGCCCTACGCCGCCGGCTTCGACGTGCTTGTCGCCGACGATGTCTGGGGCGAGGCGAAGACCTACGACTACGTGCGCAAGCTGACGAAGCAAATTTCCGGACTGATCCGTTGCGGCGACGCCGAGCGCATCGCCACTGGCGAATATCTGGCGCTGGTGATGGATTGCACCGGCCAGGATTCCCTCGTCTGGAAGGAGAAGGGCGCGCCCATCGACCAGATGCTGCCGCTCGACGCCGCGCAGAAGCGCTATTATTATTTCGGGATACCGAAAAACGCGCCATATCCCGCCGCGGCGACGCTGTATTCGCTCTATCTGATGACGCCCGAAGGCCAGAAAATGGCCTTCGACACCTGGAAGACGGATTTGCACCTCTTCCCGGAATCGCAAATGGCGAAAGTCACGGGCGAGTTCGAGAAGAAGGGCGTGCAATATCGCGAGATCACCATGAACTGGTGGATGCAACATCCCGAGATCGACCAGAAACGGGCCGAACTCATCAAGATCATCACGACCAAGGAATGACCGTTTCCCCGACGCTTCCCCGACGGACGGCGGCCGGCGACCGCGCCGCCGCCGACCCGATGCCGGCGGCCATGACGGCGCTGGCGTCGCTGGTCAGCCTGCTGATTCTCGTGATCCTCGGCGTCGTCCTGTGGCTCAGCTTCACCGCGGGCTCGCCGGGCGCGGGAGAGCTTTCCTACACGACGGGCAATTTCGCCGAAGTCTTCACCGACGTTCGCACCTGGCGCGTGCTGGTCGACACAATATGGTTTTCGCTCGTGACCCTCGTCGTCGCGCTCGCCATTGGCGTTCCGGCCGCCTGGCTTGTCGAACGCACCGATTTCAGCGGCAAGACGCTGCTGTTCACGTTGATGGCGATTGGTCTTCTCATTCCCGGGTTTGCCGCCGCGATGGGCTGGCTGTTCATGCTGCATCCCCGTATTGGCCTGATCAACCAGTTCTTCATCCAGAATTTCCGGATTGGTCCGATCTTCGACATAGGATCCCTCGTGGGCCTTGGCTGGGTGCAGGGGCTCAATCTCGCGCCGCTCGGCTTCATCATGACGGCGGCCGTGTTTCGCTCCATGGACCCGACGCTGGAGGAGGCCGCGCAGATGCATGGCGCCAGCGCGACGACCGTGTTTCGCCGGGTCACGCTGCCGCTGGCGACGCCGGGCGTCGTGGCCGCCGCCATCTATATTTTCATGACGGGTTTCGCGGCCTTCGACGTGCCCGCGATCATCGGCTGGGGCAATCGCACCTTCACCTTTTCGACGTATCTCTATCTTTTGCTCAACCCTTCGGACGCCTTGCCGCGCTACGGCCTCGCGGCGACGCTCTCGACCATCGCGATGGCGGTCGCCGCGGCGATGAGCTGGTGGTACGCGGGCATGAACCGCCGGTCGCGACGCTACGCCGTCGTCACCGGCAAGGCCTGGCGGCCGCGGCTCGCGCGTCT
>CAISEY010000402.1 GCA_903884435.1 uncultured Hyphomicrobiales bacterium | reverse complement strand
TGTGGGGCGGATCAATTTCGTTCCGCCTGCCGATGATCTGGGCGGTCGGGTTCATCTTCCTGTTCACGGTCGGCGGCGTCACCGGCGTCGTTCTCGCCAACGCCGGCATCGACCGCGCGCTGCACGAGACCTACTACGTCGTGGCTCACTTCCACTACACGATGTCGCTCGGAGCGGTGTTCGCGATCTTCGCGGGCTTCTACTACTGGTTCCCGAAAATGTCGGGCTACATGTACAACGAGACTTTGGGGCGGCTGCACTTCTGGCTGTTGTTCGCGGGCGTCAACATCGTGTTCTTCCCGCAGCATTTCCTCGGTCTCGCGGGCATGCCGCGCCGCTACATCGATTATCCCGACGCCTACGCGACCTGGAACTACGTTTCCACGATCGGCGCGGAGATCACCGCCGCGAGCCTTCTCGTGTTCCTTTACATGCTGTTCGACGCCTTCACGAAGAAGGTGCCGGCGCCCGCGAATCCCTGGGGCGAGGGCGCGACGACGCTTGAATGGACCCTGCCGTCTCCGCCGGCTTTCCATTCCTACGAAAATCTGCCCCGCATCACGGGTTCCGATCACTGACGTTGACGTCCGGCGGCGGAAACGCCGCCGGACCACGATCGACCAATGGTAACAAAGATGAGTTTCGTCGAACACGACGCCGGCTTGTCGGCCCCGGGCCGATTGTCTCTCGCGACGCCGGGGGACTATCTCGCGCTGCTGAAGCCGCGCGTGATGTCGCTTGTCGTTTTCACGGCGCTCGCGGGATTGCTGATAGCGCCCGGACACATGCATCCGGTTCTGGCTTTCGCGGCGTTGATGGCAATCGCGGTCGGCGCCGGCGCCTCGGGCGCCCTGAACATGTGGTACGACGCCGACATCGACGCGCTGATGACGCGCACGAGCACCCGCCCCGTGCCCTCCGGCCGGATCGCGCCCGACGAAGCGCTCGGTTTCGGCCTCGTTCTGTCGGTCCTTTCGGTGTTCACGCTTGGCGTCGTGACCAACTGGATCGCCGCGGGATTGCTGGCCTTCACGATTTTCTTCTACGCCGTTGTCTACACGATGTGGCTGAAGCGTTCGACGCCCCAGAACATCGTCATTGGCGGGGCGGCGGGAGCCCTGCCTCCGGTCGTGGCCTTCGCCGCCGCGACGGGGTCCGTGAGTCTCGAATCTCTGGTCTTGTTCGCCATCATCTTCGTCTGGACGCCGCCCCACTTCTGGGCGCTCGCGCTGGTGAAATGCGGCGAATACGGACGCGCCGGCGTGCCGATGATGCCGAACGTCAAGGGTCAGGCCCGCACGCGTCTCGAAATTCTGCTCTACACGATCATTCTCGCTCCGCTCGGCGTCGCGCCGTGGTTGATGGGCTTCGCCTCCGGGATTTATGGCGCGGTTTCGATCGCGGGCGGGCTCGTCATGCTTGTTTGCGCCATCCGCGTCTACGCGCGGCGTGAAGGCGCCGCGGGTGATCGCGTCGCCATGCAGCTTTTTGGCGTTTCGATCCTCTACCTCTTCCTGCTTTTCGCGGTCATCGTCGCGGAAAACGGGATCGCGGCCCTGCGATGACTGGACTTGCGATGACAGACTCCACGCCGCGCCCGCCGGGCGTTCGACTTACCGAAGCGCAACTCCGCAGCCGTCGCGCGAGAAATATCGCGATTGGCCTTTCCATCGGGTTTCTGGTGGCGCTTTTTTACGCCGTGACGATCGTCAAGCTCGGGCCTGGCGTTCTCTCGGGGCCGTTGTGACGCCATGATCGCAAAATCGCATCCCCCCGCGAAAAGCCTTCGGAGCAACCGCCTCGTCGCGGTGTCCGTGCTTGGCGTCGTCGTGGGCATGGGCGCGCTGTCCTTCGCCGCCGTGCCGCTCTACCAGATGTTCTGCCGCGCGACCGGATACGCGGGCACTCCGCAAGTCTCGCGCGACGCTCCCTCGATGCGTGGAGAGCGCAGCCTCGTCGTGAGTTTTGACACCAATGTCGCCCCGGGCCTGCCCTGGTCTTTCTCTCCGGAAGTCGCCTCGCTCACGTTGCGAAACGGCGAAACGGCGACGGTCTTCTTCCGCGTCCGCAACAATTCCGATCGACCCTTCGCCGCGACGGCGGCATACAATGTCAGCCCGGATCAGGCTGGCGCCTGGTTCACGAAGATTTCCTGCTTCTGTTTCGAGGAGCAGCGGCTCGCGGCGGGCGAATCGGCGGAGTGGCCGGTTGTGTTCTATCTCGATCCCGCGCTGGAGCGGGACGCGACCATGAACAAGGTCGACAGCGTGACGCTTTCCTACACGTTCTTTGCGTCGAAGACGCAGCCCGCCGTCGCCTCGGCGGCCGCGGCCAGACAGGGTTTGTGAGTGAAAACGCCGCCTTGACCGGCGGTTTCGAAATGATGACAACGGCCCCTGAAGGCCAGACGGAAAAGGGACAGACCATGTCGGACGGTCACGCCAAGCCGAACCACGATTACCACCTCGTCGATCCGAGCCCGTGGCCTCTGCTCGGGTCGTGCTTCGCCTTCATAACGGCCGTCGGCGCGATTGTCTGGATGAAGAACATGGCGCTCTTCGGCGTCAAGGGCATGGGCGGCTATCTGTTCGTCGCCGGCTTCCTCGGCATCCTCTACATCATGTTTGTCTGGTGGGCGGACGTCATCAAGGAGGCCGAACACGGCGGATATCACACACGCGTGGTGCAGATCAGCCATCGTTACGGCATGATCCTGTTCATCGCTTCGGAAGTGATGTTTTTCGTGGCCTGGTTCTGGGCCTTTTTCGACGCGAGCCTGTTTTCGGGCGAAGCGATCCAGACCGCGCGCGTCGAGTTCACCGGGGGACACTGGCCGCCGAAGGGAACGGAAGTTCTCTCGCCGTTTCATCTGCCCCTGCTCAACACGCTGATCCTGCTGACGTCGGGCACCACCGTCACCTGGGCGCATCACGGTCTGCTTCACGGCGACCGGAAGGCGCTGAAAAACGGCCTGATCCTGACGATCATACTCGGCGCCATCTTCACCTGCATCCAGGGTTATGAATACGCGCACGCGCCCTTCGCCTTCAAACAGTCGATCTATGGCGCGACGTTCTTCATGGCGACCGGTTTCCACGGTTTCCACGTTCTCGTCGGAACGATCTTTCTCGCCGTGTGCCTGTTCCGCGCCATGGCCGGGCATTTCACGCCACAGCAGCACCTCGGCTTCGAGTTCGCCGCCTGGTACTGGCACTTCGTCGACGTGGTCTGGCTCTTTCTGTTTGCCTGCATCTACGTCTGGGGTTCGTGGGGCGCGACGATCGCGCAACACTGAGCCTCCGGAGCACCGGTGCGAGGGCGGCCATCGGGCCGCCCTTTTGCTTTTCGGGATCACGCGTCACATCGGACATTCGCCATGAACGATCAGGAATACGCGCCGGTTTCCCCGATCTCCGCCGGCCTTTCGGGCCGCTGTCCCCGCTGCGGCGAGGGGCGGTTGTTCACGAACTTCGTCGATGTCGCCCCGTCCTGCGAACATTGCGGGCTCGATCTCAAATTCGCCGATTCCGGCGACGGTCCCGCGATTTTCGTCATGCTGTTCGCCGGCTTTTTCATCGTGGGACTGGCGCTTTTCGTCGAGGTGAAATACGAGCCGCCGATGTGGGTCCACGCGATGATTTTTCTCCCGCTCACCCTGATCGTCTGCATAGGCATGTTGCGGCCGCTCAAGGGCGTCCTCATCGCGCTGCAATACAGGAACAAGGCGGAACAGGGCCGGCCGGACCGCTGACATGAGTGACACGCAAAAGCCGCCCGAACGCAGACGGTCGATACTCGCCGCGTCCCTTTTCGCCCTCGCTGCGGAGGCGGCGCTTCTCGGTCTCGGCGCCTGGCAGGTCGAACGACTATCCTGGAAAACCGCGTTGATCGAACGGATCGACGTCCGCTCGAAAGCGCCGCCGCGCCCCCTTCCGCCATCGATCGTCTGGCCCGAATACGCGGCGGGCGATCACGAATATGAACGGGTGTCGGTCAGGGGAACTTTTGAATCCGACCGCGAGGCTCTGATCTATCGCGGTTCCGGCGCGGTGACGGGCGGGCTGTCGCAGCCGGGTTACTGGGTGATGGTCCCCCTCCGGCTCGCGGATGGCGCGCGGGTGCTGGTCAATCGCGGTTTCATCCCCCTCGACCGCAAGGATCCTTCGACGCGCGCCGGCGGAGCGGCCGACGCGAACGTCGAAATCACGGGGCTCGTCCGCGCCGGCGAGCAACGGAGCTATTTTACCCCGCCCGACAATCCCTCGAAGGGTGAATGGTTCACGCGCGATCCGCTCGCGATCGCCGCGGCGCTGAAACTCGAACGCGCGGCGCCCTTCTCCATCGACGAGGACGCGCGCGTCGCGGCGGCGGGTCAGCCCGCGGGCGCCGCGACGGTGATCGACATTCCCAACAATCACCTGTCCTACGCCGTGACCTGGTTTGGGCTCGCCGCGACGCTCGCGGGCGTCTTCGCGGCTTTCGTTTTCCGGCGCGGTCGCTGACGCGCGATTTTCTTTCCGCCGCGTTCGCGATAGTTTGTCCCGAGCAAGGGAGATGGACAATGCAACGCAGCGACAAGAGGATTCTCACGACACACGTCGGCTCCCTGCCGTCGCTCGAATCGCTCGACGAGTCCGCGCCCGACTACGAGGCGAAATTGCCCGCGCAGGTCGAAACGATCGTGCGCATGCAGCGCGAGGCCGGGATCGACATCGTGAACGAGGGGGAATTCACCAAGGGCGGCGACTGGCTGTCGTTCATCGACAGGCGATTCGGCGGTTTCGAGGCGCGGCCGCGCCCGGCCGGCGAAAGACCGTTGATCCTTCAGGGCAAGGATCGGGAGGATTTCTCCGCGTTTTATCAATACGCGACGGAAACCGGTCGCCTGTTCTACGCCCCCGGCGACCAGATCAAGCACGGCAACCGGCCTGTCTGGGTCTGCACGGCTCCGATCGCCTATACCGGGGAGGTCGCGCTCCGGCGCGAGATCGACACGCTCAAAAACGTCGCCGGCGCGGGCGAACTGTTCCTGACGTCGACGGCGCCCGCGAGCCTCGAGGTCTATCGTCGCAATGAATATTACAAGACCGAGATGGACTATCTCTACGCGCTCGCCGACGCGCTGGCCGTCGAATATCGGGCGATTGTCGAGTCCGGCGTGATCCTGCAGGTGGACGACGCCTGGCTGCCGGCCCTTTGGGACCGGATCGGAATGCAGATGGGCCTCGAAAATTTTCGCCGCCGCTGCCAGATCCGCGTCGAGGCGCTGAATCACGCGCTGAAGGGCATCCCGGAGGACCGCGTGCGCTATCACCTGTGCTGGGGAAGCTGGCACGGCCCGCACGCTCACGATCTCGAACTCGACAGGATCGTCGACATCATGCTCCAGGTGAAGGCGAGCGGATACCTCATCGAGGGCGCCAACGCGCGCCACGAGCACGAATGGAAAGTCTGGGAAAACGTCCGGCTTCCCGAGGGAAAAATACTGATCCCCGGCGTCGTGACCCATTCCACCGACACGATCGAACATCCGGAACTCGTCTCGCAGCGCATCCAGCGCTACGCGAGCGTGGTCGGCCGCGAGAACGTCATCGGGGGTTGCGATTGCGGCTTTGGCGGGCGCGCGCACCCGCAAATCGCCTGGGCGAAATTGCGGGCCCTCGCCGAAGGGGCGGCGCTGGCGACGAAGGCGCTTTTCTGATCAGCCTCGCGCCGGCTTCCACGTCACCATCGCCACCGCGGCGACCACGAGGCCCATGCCGGCCATGGAAAAGGCGTCGAGGGTTTCGTGGAACATCGCCCAGGCGATCAGCGCGGTCGTGGGCGGCACGAGGAAGAACAGGCTCGAGACTTCGGACGCCTTGCCGCGCCGGATCAGCACGAACATCGCGGTGATCGCGCCGATCGATAGCACGAGGCACAGCCACGCAAGCGCGATCACGAGGTTCGGCGCCCATTCCACCCGCAAACCCTCGAGGCCCCAGGCGAGCGGCGCCGTCACGACAGCGGACGCCGCGAATTGCACGACGGAGCCCGTGCGCAGGTCCATGCCGCCGCAATAGCGCTTCTGCCAGAGCGTGCCCGCCGTGATCGACAACATCGCCAGCGCGGACAGGCCCATGCCGAACGGCGTGCCAAGTCCCAGCCCCAGCTTGGCGCGCACCACGAGAATCACGCCCGAGAACCCGAGCGCGAGGCCGAACCATTGTCGGCGCGTGACGGTTTCCCCCAGGAGCGGTCCGGCCAGCGCCGCCGTCAGCACCGGCTGAAGCCCGGCGACGAGCGCCGCGACGCCGGCCTCGACGCCGACCGAAATCGCGCCGAACACGCCGCCGAGATAACCGGCGTGAACAAGCAGGCCCCCGATGGCGATGGGGACAATTTTATCCCGCGCGGGCCATGGCGCCGAGGTCGCGATCGCCAGCAGGCTCATCAGGACAATGACGACGAGATAGCGGATTTCGAGGAAGGTGAAGGGTCCGACGAAGGGCAGGCCCAGCTTGGCGAATACGAAGCCCGTCGACCACAGCACCACGAAGACGCCAGGCAACAGCAGGGCGAGAACCTTCGCGCCCGGTCCGGCGTTCCTTGTATTATCAATCATCGGATTTGCCTTCGCCCGCTCGACGGGCGGGAATCGGGGGGCAGGGCGCCGTCAGGACTGTGTCCCGGCGGCGCGGTCGGGCGCCGTCTCGCGCATGCTGAGCCCGATCTTGTCGACATCGTAGACATCGTCGCGGAAATGCACCGTGCCATCGCTCGAGGCCCAGCCGGTCATGTAGACCCAGATGACGGGAACAGGTTTCGCGAGCTTGAGTTCAATACGCTCGTTGGTGGCGACTTTCGCCTGAAGAGCGCGCGAATCCCAGCGGCCCGCGGGCGCTCCGGCCGTGCCCTCCAGCGTCCAGGCCGCGAGGTCGAACACGCCCTCGACGCGCACGCAGCCATGGGAAAGAAAGCGGTAGTCGCCGGAAAAGCCCTTTTTCGAGGGCGTGTCGTGCATGTAGACCGCGTGCTGGTTGGGCATGTTGAGGCGGATGTTGCCGAGCGCGTTGGCGGCGCCGGAATCCTGCCGCAGCGTGTAATTCACGGCGCGGTCGGTGTTCCAGTCGACGGCGCGAGGATTCACCTCTTCGCCGCGCCCGTCGAGAATGCGAATCTTCGCGCGGCTGAGATAGCCGGGATCCTTCCGCATTTTCGGGATGATTTCGCTCTTGATGATGGATTGCGGCACCGTCCAGGTCGGGTTGAGATTGACCGCCTGGATGCGCGTCATGACCTCCGGCGAACGATGCGTGATGTCGCCCACGACGGCCGTGTAGCGGCGCACCACCTGGCCGCCTTCGATCGCCTCCGCCGCGGCCGAAGGTATGTTGACGACGACCCAGCGCTCGCCGAACGGAAAATTCGTCCCGGCGACGCGTTGCGCGCTCGACAGCAATTGCCGCACGCGGGTCGCCGCCGGAATGTTCATGGCGCGCAGGGTGCCCGGCGTCATGGCGCCCGTCTGGCGCAAGCCCATGCGGGCCTGAAAGCGCTTGATCGCGGCCGGGAGGTCTGGTCCCCAGGCCTCGCCGTCCGATCCGGCGGGCAAATCGCCTTCCGCCTGGAGGCGGCGGCGCAGGGCGGCGACGGCCTTGCCCGCGGAGCCGGGCCCGACGCCGGCGGGCACGACCGGCCAGCCGCCACTGTCTGCGATGGCGGCGTAGCGCTCGGCGGCCTTGGCGGTCGTGTAGAAAGTTAGCGGCTCGAAGGTTGGCGTGGGGTCATTGGTGATGGCGGTTTCCCGGACGACGACAGGCGCGGGCTTTTTCGGCTTCGGCGCGGCGGGCTGGGCGGCGGCGGCTCCGGGAACAGGCGCGGCCGCTCCGGGAACCGGATAAAAGGGTTCGGGCATCGTCTGCGCCGCGGCTGGCGGCGCCGCTGAAGGGACGGGAGCCAGGACCGGCGGTTGCGCTGGCGCCCGCGCGCCGCCGCTGAACGGTTTCGGCGACAAAAGGTCCGGGGTTTGGGCGGTGGCGCAGCCGAGCGACAGGATCAGGGCCGCGCTTGCTGTGGTCGTACGGAAAATCATGGATTGCGCCCGTCTGGAAGGCAGAACTCTCTCAAGGATACACGATTTTCGGGAATTTGCGACATCGCGTTGTCGTGATTGACCCCCGAGGCCCTTAATCGAGCCGAAACGTCCGCGTCCTATGAAGGAAAGACCGACTGCTTCCACGTCGATTCGCCCGGGACTTCGTCATGACGCACACCGTCGCCACCGCCCTCGCCGCGCTTGAGGCGCATCGTCTCGATGTCGGACACCGGGATATAGCCGACCTCTTCCGCGAGGATCCCGCGCGGTTCGGCAAATTCAGCGCGAGGCTCGACGATCTGACGTTCGACTATTCGAAACACCGGGTCACGGAGGCGACGCTGGCCCATCTTCTGGCGCTCGCCCGCGCCGCGAAACTGGAGGAGCGCCGGGACGCGCTGTTCGCCGGCGAGCACGTCAACAACACCGAGGATCGCGCCGCCATGCACATGGCGCTTCGCAATCTCGCGGGAAGGCCCCTGCGGGTAGATGGCGTGGATGTCATGCCGGACGTCGAGGCCGAGCGGGCGAAGGTCCAGGCCTTTGCCCGCGCGGTGCGCGAAGGCGCGATCCGCGGCGCGACGGGCGCGCCCTTCAGCGACATCGTCAATATCGGGATCGGCGGCTCCGACCTCGGTCCCGCCATGGCGGCCCGCGCGCTCTCGCCTTTCGTACGGAAAGGCCTGCGCGCGCATTTCATCAGCAACGTCGACGGCGCGGACATCGCCGACACGCTCGCGGGTCTCGATCTCGCGCGGACTCTGTTCATCGTCTCCTCCAAAACCTTCACCACGCAGGAAACCATGGCTAACGCCGCTTCGGCGCGCGCGCGCGTCGCCGAAGCCCTTGGCGAAAAGGCGGTTGGCGATCATTTCGCGGCGGTGTCGACGAAGCTCGATCTCGTCGCGAAATTCGGCATCCGTCCGGATCGCGTGTTCGGCTTCCGGGACTGGGTGGGCGGACGCTATTCCATGTGGGGGCCCATCGGAACCGCGCTCGCGATCGCCATCGGGCCGGAGGGCTTCGATGATTTTCTGCGCGGCGGACAGGACGTGGACACGCATTTCCGCGAGGCTCCGCTGCAGGACAACATTCCCGTGCTGATGGCGCTCCTCGGTGTCTGGTATCGCAACGTCTGGGGCTTCGCCGCCCACGCGGTGATCCCCTACGATCAGCGCCTCGCGCGGTTTCCCGCCTATTTGCAGCAACTCGACATGGAATCGAACGGCAAGTCGGTGTCGCGCTCCGGCGCGCCGTTGCGAATAGCCACGGCGCCGGTGATCTGGGGCGAGCCGGGCACCAACGGGCAGCACGCGTTTTTCCAGATGCTGCACCAGGGAACCGACGTGATTCCCGTTGATTTCCTCGTCGCGGGGGAACCGGTCGAGGCCGACGCGCGCCATCACGCCTTGCTCGTCGCCAATTGTTTCGCGCAAAGCGAGGCTCTGATGCTGGGCCGGTCGCGCGCGGAGGTCGAGAAAATCCTCGCGGCGCAAGGCCTTTCGAAGCCCGCCATCGAGGCGCTCGCGCCGCACAAGGTTTTTCCGGGCAACCGTCCGTCGTCCACGCTGCTCTACAAGGCGTTGACGCCGCGCGCGCTGGGGCGGCTGATCGCGCTCTACGAGCACAAGGTCTTCGCGCAATCGGTTATCTGGGACATCAACGCCTTTGATCAATGGGGCGTCGAACTCGGCAAGGAATTGTGTACTCGCCTCGCGCCGGCGGTCGAGGATGGAACGAGGCCGCTCGCCGGCCTCGATCCCGCCACCGCCGGCCTCGTCGCGGCGCGGCGGGCGCTGCTCGCGGGGTGAGCCGAGCCTTTCAGCGCGTCAACCGGCCCTCCATCGCCAGGGCGATCGCGTGGCGTTTCGGCATGGCGTAGAGCCAGATGGCGAGGCAGACGGCGGCGCCCGCGGCGAAGGTGGCTCGCAGGCCATATAATTCCGCCGCGTGGCCGGCGAGCACCGAGCCGATGGCGGGCATGCCCCGGAAAATCAGCAGGTACAGGCTCATCACCCGGCCGCGCATGTCGTTGTCGACCGCCGATTGCGTCAGCGCCTGGGTGCTCGTCGACATGGTGTTGAGTGTGTAGCCGAGCAGGCCCGCGCTGATCACGCCCGCGAGGAAACTCTCCGTCGCGACCAGAGCCAGCGTCGAGAGGGCGAGGCCGACGAAGCCGCCGAATATCCGCATGGTCAGGCCGGAGACGCCGCCGCGCACCGCGATGCTCGTGGCGCTCGCCATCGCGCCGACGCCGATGCCCGAGGTGAGCCAGGCGAGATCGCGCGGCCCGCCGTGATAAATCGCGCCGACGAATCCGGGCAGCATGTCCTGCACCGGCCGGATGAAGACCGACGCCGTCGTCATCAGCAGGAACACCGGGCCAATGCCGGGATGGGCGCGGACATAGGCGAAGCTCGCGCCGATGTCGCGAAAGAGATTGCCGCGGCCGCGCGCGCGCCGTTGCTGTTCGGGAAGCCTCAGCATGGCGATGACGCTCTGGAAAAACACCGAGCCGCAGGCGTGGATCACGAAGGCGCCGGCGACGCCGAAAACCGGGATCATCAGCGCGGCGAGCGCGGGGCCGACGAAGCGCGCCACCTGAAACATCGCGGAATCGAGCGCGATCGCCGGCGCGAATTCCTCGTAAGGCACGGTGCGAGGCAGCAGAGTCTGGCGCGCCGCGCCGGCGAATGGATAGAGCAGGCCGCCATAGATCGAAATCGCGAGGAGCGCGAAAATTCCCATCGTGTTGGTGAAGATCAGCACCGCCAGCAGGATCGCCTGCATCATCAGCAGGAATTGCGACAGGCGGGTTAGCCGCCACGAATCCATCCGGTCGGCGACGGCGCCAGCCAGCGGAGCGATCAGGATCATCGGACCGAGATCGGCGGCGGCGACGATTCCAAGCCAGCCGGTGGAATGGGTGAGTTCCCAGACAAGCCAGCCGATTCCCACGCGCTGCATCCAGCCCGTGACGGAATAGAGCGTCATGCCAATTTCATAGAGCGTGAAATTGCGGTGACGCCAGACCCGGATGGCCGGCTGCGAGGATGAGAAAAGGGACATCGGGCGTCGGGCGCTCCGGGCCCGAAGGCCATGGCATCCTTCGCCGGGGTCCGTTGGCGGATCCCCGGCGCGGGTGGTCCGCTCAGACGCGGGTGACGTTCAGCGCCAGTTTCGGCGGCTTGTTGAGCGTCTGGAAGATCACGCAATAGCGCTCGGTGAGCTTGATCAGCGAGTCGATCTTCTCCTGGGGCGCGTCGGTGTCGAGGTCGAACGAAAGGCGGATTTCCCGGAAGCCGACCGGCGCGTCCTTCGCGACGCCGAGCGTGCCGCGGAAATCCAGATCGCCCTCGGCCTTCACGACGCCCGCCTTCAGCGGAATGTCCAGCGCGGTGGCGACCGCCTTCAGCGTCACGCCGGCGCAGGCGACGAGCGCCTCGAGCAGCATGTCGCCCGAGCAGAGTTCCGCGCCCGACCCGCCGGTGGCCGGATGCAGGCCCGCGACGGCGAGCGCGCGCCCGGTCTCGACCTTGCAGGCGATTTTCGATTCGTCGATGGAGCCCCTCGCCTTCAGCGTGATGACGGCGCTGTCGGGGGCGTCCTTGTATTTATCCTTGTAGGGCGCCTGCATGGCGCGAAGTGCGGCGGCATCCATTTCCATCTCCCGGAATGTATCCCCCGAGTGGATGCGGCGGCGCGGGGCGGAGTGTCAAGGGCGCCGGCGCGCCCGGCGGTCAGGCTTTCTCCAGAACCTCGCGCCGGACCTCGATGTCCTTGCCGGCCTCGCGGATCATCATGAACTTGCCCGCGAGCCGCCCGTCGATGTTCCAGCGACCGTCGATTTCCGTCGCGTCGGCGTTGAGCCCGCCTTCGTAGGCGACGGAATGGGTCCAGCCGGCCGAACCGTCGTAACTCTTGACGAAGTTCACGGAGGCGCCGGCGCGGACGCCGGACAGGAACGCGCCGAGGGTTTCGCGCCGCCTGTTCGAGACGGCGCAGGTCTCGTGTGTCGCGCCGCTTATGGCGCTCCCCGACTGGATCAGCGTCGCGACGAATGAAACGGGCTCGCCCTGACCCGGATAGGAATAGAGCCCCCGCCAGACGCCGGTGAGGCTCTGGCCGCCGTTCTTCGCGGTCCCCGTCATGAAGGTCTCCCGATCAGGCGCCGGCGCTGAAATGACGGCGCGCGCCGCGCGGGAAACAAATGGGAAAGTTCGGGCCTTCGCGCAAGTGTCGTTCGCTTATTTGATCGGCGGCATCTCCGGCAGGCCAAGCTCCCGCCGGGCGCGATTGAGCCAGGTGTAATCGACGATCTCCCGCACGGGCGGCGCGTCCTCTTTCGCGATGACGCCGCGCTCCACCATGATGTCGAGATTCGACTGGAACGTGGCCTCGTCGGCGTATCCATCGAAGGCGACGCGGCCCGCCTCGATCACGTCCTTGTAGAAACGCCGCGCGTGATCGGCGCCCATGGGCTCGGGCCCTTCGGTGACGGTTTTCGCCAGCCGCGCGATGACCTCCTCCTTCTTGCCGGGATCGCGCAACCATTCGCCGGTGCGCAGGAAGGTTTTCAGCAGCGCGACGAGAAGATCGGGGTTTTTCGTCGCCCAGGCGCGATTGGCGACGATCGTGCCGGACGCGTATTTCGGAACGTGATCGGCCTGGTCGCCGACGAGATTGAATCCATCGTCGATCATTCGGTAGCTGAACGGCGGATAGACCGGAACCGCGTCGATCTTGCCCGCCGCCATCGCCGCCGCGCGCGCGCCGCCCGTGCCCGCGGAAACAAGCTTGTAGTCACGATCCTGCGTCAGACCCGCGCCATGACGGAGAATGAGCGAACTGGCCTCGGTCGCGGTGGATTGCGGTCCCGGCGAGCCCACGACCTTGCCCCTGAGATCGGCGAGCGACTTGATCCCCTTGCCGCCGATCAGCACATAGGCCGGTTTCGCGGAGCCGACGAAAACGACGACCGCGTTCTTGCCGCCCTTGCTCCAGGCCTGCGCGAGGCCCGAGGGGCCGGCGCATTCGGCCACGTCGAGATCGCCGTTGCTGACCATCACGGGCGCCTGCGACACGGTGACGAGGATTTTCTTGAGTTTCACGCCGCCGCTTTCGGGGCTGAACGGCGACATTTCAGCTTCATGCACCGCGCCGGTGTTGACGCAAAACGGCGCGATTTCCTGCGAGAGAAAACCCATGCGGATTTCGCCCTGCGCGCGGCACGCGGCGGCAGGCGACAGGAGGGACGCGAGCACGACGCCCGCGCGGGCCGCGTGTTTGGACAAACGCATGTTCAGCTCCCTGTCGACGCGGGCGCCGCCGGGGCGCGCGCGTTGAAACTCTTCATGACTTCCGCCTCGATCAACTCCCAGAGGTCGCCGACATAGGCCTGGAATTCGGGCGTGCGCTTGGTGCGCAGGTCGCGTGGCCTCGGAATGTCGATAACGGTTGTCGCGCGCACCGCGCCAGGCCGCGCCGAGAGCGTGACGACCCGGTCCGACAAGAACACCGCTTCGTCGATCTGGTGCGTGACGAAGAGAATCGTCTTGCCCGTGTCGCGCCAGACGCGCGTCAGTTCGAGCTGCATGATCTCGCGCGTCTGCGCGTCGAGGGCGGCGAAGGGCTCGTCCATCAGCAGAATGTCCGGCTCGATCGTCAGGGCGCGCGCGAGATTGACGCGCTGGCGCATTCCGCCGGAAAGCTGGTGTGGATACCAGGTCTCGAATCCGCCAAGGCCCACCATCTCGATGTAGCGCATCGCCTTCGCGCCGGCTTCCGCCTTGTTCACTCCGCGCATTTCGAGGCCGAAGGTCGCGTTTTCCAGCACCGAACGCCATGGCCAGAGCGAGTCGCGCTGGAACACGACGCCCATCTTGCCGCCGGGGCCGGACCGTTTCTCGCCATCGACGAGCACCGCGCCCGCGGAAGGCGATTCGAGCCCGGCGATGACGCGCAGCAGCGTCGTCTTGCCGGAGCCGCTCGCGCCGATGACGGAAATGAATTCGCCGGCCTCGACCGACAGCGAAACGTCGTCGAGAACGCGCAGGGCGCGACGCCCGCCAGGCGAACCGAACGCGTGCGAAACATTTTCTATCGTCAGTTTCGCGACCATCCGGTTACCGCGCGCTCCGCCCTGTTTTATCGTGGGCGGAAACTTGACTTGAGCGGGAGCGCGGGTCAAGTTTTCGCGGATTTCCGGCGCCTGACCGCCGGTCGGGAGGAAACATGGCCGCGCGTTCCGGACCTTTTTTCGAGTGGGATCGCGATCCGCGCATGCCATCGCCCGCGCCTCCCGCGGGAAGCTGCGATTGCCAGTTTCACATTTACGCGCCCGCGGCGCTTTATCCCACGCGTCCCTCGCCGCCCTATCCTCCGATCGACGCGACCTTCGATCACGCGCTCGGCGTTCACGAGGCGCTCGGCTTCAAGCGTGGCGTGATCGTGCACAGCGCCATTTACGGCTCCGATCACCGCCTGTTGCTCGACACGCTGGAAAAACATCCGGAACGCGCCAACTATCGCGGCACGGCCAATCTCGACGACACGGTCTCGGACGCGGAAGTCGCGCGTCTCTCGGCGGCGGGCGTCAACGCGGCGCGCATCAATTTCGTCAAGTATCTCACGATGACGCCCGGCAAGAACGCGGTGGAGCGCGTCTTCGACCGCTTGCGCGAAATCGGCTGGCACGCGCGTCTGCACGTCGTCGCCGACGATCTGATCGAACACGAGGCGATGCTGCGGCGCGTGAAGGACGTGCCGATGATGATCGAGCACATGGGGCATGTTCATTTCGACCGCGGGCTGGATCAACCGGCGGTCAAGTTCATGCTGGAAATGCTGAAGAACCAGAACTGGTGGCTGCTGGCCTCGAACGGCAACCGCGATTCGCCGATGGAGAAGGGCTGGGACGACGCCGTGCCCTTCGGCGCGGCGCTGATCGCAGCGGCGCCCGATCGCACGGTGTGGGGCACCGACTGGCCGCATCCGCAATGGCCGAAACGCATGATGAACGACGCCGAGCCGGTCGAGCTTCTGTATCGCTACGTCGATTACGACGCGACGCTGATCCGGAAGATTCTCGTCGACAATCCCGCGAGGCTTTATGGCTTCCGGGACTGAGGACGACGGCGAAGGGTCTCGCGGCCTTGTCGCCCGCCTCTGCGCGCCGGACCGCTTGCGCACCGTCGTGTCGATCGCGGGCGTCGCCATTCTGTGGCAGGTGCTCGCGATCTACGTCATCAAGAGCGATCTCGTCTTCGCCCCGCTGACCTCCATCGCCGCGAGGGCCTGGAAACTGGCGCAGAATGGCGCGCTGTGGAACAATTTCCAGGTGAGTGGAACCGAGTTCGCGCTCGGCTACGTCGCCGCGGTCGTGTTCGGCGTCGCGCTGGGCGTCGCGCTGGCGCTGAACTGCGCCTTCGCTCGCTACGTCGAGCCCTGGGTCGGCGCGCTTTACGCGACGCCGATGATCGCGCTGGCGCCCATTTTCGTGGTGCTGATGGGCATCGGCATTTACTCGAAGATCGTCATCATCTTCATCGAGGCGTTTTTCCCGGTCGCGGTGAACACGAGTCTCGGCGTGCGCTCCACCAGCAAGGACCTGACGGAAGCCGCGATCGCCTTCGGCGCCAGCCGGCGCCAGCTCATTACGTCGGTTTTGTTGCCGAACGCCTGCCCCTTCGTCATCGCGGGGATGCGCATCGCCGTCGCGCGCGGGCTCGCGGGCGTGCTGATCTCGGAGATTTTTGGCTCCGAGGCCGGCATTGGCAACATGATCTGGTTCTCGGCGGAATCCTACGACATGCCGACCCTGTTCACGGGCGTCTTCGTGCTCGCGGGCGCCTCGATCCTGCTGATGTCGCTGCTCGCCCGCCTCGAGGCCAGGGTCGCCCACTGGCGCTCCTGACGCAGCGCGATCAGGGAAGCTCCAGCAACGACGGCCGGCCAAACACGTGCTTGCCGTCGTCGCGCAAATGCAGCGTGCGCGCCAGCGCGATTCCCGCGCCTGTTTCATGGGCGACGACGCGCAACGCGAGCGCGGCGCGCGCCGGCAGAACGTCGCCGGACTCGCCAGTAATGGATGGCGCCTCCCCGGCGTCGAGGCCGATCCCGGAGCCATAGCCATAGCCGCGCGCCGAGAGGCGCAAATGGTCGGTTTCGAGCGCCGCGTCCGCGGCGCGGGCGATCTGGTCCACGGCGACGCCCGCCGCCGAGAGGTCCGTCATCGCGTCGAGCGCCGCCGTCGCCCGGTCGGCGAGGCGGCGCATGTTCGCGGAGGCGGCCCCCAGCACGAAGGTGCGCGCTTCCTCGGCCCAGTAGCGCTGCACTTCCGCCGCGAGATAAACCATCACGACCTCGCCCTCGCGCAATTCATGGTCTTCCAGCGGGCGCAGCGCGATGCTCGCGTGACGACCGGCGGCCTGCATGATCCGCGCGTCTTCCGCCGCGTGGGCGCGAACATGCCGCTCCACGCGCGACAGCGCCACGCGCAGGTTGACGCCAGGCTTCAGCAGTCCGGCGCACAGATCGAGGCCGCCGGACACGACCTCCGCCGCCTGGCGCAGGGCCGCGAATTCGCAGTCGTCCTTGCTGGCCCGCAAGGCCGCGACCTCGGCGGTGCGCGTGACGAAACGCGCCGATGGCAGAGCCGCCTCGATCTCGCTCCAGTCCTTGATGGAGAGAAGTTCCTCGACGCAGGCGAGTCCGACGCGCGCCGACGCGAGCCCCTTTTCCTCGATCAGTCCCGTGAGCGTGCGCGGCAGTCGCGTGAACGGGCGCACGTCGTCGATCCAGGTCAGCGTCTTCGCCGCGGGCACGTCGCGAAGCCCGACGCTGATGAGCAGGGAGGGCGCCCCGCGCGCCGGCACGAGCGCGATGGCCGAGCGCGTGCGCGGCAGGAAATTGCTGAACCAGGCGAGCGCGCCATAACGCTCGACGTCGCCGAAGATCAGCCAGGCGTCGTCGCCGCGGGCCGCGATGGCGGCCTGAATCCTCGCGAAGCGCTCCTCGTAGGCGCGCGGCGGCAGCAAATCGCGGTCCCAGAACAGGCCGCCGCGCTTGAGAACCGGATGCATCGTGTGCATGTCAGATCCCCTTCGTGAAAAGACGGCGCGGCGTTTGCGTGAGGCGCCGCGGCCCGTTCGCCTCGATGACGACGGTGTCGCCCAGCATCATGTAGCCGGTTTCGGGAATGTATTGATTTGGATGGATGATCATGGTCATCCCGACTTCCAGCACCGGGCTCGAGTCTTCCGTCACGTCGTTCGGAACGACGCCGCCGAAGCCAAGCCCGTGGCCGCGCGTGCGCATGTAGGGCTGGCGGCAATATTCGCCATAGCCCGCCGCGCCGATCACGCCATTGACCGCGTGCGCGATGTCGCTGCTCGACCGGCCCGGCGTCGCGGCGGCGAGGCCGGCCCGCTGCGCGTCCATCAACAGCGCGTATTTCTCGTTTTGCGCGGCGGTCGCGTCGCCAAGCACCAGCGTGCGGCACAATTGCGCGAAATAGCCCCGGTAACACGGCGTGATTTCGCCAATGATCACGTCGCCCGCCTCGAGGCGCCGGTCGGACGGCGCGCGGATCGCCTGATTGTGCGGGCCGGCGCCGACGAGGCCGTAATTGTCGTCGGAGCCGAGCGCCTGCATCGCCGCCTCGATCTCCGCCGCGAGTTCGTATTCGCGCAGTCCGACGCGCGCCGCCTCGCAAAGCGCGGCGAATCCGGCGTCGGCGATGGTCGCCGCCTTTTCAACGCGTTCGAGTTCGACTGGCGTGCGCGCGCCGGCGAGCGAAACGATCAGATCGTCCGCCGCCGCGGGCGGGTCGCCGATGGCGGCCATGAATTGTCGCGCGTTGACGATTGTCATGCCATCGCGTCCGGAGAGGCCGACGGGACCGGGCAATTCGCGGGCCATGGAGCCGACGGTCGCGGCGAGCGATTCCCGATCGCAGGCGAGCGTGTCGCCGACGCCGACGGCCTCGCGCGCCCGCGGCAAGTCCCATTCCGGCGAAACGATCAGCGCCGCCGGTTCGTCGAGGCTGAACAGCAGCGCCGCCGGTCCCAGCGCCTTGAAGTCCGTGAGATACATGAGCTGGTTCATGCGCAGCATGAAATGCTGGCCGCTGAACCAGACGACGAGGCTTCGCAGCCCGCGGTCGCGCATCGCGGCGCGCACGCGCGCCTGGCGCTCGCGAATGTCGGTTGCAATATCCATCACGCTCCCCGCTTCGCCGCGCGCAAGGCGGCGGTCGCCGCCGCGTCGACCGCGCGCCTGTCCATGTCGACGACGACGCCATAAAGATCGCGCGCGCCGTCGCGCGTCACCAGTTCTTCCAGCACGTCCTCGAGCACGCTGGCGGGATCGCGATCCAGCGGATCGCCCCAGCCGCCGCCGCCCGCCGTCGCCACCATCACGCTCGTGCCCGGCGCGCAGACGAGGCGCACGGGATCGAAGGGTTTCATGTCGGTTTCGCCGGGCTTGCTCATGGTGTTGAGCGAGGCCGCGCCCGCCGCGCCGCCGGCGACGCCCCACGGCGGGCACAGACGGCGACCCGTGTTGTTGAGGCTCCAGCGCCCCTCGAGATAATTCGTCATTTTCGTTTCGATACCGAGACCGCCGCGGAATTTTCCCGCGCCGCCGGAATTTTCCCGCAACGCGCGCCGGTTGACGATCACCGGGGATTTCAGCTCGATGGTTTCGATGGGCGCGTTGCGCACGTCGCCCTGGCAGACGGAGACGCACGTGGAGACGCCATCCTCGTCGGGCCGCCCGCCCCAGCCGCCGCCCTCGATGGTTTGCAAAATGAAATCGCGCTGTTTCGCGGGGTCGCGGCCGAAGAAGGTCATCGTGCCCCCGAGGTTGCCGAGATGGGCGGCGGGAACCTTCGCGGGCAGGGCCGGCGCGAGCGCCTTCAGGATCGTGTCGACGACCGTCGGCAAGGCGCGGCTCCAGCCCGCCATTGGCGCGGGATAACGCGCCATCATGAAGTTGCCTTCCTGGATGACGACCTTCAGCGCGCGAAACGAGCCTTCGTTGACCATGTCGAGCGGGCCGGTGAGGCCCTTGTAGGCGATATAGGCGCCGGCGAGCGTGCGGCCGTTGAGGCCGCTCTTGCGTTGCGGGGAACATCCCGTGAGGTCGATGGTCATGTCGTCGCCGGCGATCGTGACGACGGCTTTGATCGGGATCGTGTCGGACTTGTCGGGCCCGTCGGAATCCATGAAGGACTCCGCCGCGTATACGCCGTCCGGCATGTCGCGAACGACGCGCCGGCAGCGCGTCTCCACCTCGTCGAACATGCGCTCGATGGCGTCGAACACGAGACCGCGGCCATAGCGCGTGAACAGCTCGGACAGACGCCGCTCCGCCAGCGCGCAGGCGGCGAGTTGCGAGCGCAGGTCGCCCATGGCGTTTTCCGGAAAACGGATGTTGTCGCGGATGATCCGCAAGACCTTTTCGTCGGGAACGCCGGCTTCGTGAATCTTGATCTGGTCGAGTTGCAGCCCCTCGATCCACGGGTCCGTCACGAGACCCGGGGCGCTGAAGCCGGTGCTCATGCCGCCGACGTCGACCCAGTGCGCGCGCACGATGGCGAAGGCGCGCAGCGCGCCCTCGTGGAACAGCGGCGTGAAGACGCAGACATTGTTGAGGTGCTGGCCCGCGACGCGCTGGTGATTGGTGACGAGCGCGTCGCCGGGCGCGAAACCGTCCCGGCCATATCGCGCCACCGCGTCCTTGATGATGACGCCGAGGTCGGCGACGAAATGCGAGACGCCGCCGACGTTCTGGCAGATCAGCCGTCCCTCGACGTCGACGAGCGCGCAGCAGAAGTCCTGCACCTCGTAAATCATCATGTTGTAGGAGGTGCGTTGCAAGTCGATCGCCATGTCGGCGGCGATGGCGGGCAGCGCGTTGCGCAGCACCTCGAGAGTCACGGGATCGAGCTTGCGTTGCATGGTCATGGCGCGCCGGTTTCAATGACGAGTTCGCCCGACGGTGCGACCTGGAGCCTGTCGCCGGCGAACAACACGAGGGTCGAGGCGTATTCCGCGATGGCGGCGGGCCCCTCGAGACGCGCGCCGGCGCGCAAATCGTCCCGTTCGTAGGTCGGGCAGCGAACCGGAGCGGCGGGATCGTCGAGAACGATCTCGCGAAAGCCGCGAGGCTTCGCCTCGCCGTCGCCGCGTTCGATCGCGGGGAAGTTCGAACGTTGCCGGCGCGCCCGGGCGGTGAGGCGCAGGTTGACCACGTCGACCGCTTCATCGGGCGCCTGATGGCCGAAACGGCGCGCGTGCGCGCGGTCGAAGGCGCGGCGCAAGACCTCCCGGTCGCCGCCCCCGAGATCGCCCGACGCGACCGGCGTCTGGATGGGGAATTCCTGACCTGCGTAGCGCATGTCGAGATAGAGCTGGAAGGACATGTCCTCGTCCCGCGCGCCTTCCGAGACGAGAAGCGCGCGCGCCTCCGCCGTCATGTCCGCGAAGATCGCGCGCATGTCCTCCATCCGCGCCTCGGCCAGCGGCTTGTAGAACGTGCGGACGTAATCGTGCCGGTTGTCCGCGAGCAACATGCCGAGCGCGGAATAATGGCCCGGCAGCCGCGGGATGATGACCCGGGGGATGTGCAGTTCGCGGGCGATGGCGATGGCGTGCAGCGGACCGGCGCCGCCAAACGACACCATGGCGAAATCGCGCGGATCGTAGCCGCGCCCGACCGAGACCGAACGCACCGCGACCGACATTTCCGCGACGGCGATGCGGATGATTCCCAGCGCCGCCTCGTTGACGGTGAGCCCGAGCGGCCGGGCGATCTTCGTTTCGATGGCGTCACGCGCCGCCGCGACGTCGAGCGGCATTTCGCCGCCAAGAAAGCGGTCGGCGCCAAGGCGTCCGAGCACCGCGTTGGCGTCTGTGACGGTCGGCTCCGTTCCGCCCTGTCCGTAACAGACCGGGCCGGGTTGGCCGCCGGCGCTGCGCGGGCCGACCTTGAGCCCGCCAACCTCGTCGATCCATGCGATGCTGCCGCCGCCCGCGCCGACCTCGACGATATCGACGACCGGATACATGACGGGATGGCCGCTCGCGGCGCCCCCTATGAAATAGCCCTGCGCGATGTCCGGCTGGTTGTCGCGCACGAGGCTGACCTTCGCCGTCGTGCCGCCCATGTCGAAGGCGATCACGTCGGCGAGGCCGAGTCCGCGCGCCGTTTCGGCCGCCGCGATGATGCCGCCGACGGGGCCCGACTCCATTGTCGCGACGGGCACGGCGCGCGCCGTCTCCAGCGACATGCCGCCGCCGTTCGATTGCATGATCAGCAGTGGCCCGGCGAAGCCCTGGCCGCGCAGCAGGCTTTCGAGATCTCCGAGATACTTGCTGACGCGCGGACCGACATAGGCGTTGAGCACGCTCGTCGACATGCGCTCGTATTCGCGATATTCGCGCAGGATTTCGTGGCTTGGCGTGCAATAGACGTCGGGCGCGCGGGACCGGATCGCGGCGCCGGCGCGCTGTTCGTGCGCGGGATTCGCCCAGGAATGCAGGAAGCAGATCGCGACCGCCTCGATTTTCTCCGCGAGGAGGCGTTCGATCGCGCGATCGACGCTCGCTTCGTCGAGCGGCGCGACAATCTCGCCGGCGGCGTTCAGACGCTCGATGATTTCATATGTATGGCGGCGCTTCACGTAGGGTTCTGGCCGCCGGAAATGAAAATTATAGGCCTCGGGCCGGTTGCCGCGGCCGATGGCGTAAACATCGCGCGTGCCTTCCGTCACGATCAGCGCGGTTCGAGCGCCGGTCCGCTCGATGGCCGTGTTGATGGCGACGGTGGATCCGTGAATGAAGAGCGCCGTCGCGCCGATGTCGAGGCCGCTCTTGCGCAGGGTCTCGCGGATGCCGATCGAAAGATCGCGGGGCGTCGTGGAACTCTTCGCCTGGTGGATGGCGCCGGTGGCGAAATCGAACGCCACGAGATCGGTGAAAGTGCCGCCAATATCGAGCGCGATGACGAGTGACATTCAAACTTCCGTGAGAGACGCGCCGGCGCCGCCGCGAGCAGCGTCGTCTTTTCGCCGGACGGCCGTCGCTTGTCCAGCCTAGCGCGGCGGGGCCGCCTCGACGATGGCCCGCACCTTCGCCACGAGGGCCGGCGGGGCGGCGGAAATCCTTCGCAGGAGCCCGTCGATCTCCAGACCGTCCGCCGGCGACAGTTCGACCCGCGCGCGCCGGGCGTCCTCGATGAAGGCGGCGCTTTGCGTCATCGTGACGAACGCCTTGCGCAGCGCGTCGAGCCGTTCGGCGGGAACCCCGGGCGGGAGCGCGAAGGGCCGGCCCGCCAGCGTCGGCGCGAGAACGATTTCCAGCATGGCGCGCTGCTCGTCGTCGCGCGCCAGATCCATGATGGAGGGCAGGCCGGCGAGTTCCGGATTCGCGCCGAGCCCGATGGAGACGAGGGGTTGCACGCGACCTTGCGGAACCCATTCTGGATGAGCGATCTTGAGGCTCGACCAGGTCTGGCACAGGGCCTCGATCTCGCCGCGCTCCAGCGCCAGCACGACCTGGCCGCCATCGGCGTAGCCGGTGACGAACTTGAAGTCGAAGCCGAACACGCGGTTGAGCAGCGTCGGAAAAAGGTGCGTCGTCGTGCCGGGCGCGGTCGTGCCGACGACGAGGCGGCGCCGGCGCAGGTCGTCGAGGGAGCGCGCGCCCGACGCGCGCGAGGCGATGCACACGCCGTCCTCGCGGCTCGTGCTGCCAAGCCAGCCGAACCCGCCGGTTTCGAACTTGACGGAATCCGCGCCAAACAGCGGTTGCGTCAGCATGGCGTTGCTGAACGTGCCGAGAACGAGGCCGTTTTTCGGGGCGACGTTGTAGAGAAAATTCGTCGCGGCGATGCCGCCGCCGCCGGGCATGTTGGCGACGACGACGGAGGGAGCGCCCGGCGTGAAGGCGCCGAGATGGCGCGCCACGAGACGCGCGTTCACGTCGTAGCCGCCGCCCGCGCCCGCGCCGACGATGATTTCCATCGCGCGGCCCTTGTAGACATCCGCGACGCTCTGCGCGCGCGCCGCGCCGCCCGCCAGAAGCGCGGCGGCGAGCGTCGCCGCCCGGAATCGCCGCGGGATCATGCCGCCCCCGGCGGGAAAAAATCGTCCATGTCGAGCGCGATATTCCGCCGCGCGAGTTCGTCCCGGTAGATCGCGTGGACGCGCGGATCCTGGTTCGAATATTCGATCTGGTTGCCGCCGTTTTTCACGTCCTGGTCGATGCCCTTGTAGACCCGGAACATGTATTGCGTGAACGGATAGCGCACGCTGCCGTGGCCGATCGCGATGTAGCGCGTGCGTCCGCCGCTCGTGTTGAAATGCTGATGATACATCATCTCCGGCGGCGCGAAGACCCAGCCCTGTTTCCAGTCGACGCGGGTGAAATCCCGGTCCCCCTCGTACCAGAACAGCGAATAGCCCTCGCCGGAGAGGCAGAACACGTGCAGGTCCGGTCCATGCCGGTGCGCCTTCTTGTAGGTGCCGACCGGCATTTCGGAAATATGCGCGTGCAGGATGCTGTCGGCGAGGATCAACTGCACGTGCGAGGATTTTCCGCCGCGCGCCGCCCACTCCTTCAGTTCGAGATGGTTGGCGTCGGGAACGAAATTCGTTTCCCACATGTGTTTGCCGGGGCGCACGTGGATGAAATCGCCATCGCCGCGGAAGTGCGAGGGCTGGCCCTCGCGCTCGGGAAAGGCGAAGGGATTGTCGAAGACGAATTTCTCGCTGCGGAAGAGATTCAGCACCGCGGGCATGTTGCTGGCGATGGCGAGGCGCGCGGGTTCCCGTCCCGACGAGTTGAAATATTGATGCGCGCAATTGCACGGCGGCGCGAAGACCGCGTTGGGGCCCCATTCGAAGGCGTGGCGTTCGCCGTTCGAGCCGACGACGAGCGAACTGCCATGGCCCTCGAGCACGATGACGGCTTCCTCGTAAACGTGTCGCATGAGGTCGGTTTTTCCGCCCGGCGGGATTTCCAGCACGAAGATCGTCATGAAATCGCCGCGGCCCTTCACGTGGGCGATGGCGCCGGGGACGCCGAACCGCGCCCAGGGGCGCACGTCGAGCGTCTTGAGATCGAAACCGAAATCCTCGTGAACCGGCACGCCCTCGCGCTTCGACCATTCCAGATAGGTGTCGACCATGAATTTGCCGGGGGGCGGGGCGGTCTCTGACATGCGCTGGACGACTCCGGTGCGGAAAGGAAATCGCGCCGCGTCGGGCGCGACGGCGGGGCAATAGTGCGGCGCGTCCGGGGCAAGTCAACCGCGCGTGTTGACCGGTCCCGGCGTTTGCGACACGTTGAAGCACGCGGACGCCGCGCAAAACGGGCGCGCGAAAATCGGGAGGGACAAGCATGGCGCCTCGGCCAGATCGCCGTTCCATCGTGGGCGGCCTCGCGGCGATGGCTTTCGCTTCGCCCGCGCGCGCGGCCTGGCCGGAGCGGGCCATCACCATTGTTCACGGGTTCGCCGCCGGCGGCAACGCCGACGTCGTCGCGCGCATCGTCGCGGACGCCCTGCAACGCGCGACGGGATTTTCCTTCATCGTCGAGATCAGGTCTGGCGCAGGCGGGACCATCGCGGCGACGCAGGTCGCCCGCGCGGCGCCGGACGGCTACACTCTGGCGATCCTGCCCGGCGGTCACGCGGTCGCGGCGGCGATGTACAGGCAGCTCGCCTACAGGTCGGTCGAGGATTTCACCATGATCAGCATGGTGACCGACTTCCCCTTCGTCCTGGCGACAAACAGCGAACACAGGATCAGGAGCTTCGCCGATCTGCTCGTCGCGGGCCGCGAAGCGCCGGAGCCCCTGTTGTGGGCCAGCGCCGGCAACGGCACGGGCCAGCACCTCTCCGGGGAATTGCTGGCCTCCATGGGAAGGCTTTCCATGCGTCACGTGCCATATCGCGGCGGTTCGCAATCGACGCTCGACCTGCTCGCCGGGCGCATCGACCTGATCATGGACACGCCAACCGTGCTGCTCGAACAAATCCGCGATGGAAAACTGCGCGCGCTCGCCGTGACGGGCGCGAGGCGCTTCTACGCCCTGCCCGACACGCCGACCATCTCGGAGGCCGGACTTCCCGGTTACGAGACGAGTTCGTGGCTCGGTCTCGCCGGACCGGCCGGACTGCCGCCGGATATCGCGGCGAGGCTCAACGCCGGCGTGGCGACGATTCTCGCCGATCCGACAGTGATCGAGAAATTGCGCGCCCTCGGCAGCCTCGCGAGCCCGACCAGCGGACAGGCCTTCCGCGACCGGGTGGTCTCCGACATTGAAAAATGGACGAAGGTCGTGGCCGACGCGAACATCGAGCGGCTTTGAACAGCCGGGCCGGAGCCTACGCGAGATAGTCGTGCGCGACCTCGCCGAGCCCCAGCGTCAGGTCGGCGACGAAATGGACCGCCGAGAGAACCTCGAGCACGGGCAGGCGCGCCACGTCGGCGCTCACGTGCCGGAACAATTGCAGGTCCGCCGGCGCGGTCCAGGCCTCTTTCACGGTCACGTCGGCGAGATAATAGCGCACGAGTTCGCAAATGCGCGGCGTGGCGTCGACGTGCGGAATGATCTTTATCAGGAAGTTGGGCTTCAGGAGCGATTTCGCGACATCGTCGCGGTTCAGCGCCACGTGTTTGAACCCCATCGTTGCGGTGGCGCAAAGCACGCTGCCGTAGTGCAGCGTCCCGACAATGACCTCGCCTTCGTGCTGGAGCTTCGGCGTGGCGAGCTTCTTCGGAAAGCCCCAGAGCTCCCTGCCGCCCGCGATGGGCGCGTCGTCGTCGAGGTACATCGCGTGAACGTAGGAGCCTTCCTCGCCATTGAACGTCACGGGAATGACCTGCCCGGATTAAGTGTAGTCGCCAAAGCCCGTGGAACTCGGCATCCTGATGAATTCGTATTTCACGATCGGGTCGGGCGCCACGAGCGGCTCGGGCACGACGGCGGCGATGGCGGCCGGATCGGTGCGGTAGGTGATGATCACGTATTCCCGGTCCGTGAACCGGTAGGGCCCGCGCGGAAAGGATGGATTGGTCAGCGGCATCGCGTAGGCGCGCCGTTTCACGTCGTCGATTTTCATGGTCAGGTTCCCGGCGCCGGCGTGGCTCGCTTGTAGTTGACTGACGCGTCGCGGCGCAAGCCGTCGCGGAGGATTGGACAGGCGTCGATCCCGCCGCTTACTATGCGCGGGAAGAATAGACGGGGGAGGACGGAATGCGCGGCGTCGGACAATTGGGGATCGCGGTCGCCATGGCCGCGTGGGGCCTGCTCGCGGGAGCGGCCTGCGCCGCCGACAAGCTGAAAGTGGGCAAGTCGGTCCCCTTCGCCTGGATGTTCCAGGTGATCGACGTCGGGACCGACGCGGGCATTTTCGCGAAACACGATATCGAACTCGAGGTGAGTTCCTTCGCGGGCGACGCGCGCATGCAGCAGGCGCTGACCGCGGGCTCCATTGAAATCGGCCTCGGCGGAGGCCCGGGCATCGGCTTCATGGCGAAGGGCGTTCCCGCGAAGGCCATCGCCGCCTTCGCAAATCAGCCAAAAAGCATCGCCGTCGTTCTGCCCTATGACTCGCCCTACAAGTCGCTCTCGGAAATGAAGGGCAGGAAATTCGCCGTGACGACGGCGGGTTCCCTCACCGACTGGCTCATTCGCCGCGCGGCGGTGGCGCAGGGCTGGAAGCCGGACGATGTCGTGATCGTGCCGCTCGGCGGCCTCGAGACCTTTATCGCCGGCCTGAAAACGAAACAGGTCGACGCGCTGATGCTGGCGACCGAGGTGACCTTCCCGCTCGAGGACAAGAAGGAAGCGCGCATTCTCGAGACCATGGACAAATACGCGCCGAAGTTTCACACGCACCTTCTGTTCGCGCGCGACGACCTGATCGCGGGAAAGCCGGAACTCGTGCGGCGATTCCTGCAGGCGTTCTTCGAATCCATCGCCTTCATCAAGAAAAACAAGGCGAAGACCGTCGAGGTCACCGCCCGGAGCCTCAAGCTTCCCGTCAAGGACATGGAGCGCACCTGGGAAGGCCAGATCGACATGTTCAACGACGATGGTTCCTTCGATCCGGCGGCGATGGCGGTGCTTCGTTCCTCGCTCGTGGATATGGGGATCGTCGAAACCCCGCCGAAGGACGAAGACGTCCTGATGACGAAGTTTCTGCCGGTGAAGCCCTGAGCATGAATCGCGCGCGCCAGCGGGGGGCCGGGTGAGCGACGTTCCTGCCATCAGAATCAGCGACGTTTCGCACGCCTACGCGAGCGGCTCGGGGCGGATCGACACGCTCGAGCGCGTGTCGCTCGACGTGCGGCGCGGTGAATTGCTGTGCCTGATCGGCCCCAGCGGCTGCGGCAAGAGCACGTTGCTCAACATCATCGGCGGCCTCGTCGAGCCCACGACCGGCTTTGTCGAGGTCGATGGCGCGCGGATCGACGGTCCCTCGCCGGGCCGCATCGCCTATGTGTTTCAGGAAAACACGCTGTTTCCGTGGAACACCGTGCTCGACAACATTCTCGTTGGACTTGAGTTTCAGGGCGTGCCGAAGGCCGAACGCGGGGACCGCGCCAGGGAAGCGCTCGCGACCGTGGGCCTCTCCGATTTCGCCGGACGTTACCCGCATCAATTGTCCGGCGGCATGAAGCAACGCGCCTCGCTGGCTCGCGCCCTCAGCCTCGGGACCGACGTGCTGCTCATGGACGAGCCTTTCGCTGCGCTCGACGAGCAGACGCGCATGTACCTCGGCGAGGAATTGTCGGCCTTGCTCGAGGAGACGAAAAAGACCATCGTTCTTGTCACTCATTCGCTTTCCGAGGCGGTCTTTCTCTCTGACCGGATTGTCGTGATGACCGCGCGGCCCGCGGCGATCAAGAGTTTCATCGAGGTGGGCGAGCCGCATCCGCGCGATCCCGCCTTCATGGCCTCCGCGCGTTACGGGGAAACGCGCAATGAACTTTACGCGCTGCTGCGCGTCGAGGTCGAGAAGACCATCGGCGGCATGGTTGGCGCGGCCGCGCGGCGCGAGCGGAGCAAGCCGGGGTTCGCGAAGCCATGAATGGCGCCCCCTCGAAATGGAGCGTGGCGGCGATTCAGGCGGGCGCGATTCTCGCGTTGCTCGCCGCGTGGGACTATGTCGGCGAACACAAGATCGTCAGTCCGGTTTTGCTGCCGGCTTTGCGGAGCGTCTTCCCGCGTCTCGTTCGCGTCATCGAGACCGGCGCGATATGGGGACATTTCACGGTGACGTTTCTGGAATTGCTGGCGGGATTTTCGATCGCGTCCCTGGGCGGTCTCCTGACCGGATATTTCATCGGGCGTTCGCGCGCGGCGTCCCTCGTGTTCGAGCCCCTGCTGGCGGGTCTGTTCGCCATACCTCTCGTCGTGTTCCTGCCGATGTTTATTCTCTACTTCGGCATCGGCCCCGCCTCGAAAGTCGCCTTTGGCGCCGCGAGCGCGTTCTTCCCCATCGCCCTGAACACGCTCGCCGGCGTGCGCGACGTGGAGAGCCGTTACATCTCCGTGGCGCGCTCCATGGGCGCGACGGGGAGCCAGATGTTCCGGCGGGTTCTGTTGCCGGCCGCCCTGCCGCTGATCGTGACGGGCCTGCGCGTCGGCTGCGTCATCTGCTTTCTCTCGATCATCGCTTCGGAAATGATCGCCGGGCTGATGGGCCTCGGCAATCGCATCGCGACGCTTGGCGAGGGCATGAACACGGCGGAGATGTTCGCCTGGATCGTCTTCGTCGTGCTGATCGCCATGAGTCTCAATCTTGGCCTGACCAGTCTCGAAAGACGCTTCCAGCGCGTTCCGGAGGCGGCATGAGCGCGCGCTCGCGACGGGGCTTGAGGGAGATCGCACTGGCGCGTCCGGGCCTGTGCCGGTTTGGCGTGATCGCCCTTCTCTTCCTCGCGTGGGAAGTCGCGGGCCGCGGGATTCTCGATCCGGACTTCGTCAGTCCGCCCTCGAAAGTCCTGATGGCGTTCCCGGAAATTTTTGGCGAGCCCGCCATCGTGATGGCGCTGCTCGCGTCCTTTTTCGAACTCGCGGCGTCCTTCGTCATCGCGCTCGTCGCGGGGGTGCTGATCGGGCTCCCCGTCGGATTGAACAAATTCGCGCTGCGCGGCGCGCTTCCCCTGATTCTTCTCGCCTGGTCGATTCCCCAGGTGACGATCCTGCCGCTGTTCATTCTCTATTTCGGCATCGGCCCCGCCGCGAAAATCGCCTTTGGCGTCACCCATGGCGTGTTTCCGATCATTCTCAACGTGATCGCCGGCGTGCAAACCGTCGAGGAGGCGCACCTGCGCGCCGCGCGGTCGATGGGCGCCAGCCGTTTCCAGATGTTCCATCGCGTGGTGTTGCCGCATGTCACGCCTGGTCTCTTCGCGGGCATGCGGCTCGGCATGTCCGGCTGCCTGCTCGGCGTGTTGCTGGCCGAGCTTTATGTTTCGTCCGGCGGCGTCGGACAGTACACCAAACTGTTCGCGGAAACGTTCAATCCGTCCGCGCTTCTGGCGCTGGTGTCGATCCTCGCGGCCATGGCGATCGGGATGAACGAGATCGTCCGCGGGGCGGAACGCCGGGCCTCGTTCTGGCGCGCCGACGGACGTTGACGTCCGCGGGCGCGCTTCCTACAAGTTCGCGCGCGAACGAGGCTGAAGCGCGGAGCAACATCGTGGACACGGAACGCACCGAACGGCTGGCGCAAACCGATCACTGGCAGGAATTGCTGCGCCTGCGCGACGCTCAGCGGGAACAGCGCCGCTCCGCGATTCAGGTCGTGCGCGGCGACGAACTGCCTCTGGAAAACAATGTCCAGGGCCTGATGCGCTGGTACATGCATCCCGCCATCAAGGACACGGCGCTGTCGGCGCTGATGTTCTTTCGTCAGGAAATCCCGCCGGGCAGCCGTTCGGGGCGGCTGAAGTTTCAGGGCGGCCAGGTCATGTATATCGCGCGCGGCCGCGGTCACACGCTGGTCGATGGCGTCAAACACGCCTGGGAGGCCGGCGACGTCGTCAATTTGCCGCTGAAGCGCGAAGGCATCGTGGTCCAGCATTTCAATTCCGACGAAACCGAGACCGCGGTTTTCCTCGCTTGCGAACCCAACTGGTTCGAGTGTCTCGGCGTCGACCGCGGCAGCGGGTTCGAGCAGATCGAGGCGTCCCCCGATTACCGGCGCCCCGCGCCGCCGCGCGCGTGAGGAAGCGTCATGGCCGAGATTGAACGCACGCGCACCCGGGAGCGGGAGCCCCTCGCGGAAAACTATTACGAACGCTTCATGCGCAGCCGCCAGGCGTTCGTCGATCGCCAGCGCGGCGGGCCGGTCGTCATCAAGGCGGCGGACCGGGAGATGCACCTGACGCGGCAGGGACGCATCATCTATTTCCTCGACAAGCTGACCTTTCCCGACACGCCCTTGCAGGACTGGCTCGTCTTCATTCACGATTTGAAGACGCAGTCCGGCAAGCACCGCCATCAGGGCGGTCTGGTGATCTACGTGATCGACGGCAAGGGCTATTCCATCGTCGACGAAGAGCGCGTCGACTGGAAGGAGGGCGACCTGTTGCTGCTGCCGATCAAGCCGGAAGGCGTCGAGCACCAGCATTTCAATCTCGATCCCTCGAGACCCTGTCAGTGGATCGCCTTCGTTTACATGCCGATCTACGATTATCTCGCCGGCGAGATTTCGCAGACGGAAGTCGCGCCGGAATTCGCGAAGTCCGGCAAGTGAGCGCCGGCGGGCGCGGGGAGAGAACCATGCGTTACAAGCAACTGAACAAGGCCCTTCTCGCGGGCGTGCTGGTCCTCGCGACCGCGGCGCAATCGCTCGCCGCCGACAAGCTGAAAATCATCGCGGCGCAGCGCGGCAACTGGGAAACGGCGATTCCCGAACTGGGCCAGAACGCCGGCATCTTCAAGAAGCACGATGTCGATCTCGACATTCTCTACACCCAGGGCACGGGCGAGACGATGCAGCTCATCGTCTCCGGCGCCGGAGACCTCGGATTGAGCGTCGGAATTCTCGGCGTGTTCGGCGCCTACGCGCGCGGCGCGCCGGTGCGCGTCGTCTCGGCCGTTTCGACGGGATTGCAGGAATCGTTCTTCTACGTGCGCGCGGATTCGCCGGTGAAAACGTTCAGGGACGCGGGCGGCAAGACCGTGGCCTACGCCACCAATGGCTCGTCGACGCAGATCGCGGCGCTGTCGATGATCAAGCTCTACGGCGTCGACGCCAAACCCGTCGCGACGGGCGACGCCAACGCGACCTTCACGCAGGTCATGTCGGGCCAGGTGGACATCGGCTGGTCAACGGCCCCCTTTCAGCTCGACGCGATGGAGCGCGGCGAGGTGCGACTGGTCGGCAGCGCCTTCGAAGTTCCGCGCGTGCGCGGCGAGACCAGTCGCGTCGTCATCGCCAACGCGAAAAATCTCGGGGAGAAACGCGACGTCATCAACCGTTACCTGCGCGGCTTCCGCGAGACGCTGGACTGGCTCTATTCCGATCCCGCCGCGATCACCCGCTACAAGGAGTTTTCCGGCATTTCCGAGAGCGCCACGCGCCGCATGATGAAGGACTTCATTCCGAAGGAGACGTTGCAAACCGCCGAGGTGAAGGGACTGAAGGAGAACATGGAGGACGCCATCCAGTTCAAGTTCATCGCCGCGCCGCTCGGCGAGGCGCAGATCGCCGAACTCATCCAGATTCAGCCCGGAGCGAAAGGGCAATGACGCCGGGCGGCGCCTAGAGCGAGAACACCCAGAGCAACGTCTGGTTGCGTTGCTCCTTCAACTCCGGCGAGGTGATGTTCTTGTTGATGGCGGTGGAGCTTCCGCCGGAGAGGATCCCGATATATTGCTTGCCATTGACCTCGAAGGTCATCGGCGGCGCCGTGAAGCCGGAGCCAAGGTTGATCCTCCACGACTGGTCGAGCGTCGTGTCGTCGAAGGCCATGAACGAGCCGTCGTTGATGGCGGTGAAGACGAGACCGCCGGCGGTGGTCAGCGCGCCGGAATAATCGGCGTAGGGCAGCGTGATTTTTTTCCTCGTCTCGCCGGTGAGCGGATCGGCGATGGACAATTGCGTCGTGTACGGCGCCGTTCCGCGCCCGAACGTGCCGCCGCGCCAGCCCGTCGCCTTGTTCATTCCGGTCCAGGTCACGTCGACGCAATTTGTCAGCGCGGGAATGTAGAGCATTTTCGTGCGCTGGCTGTAGCTCGAGGGCCAGAAATTGTTGCCGCCGGAGGGCGAGGGGCACATGATTTTCGTGGGCTCCGCCGGGTTCGCGTTGGCCTTGCCAGAATAAACCTGAACGTCCCTCGCGGGATCGTAGTCGACGGGCTTGCCCGTTTTCTGGTCGATGCCCGCCGTCCAGTTGACGCCGTCGATATAGGCTTTCGCGACCACGGTCTGGCCGCTGCCGCGCTCGAACGTGTAGAGAAACCCGTTGCGCGCGCTGTGGGTGACGAGCGTGCGCTTCTGGCCGCCGACCTCGACGTCGAACATGACATGGGTTCCGATCTCGTCGTAGTCCCACATGTCGCCGGGCGTGTATTGATGATGCCAGGCCAGAGCGCCGTCGTCCGGATTCATCGCCAGCGCGCTGTTGGTGTAGAGATTGTCGCCCGGCCGGTAGGTCGGATCGAACATGGGCACCGGATTTCCCGCGCCCCAGATCATCCGGTTCGACGCGACGTCGTAGGTCCCCGTGACATACATGGCGCCGCCCCCGGTTTGCCAGGCGTTGTTCTTGTCCTTCCATGTCTCGCTGCCAGGCTCGCCTGGCGCGGGAATGTTGAATTTCTTCCAGACGAGCCTGCCCGTCGCGCCGTCGAGCGCAGCGATCCAGTCGCGCACGCCCTTGTCGCCGCCGGAGGCGCCGACGACGATCTTGTCCTTGATGGCGAGCGGCGCGGCGGTGAGCATAACTTCGGGCTGGTCGTTCAGGTTCGTTTCCCAGACGACCTTGCCGGTGTCCTTGTTCGTCGCGATGGCCCGCGCGGGAAAGCTCGCGACGGAAATCACGAGATTTCCCCACAGCGCGGCGCCGCGATTGGATTGCGCCAGCCTTTCCTGCCCGGGGTCCATGCGCCAGACGATGCGCGCCGTTCGTCCGTCGCGGGCGTCGATCTTGTAGAGCACGCCCCACACGTCCACGACATAGATGTAACCATCCTCGACCAGCGGCGTCGCCTCGAGGTTTTCGTTGGCGGACGCGCCGCCGATCGCCACCGCGTAGGCGAATTTGAGCGATTTGACATTGTCGCGCGTGACGCCGGCGAGCGGCGAATAGCGCTGCCCGTCATAGGTGCGGTGATTGTGCAGCCAGTTGCGCGGCTCGGGATTTTCGAGCCGTTCGCGCGTGACTTCCGCGGCGAAGGCTGGCGCCGCCGCCAGCGTCGCCAGCGTGGCGAGACCGCGAATGGCTTGTCCTGCGTTGACCATGGGCTCCTCCTGGTGAAGGCGGTCCCGCCCGACGCGGCGTCCGCGACGATGGATTCGAAAATTCGCCGGCCTCCAGTGGCCGCGCGCCGTCTAGAGGTTCGCCAGTCGCGGGAACAGGCGGAACGCGTTGCCATGTTCGATGGCTTTCGCTTCTTCTTCCGAAAAACGGCTCTCGGCGTAGCCTTTCAGCGTCGATTCGGCGGAGACGAAGGGCAGGTCGAGACCGAACAGAATTTGCGAGACGGGCACGTGGCGCAGCAGCACGCCGAGATTGTCCGGCGAGGCCGAGGTCGCGATGTCGTAATAGAACTTGCGGAAATAGGGCAACGGCCCCTCCGGGATTTGCTCGCGCACTTCGGGCGTCACCGCGCCCTGGCGCACGATTCGGTCGATCATCGGCGCCAGCGCGCCGCCCGCGTGGCAGAAAATCCAGCGGATGTCGGGATGTCGTTTCGCCGCGCCCGAATAGATCAGGCCGGTCATGCAGCGCACCGTGTCGAAGAGATATTCGACGGCGGAAGGGCGCAGCCCCGCCATCCAGGCGCAGGCCTTCGGCGCGATCGGATGCACGAAGACGACGGCCTTGCGCCGGTCGAGTTCCTCCAGAACCGGCGCGAAGCGCGGATCGTTTGGCCATGTGTCGGCGTAATTGGTGAACATGCAGACGCCATCGGCCTTCAGGACGTCGCAGGCCCGCTCGATCTCGCGCAGGGTTCCGTCGATGTCGGGCAGCGGCAGCATGGCGAACATGCGGAAGCGCTTCGGATGGTCGGCGACCATTCGGGCGGCGTAGTCGTTGCAGATGGTCGCGAGATCGCGCGTCTGGGCGGGATCGCCGAACCAGAGGCCGGGCACGGACACAGAGGTAAAGCCGACCCCGATGTCGTGCGCGTCCATGATCTCCAGCGACTTCAGCGGCGTCCATTGCATGACGAGATCCGGGCGCGGCGTGGTGCGCGCGATGCTTTCCCGCGTCACGTCGAGATAACGGGGCGGGACGATGTGGCTGTGAATATCGACTCGCACGGGGCGGCTCCTATTGGGGATCGATGCGGCGCAGTTCCGTCGTCGCCCGTTCGATGACCTCCGGCGCGCTCGAAAGCAGGCGGTTGATGGTCGCCTCGACCTCCGCCGCGCTGGCGGTGTTGAGGGCGAGATTGCCCTTTTCCGCGTCGCGGCGGAAGTCCGCGTCGTTGACCATCCTGTCGAACGCCTGGCGCAGGGCTTCGATCGCCGGCGCGGGAACGCCGGGCGGCGCCATGAACATGCCGCCATAGGTTTGACGGCCAATGAGCAGGGCGAGCACGTCGCGGTTTTTCTCGCCCACCAGTTCCATCGCCGTGGGCACGTCCGGCAAGTCCGGGTGTCGCTTCAGCGAAACCTGCAACAGCAACCGCACTTTCTTGTCGCGTACCCAGGCCGGATGCGTCGCCTTCATGAAATCGTAGTCCGGGCCAACCTGCCCCTGCACCTCGCCGCGCTCCATGGCGAGATCGATGCCGGAACTGCCGGGGTAGCCATTGACGATCCTGAACCTTGTTCCCATCAGCGAGTTGAGCAGGTTCGGCGCGACGGAATTGTTGGAATTGGCGGCGCTCGCGCCAACCAGCACCTCGCTCGTCACGAAGTCCCGCGTCGTGAGAAACGGCGTCGTGTGCCAGACCGCGCCGATGGAGCCGTAATAATTCAGACTGCCGATGATGTTGATCTTGCGCGCGTCGAAATGCGCGCTCCTGTTGCCAAGCAGCGCCTCGAAAATCGTGCCGTTGGGCAGGGTGGCGATGGCGGTTCCGTCCTTCGGCGCGGAATTCGCCAGCCAGTTGGCGGCGATCAGCGAGCCCGCCCCTGGCATGTTCTGCACCACGATCGCGGGATTGCCAGGCAAATGCGCGCCAAGATGCCGCGCGACGAGACGGCCGTAGGAATCGTAGCCGCCGCCGGGCGGCGTGCCGACCGTGATCGTGAGACGCGGTCCGCCGGACGGCGCTTGCTGCGCCGCCGCCTCGCGCGCGCCGACGAGCGCGGCGAGGCACATGGCGATCGTCGCGACGCGGCCTTTCTCGGTCATGGCTTCCTCCCGGGGCGGTTGCGGTCCCGTTGGCGCGAGCCTAAAAACTTTGCCGCGCGCTGTCCATTGCGCCGCCGCCGCGAGGCGAGAGGGAGAACGCCAGAATGTCCACCATGCCGCCGGTGAATTTTCCGCCCGATCCCAATCCGAAAACGCCGAAGCTGAAGGCGCCGCCGGGAAGCTGGGACACGCATTTTCACGTCTGGGGCCCGCCGCAACTCTTTCCCTACGCCGAAAAGCGAAATCACACGCCGCCCGCGGCGCCGGTGGAGCACTACATCCAGGTCGCCCGCGTGCTCGGCCTCGAGCGCGGCGTGATGGTGCAGCCCAACGCGCATGGCACGGACACGCGCGTGACGCTCGACGCGATTCAAAAATCAGGCGGGCGCTTCCGCGGCATGATCCGCTCCGACCCGGGGCTGACGCCGGCGGAAATGAAACGGCTGCACGCGGGCGGCGTGCGCGGCTTGCGCATGGCGCTGCGGAGCGGCGACGGACACGTGTTCGAACCGACAATGTTTCACAAGATGGCCGGGTTGATGGCGCCGCACAACTGGCCTCTCGACTTGCAGATCGACGGCGACGCGATCATTCCCCTGACGCCGCTCATCGCGGGCGCGCCCGTGCCCGTCATCGTCGACACGTTCGGTTACATCGATTATCGCCGCGGCGGCGTCGATCAGCCGGCGTTCAGGGCGATGGTGAAACTGCTCGAGACCGGCAAGGTCTGGGTGAAGCTGCACGGCGCCAACCGCTTTCTCGACTGGGGCATTCCCTTCGCCGACATCGTGAAAATGGCGCGGACCTACATCGCGGCGGCGCCGGACCAGATCATCTGGGGCACCGACTGGCCGCACACCTCGATCTACGAGCCCGGCAAGATGCCGAACGACGGCGATTTGCTCGACATGCTGCTCGACTACGCGCCGGACGAGGCGCTGCGCCATAAAATCCTCGTCGACACTCCGGTGAAACTGTTCGACCAGGATTGAGGTTCCGGCTCCCGTCGCTTCACGCGTAACGGCTGACCGGGATCGGCAGGCCAAGGTTTTCGCGCAGGGTCTTGCCTTCGTAGGCCGTGCGGAAAATGCCGCGTCGCTGCAATTCCGGCACCAGCAGATCGACGAAATCCTCGAGCGCGACGGGGTAATAGGGCGGCAGGACGTTGAAGCCGTCGCAGGCGCCGGTGGTGAACCATTCCTCCATCGTGTCCGCCGCGCTCTCCGGCGTGCCGACGATGGAAAAATGCCCGCGCGAACTGGCGAAACGCGTGTAGATTTCCCGCAACGTCGGCGCTGCGTTCTGCGCCCAGGAGGTAATCATTTCCGAACGGCTGCTGACCACGACGTTTTCCGGCAGCGGCGGCAAAGGCTCGTCGAGCGGGTAGCCCGTGAGATCGAAGCCGACGCGGCGCGAGAGCAAGGCGACGCCAAGTTCGGGATGCAGCAATTCCTGCAATGACTGGAACTTCGCGTCCGCCTCGGCCTGCGTCGGCGCGACGATCACCGAAAGTCCCGGCAGGATCTTGAGGTGATCCCGGGGCCGGCCGCACGTGTCCATGCGTCCCTTCACGTCCGCGTAGAAGGCGCGCGCGCTGCCGATGCTGTCGTGGGCGGTGAACACGACCTCGGCGGTCTCCGCCGCGATCTGGCGTCCATCCTCCGAGGCGCCGGCCTGCACGATGACCGGCTGGCCCTGCGGAGAGCGCGCGACGTTGAGCGGCCCGCGCACGTGATAGAACTCGCCGTGATGGTCGAGCACGTGCATTTTCGAACGGTCGGAGAAAATCCCGGTCGCCTTGTCGCGCGGAAACGCGTCCTCGTCCCAGGAATCCCAGAGCGCGCGCACGACGTCGGTGAATTCCCGCGCCCGCCGGTAGCGGTCGGTCTTGGGCAGATGCGGAATGTCGCTGAAGTTCAGCGCCTCCGTTTCGTTGCCGGAGGTCACGACGTTCCAGCCGGCGCGCCCGCCGCTGATGATGTCGAGGGTCGCGAATTTCCGCGCGAGCGAATAGGGCTGTTCGAAGCTCGTGCTGGCCGTGCAGACGAGGCCGATCTGCTTCGTGAATCCGGACAGGGCCGACAGCAGCGTGTAGGGCTCCATCCACGCGACGTAATGCACGCGGTCGATGGCGGACTCGGCCGCCGTCCACACGGTGGCCGAGTCCGCCGAAAACAGCATGTCGAAAAGGCCGCGCTCGGCGGTTTGCGCCATCCGCACGAAATGCGGAAAATTCACCCCCGCGTCGGCCTGCGTGAGCGGATGGCGCCAGGCGGCGATGTGATGACCGCAGGGCCGGATGAACAATCCGAGCTTCATTTGTGGTCTGGTCATCTTCCCTCGTCTCCTCGCTCGCCGTCGTGGCGCTCCGTGGAGGTAAATGAAGCCGGGGCTTGGCGCCACCCCAAACCGGGGCGGCGAAGAGCCCTGCCGCCTCTCCCTTGACACTCCGCCCCCGCGCGCCGCACATTCGCCGGGACCAAGGGGAGCCCCGGCAAGGGGCTGAGAGGTCGCTGGCGCGGGATATCCGGCGCGCGCGACGACTCTTATGACCTGATCCAGTTCATGCTGGCGGAGGGATGGTGAAGTTCGCTTCCCCCTTCGCCAGACGACTCCGGGGAGCGAAACGTGAGCGCGCGCGTCAACATCATCGGAGCCGGGATCGCCGGGATCGCCTGCGCCTATGAATTCGCGCGGCGCGGCTGCGCCGTCACGCTCGTCGAGAGGCGCGAGGCGGCGGGGCTTGGCTGTTCCTGGTACGCCGGCGGCATGATCGCGCCCTGGTGCGAATGCGAGACGGCGGAACCCCTGATCGGCGAACTCGGCCGCGAGTCTCTCGTCTTCTGGCGGGAGCACTTCTCCGGCACGGTTTCGAAGGGCACGCTCGTCGTCGCGCCGCGCCGCGATCTGCCGGAATTGCAACGTTTCGCACGGCGCACCAGCGATCACGAATGGATCGAGCCGTCGAGGATCGGCGAGATCGAGCCGCAACTCGCCGGCATCCACAACAGTCCCGCGCTGTTTTTTCCTGGCGAGGCGCATCTTGACCCGCGCGCGGCCATCGCCGAACTCGCCGGCCGCCTGAAAAGCGAATTTGGCGTCGGCCTGACGCGCGAGGCGCCGGCCGGCGCCGACTGGACCGTCGATTGCCGCGGGCTCGACGCGCGCGACGAGTTGAAGGATCTGCGCCCCGTGAAGGGCGAAATGCTCGTCGTGCGCTCGCCCGACCTGAAGTTTTCGCGGCCCCTGCGGATGCTGCATCCGCGGATGCCCGTCTACATCGTGCCGCGCGGCGATGGCGTTTACATGATCGGCGCGACAATGATCGAAAACGCCGAACAGGGCCGCGTCACCGTGCGGTCCGTGCTGGAGCTGCTCAGCGCGGTCTATACGCTGCATCCGGGATTCGGCGAGGCGGAAATCATCGAGACGGGCGGCGGCCTGCGGCCCGCCTTTCCCGACAATCTCCCCCGCTTGCGCCGCCGGGGCCGGACGCTTTACGTCAACGGCTTCTTCCGGCACGGCATCCTCGCCGCGCCGGCGATGGCGCGCCGGGCGGCGGACGCGGCGCTGAACGGCGCCGTCTTCCCGGAGGTCATGGATGAGACTTGAAGTGAACGGCAAGCCGGTCGAGGCGAAGTCCACCAATCTCGCGGACCTGCTGGCCGAACTCGAATACGGCGACCGGAAAGTCGCGACCGCGGTCAACCGCGACTTCGTGCGCGCGGCGGACCGGGCGAAAACCACGCTGCGCGAGGGCGACGCGGTCGAGGTTGTCGTGCCGCGTCAGGGAGGATAGGGGGAGTTCATGGGCACGAATTTCGAAGTCTATGGCGAAACGCTCTCCTCCCGCCTGCTGCTGGGCACGGCGCAATATCCCTCGCCCGCGATTCTCGCCGACGCCGTGCGCGCCTCGGGGGCGCAAATCGTCACCGTGTCGCTGCGGCGCGAGTCCGGCGGCGGACGCGCCGGGCAGGACTTCTGGTCGCTGATCCAGGGCCTCGGCGTGCGGGTGCTGCCGAACACCGCCGGCTGCCACACCGTCGCGGAAGCCGTGACCACGGCGCGAATGGCCCGCGAGGTCTTCGACACCGACTGGATCAAGCTCGAGGTCATCGGCGAGGAAGACACGCTGCAACCCGACGTGTTCGGCCTCGTCGAGGCCGCCGGAATTCTCTCGCGCGACGGGTTCAGGGTGTTTCCCTACACGACCGAGGATCTCGTCGTCGCCGAGCGCCTGCTCGAGGTCGGCTGCCAGGTGCTGATGCCCTGGGGGGCGCCCATCGGTTCGGGCCGCGGCCTCAACAATCCCTATGGCCTGCGCGCCATGCGCGCCCATTTCCCCGACGTTCCCCTCGTCGTCGACGCCGGCATCGGCGTGCCCTCCCACGCCGCCCTGGCGATGGAGATGGGCTACGACGCCATTCTGCTCAACACCGCCGTCGCGAAGGCGGGCGATCCCGTGGCGATGGCGCGCGCCTTCGCCCTCGCCATCGAGGCGGGAACGCTGGCCCGCCGCGCCGACCCGATGGAGCCGCGCGACATGGCGCAGCCTTCCACGCCGGTTCTCGGCCGCGCCTTTACCTGAGAGTGCCCATGCTCGACCGCTTTTACCTGATCGTCGACAGCGCCGCCTGGCTGCGCCGTCTGCTGCCCTGCGGGGTCAAGCTCGTGCAATTGCGGATCAAGGAGGGCGACGAGGCGACCCTGCGCGGCGAGATCGCCGCCGCCCGCGATCTGTGCGAGGCGGCGGGCGCGCAACTGGTGATCAACGATTACTGGCGCCTCGCCATCGACGCGGGCTGCGACTATGTCCACCTCGGTCAGGAAGACATGGACACGGCGGATTTCGCCGCCATCCGCAAGGCCGGCGTGAAGCTCGGCCTCTCCACCCACGACGAGGCCGAACTCGACCGCGCGCTGTCCCGCGCGCCCGATTACGTGGCGCTGGGACCGGTCTATCCGACGATCCTCAAGCAGATGCGGTTCGGGCCCCGGGGGCTGGAGCGCGTGACTCAATGGAAGAAACTCGTCGGAAAGACGCCCCTCGTCGGCATCGGCGGGATGACCGTCGAACGCGCGCCGCTGGTGCTGGCGGCCGGCGCCGACAGCGTCTCGGTCGTCACCGACGTGCTGCTCAACAGGAACCCGGAGGCGCGCGCCCGCGAGTGGGTGGCCGCCACCCGTCCGCCCGCCTGAGCCCCGCGACAAAGCGCCGCCCGCCCCCGCTTGCCCTTTGGCCCCGGAATAGGCGAAAGTGGGCCGGAAGGTTCCGACGAATCTGAAAACTCGGCCGAAAGCCGGTTCAACCCGAGAGAGGAAAACGACATGTCGCATCCCACCGTCGCGCAAAAAGCCCCCTATCCCATGGATGTCGAAGCCGGCAAGACCTATTCCTGGTGCGCCTGCGGCCTGTCGAAGAAGCAGCCGCTCTGCGACGGTTCGCACAAGACGACCGACATGACCCCCACCCGCTACACAGCGACCAAGTCGGGCAAGGTCTATTTCTGCGGCTGCAAGCACTCCGTGAACAAGCCGCTCTGCGACGGCACCCACGGCAAGATCTGACGCCTCGAGGCCCTTCCGGACCGGAAGGGCCGCCCGGGGCCGGCATGGGGTGACAGGGACGCGGGGGTCGACTAACTAGCAGCGACCTCAATCGCCGGTTTCCCATGCCCGACCTTCTCCTTGAACTCTTCAGCGAAGAAATTCCCGCCCGCATGCAGGCCCAGGCCTCGGCGGACCTGAAAAAGCTCGTCACCGACGCGCTCGTGGCGCGCGGCCTGCCCTACGAGGGCGCGGCGGCCTTCGCGACGCCGCGACGGCTCGCGCTGCATGTCGCCGGGCTCCCCGCCCGCCAGCCCGACACGCGCGAGGAAAAGAAGGGCCCGCGCGTCGGCGCGCCCGACCAGGCCGTGCAGGGCTTTCTGAAAAGCGCCGGCCTCGCCTCGCTCGACCAGGCGAAAATCGAAAAGGATCCGAAGGGCAAGGGCGAGTTTTACGTCGCCGTCATCGAGCGCAAGGGCGGCTCGACGCTCGACGTTCTCGCGGAGATTCTGCCCGCCGTCGTGCGCGGCTTTCCCTGGCCGAAATCCATGCGCTGGGGCGCGGCCTCGACCCGCTCCGATTCCCTGCGCTGGGTGCGCCCGCTGCATTCCATCCTCGCCACTTTCGGTCCCGAAACCGAGGAGCCGGAGATCGTGCGCTTCGACGTCGAGGGCGTCCCGGTCGGCAACGTCACGTACGGGCACCGTTTTCTCGCGCCCGGTCCGATAAAAGTTCGCCGCTTCGACGATTACGTTCCCGCCCTCGAGGCGGCTAAAGTGGTGCTCGACCCGGCGCGCCGCCGCGACATCATCCTGCACGACGCGAAAGACCTCGCCATGGCGCAGGGGCTCGAACTCGTCGAGGACGACGCGCTGCTGGCGGAGGTGGCCGGCCTCGTCGAATGGCCCGTCGTGCTGATGGGCGAATTCGAGCCGGCCTTTCTCGACATTCCCGCCGAGGTCATTCGCGCGACCATCCGCGCCAACCAGAAATGTTTCGTGTTGCGCGAACAGGGCGGCGGCGCCCTCGCCAGCAAGTTCCTGCTCGTCTCCAACATCGAGGCGAGCGACGGCGGCAAGGCCATCGCGGCGGGCAATGGCCGCGTCGTGCGCGCGCGCCTGTCGGACGCGCTGTATTTCTGGCAGACCGATCGCAAACCGCTGCCGGACGCCGCCCTGTACGCGGACGCGGCGAAAAACCTCGGCCTCGATCTGGCGAAGCCGCTCGACCAGCGCATGGGCAAGCTCGCCCATCTCAACGTGGTCTTCCACGAAAAGCTCGGCACCCAGGGCGAGCGCGTGGCGCGCATCCGCGCGCTGGCTTGGGAGATCGCCCCGCTGGTCGGCGCCGATCGGGCTCTGGCGGAGCGCGCCGCGGTCCTCGCGAAGGCCGATCTCACCACCGAAGTCGTCGGCGAATTTCCCGAGGTGCAGGGCCTCATGGGCCGCCGTTACGCCGCCCTGCAAGGCGAGACCGAAGCCGTCTGCGCGGCCATCGAGGAACATTACAAGCCGCAGGGGCCGGGCGATTATGTCCCCTCGAACCCGGTGAGCGTCGCCGTGGCGCTCGCCGACAAGATCGACACGCTCGTGGGCTTCTGGGCCATCGACGAGAAGCCGACCGGGAGCAAGGATCCGTTCGCTCTGCGTCGCGCGGCGCTGGGGGTGATCCGGCTGGTGCTGGAGAACGGGCTGCGGATGCGCTTATTCAATATATTGCGTGATTCTGGCATCGTCATTCGGAATGCGAAAACTCAAATAGAGATTTCGAATATTTATAATCTATTGAAATCACTTCCTTCCGAAAGGGTAATTAAAGACGATATTACACCTGCTTTTGCGGAGTTGGTTGATTCTCGTCGCGTAAGTGCGCAATGGGCTGTTAATTTTACGAATTCAATTCATGAAGCCAACGACCTCCTCTCCTTCTTCATCGACCGTCTGAAAGTCTATCTGCGCGACAAGGGCGCGCGGCACGATCTCATCGACGCGGCGATCGGCGAGGCGGGGACCAGCGACGACCTGCTGATGATCGTGCGCCGCGTCGATGCGCTCGCGAAATTTCTCGACACGGACGACGGCAGGAATCTTCTCGCCGGCTACAAGCGCGCCGCGAACATCCTGCGCGCCGAGGAAAAGAAGGAGAAGGACGGCGGCGCCGCCTTCCTCGAAAAGCACGCGCCCAATTTGCGCGTCGAGCCCGAGGAGGACCACCTCTCCGCCGCCATCGACCGCGCCGCCGCCGGCGCGAAAAAACACATCGGGGACGAAGATTTCGAAGGCGCCATGCACGCCCTGGCGAAATTGCGGGTTCCCGTTGACGCTTTCTTCGAGAAGGTCACCGTCAACGCCGACGACGCGAGCCATCGTCTTAACCGCTTGCGCCTGCTCAACGAGTTGCGGGCG
>CAISEY010000401.1 GCA_903884435.1 uncultured Hyphomicrobiales bacterium | reverse complement strand
CGCCGACATGGTCGAGGCGGCCACCGGCAAGGTGGCGGCCCGGGCGGAGGTGCCTTTCGAATATCCCGCGCCGCAAACGGCGTCGCGCCCCGCGGTCCAGGCCCCGGCTGTCGCGTCCACGCCTCGGGTCGAGGCAAATCAGGCTCCCGCGCCGCCGCGGCCGCAAGGCGCCGCGCCCGCGCGAGGCCAGCCGGCCAGCGCCCCCGCCCCGGCGGCGACGCCAAAAGTCGATGTTGGCGCGCCGCCGCGTCCCTCCGCGCCCGCCGGCGCGCCGGCTTCGCGGGTCGCCGCGTCCTCCGCTCCGAAGCCCGCCGCGGCTCCGGCGGCGGTCCAGTCCGCCGGGCTGGCCGTGGTGCCGGAAATCCAGTCCGTCACCGTGACCCGCGGCGACAATCTCTGGCGCATCAGCCGCAAAATCCTCGGCCGCGGCGCGCGCTACACGCAAATTTACGAAGCCAACGCCAGCCAGATCCGCGATCCCAACCGCATCTGGCCGGGCCAGGTCTTCGTCGCGCCGCAGACGACCGTTCAATAGGGCAAGGCGCCGCGACATCGGTCCGCCGAACGAAAAGCTCGTGCAAATGTGCAAACAGGCGCCCGACCGGCTGGTCGCCTTCGCCACGGCTTTCGTTCGGCGGTAACCGCGGGAAGGCGGGCGAAAGGGGGGGAGGGGGTCGCCTTGTCCGGGTTTTTGTGTACTCTCGCCCGATAAAGGGGGAACACACATGAACACACGCAGGAATTTTCTCGCCGGTTTTGGCGCCGCGACTTGCATGGCCTGCGGCGCGCGCCGCGCCACGGCGCAGGCGGGGCGGACGAGGCGCGAGGTCAGCGTCGGCGGACAGCGCGTGCGCACCGTCGACATTCATTGTCACTGCGTCGTCGCCGAGGTCGCCGACATCGTCAAGGGCACGCCGATGGAGCCGCGCCACGCGGCCACGGTGCGCAGCAAGGCCAACAATCCGCCCATCGAGCAGCGCGTCGCCGCCATGGACGCGCAGGGCATCGACGTCGAGGCGATGAGCATCAACGCCTGGTGGTACAACGCCAATCGGGACATGGCCCGACGCATTTGCGACATCCAGAACGAGAAGCTGATGGGCATGTGCAAACAGGCGCCCGACCGGCTCGTCGCCTTCGCCTCGGTCGCCCTGCAATTCCCCGAACTCGCGGCGGAACAGCTCGAAACCGGCATGAAACAGATGGGCCTCAAGGGCGCGGCCGTGGGCGGCACGGTCGAGGGGCTGGAACTCTCCAATCCGAAGTTCGATCCCTTCTGGAAGAAGGCCGAGGAATTGCAGGCGCTGATCTTCATGCACCCGCAGGAGAGCGCCGAGGCGACAGGCGTCGCGCAGCGCGTCAAGGGTCCAGGCTCGCTGGCGAACGTCATCGGCAATCCGCTGGAGACGACGATTTGCCTCTCGCACCTCATCTTCGACGGCACGCTCGACAAGTTCCCGAACCTCAAGATTTCCTTCGCGCACGCGGGCGGTTTCCTGCCCTCCTACTCGCAGCGCATGGACTACGGCTGCCGCGAGGCCAACGGCTGCAAGGATCCGCGGCCGAAGAAGAAACCGAGCGAATATCTGCGCCAGATCTTCGTGGATTCGATGGTCTTCTCGTCGGAGGGTTTGCGCCACCTCGTCGCCGAATGCGGCGCGAGCCAGATCATGATCGGCACCGACTACAATTTCGGGTGGACCGAAAGGGCCGTCGATCACATTCTCGAAACGCCGGGCCTGACCGACGCGGACAAGACAGCGATGCTCGGCGGCAACGCGCAAAAGCTGCTGAGGCTGTGACGAGGCCGCCGCCGCGCCGTCAGCGCGTTTGCGGCGTGCAAACAGTGTTGTCGAGCAGGACGTAGCAGATCGACAGGCCGCCGGCGCGCCTGTCGACGCGGAACACGCCGACCTCGCGGTCGTGCCGCGAGGCGACAAGGCCATATTCGCCGTTGGTTTGTGGCCCGGCGCCCTCTCCCGGCGGGTAGCACAGCGTCACGCCGATCGTGCCTTCCTTCAGCCCGTACTGACAGGCGACGACTTCTCCGGTCGCCGTGTCGACCCGGTAGATGCGGTTGAGGTCGGTCTGCGGCGCCGCGAGATATTCGTAATTGGCGGCGCGCGCCGCCGGCGTGGCCGCGATGAACAGGGCCAGCGCGAGGCTGGGGCGGGCGGGGTGCGGGAGCATGGTCGCCTCCGTTGAACGAATCAGGCGGGAACTCTAGCGCATCGCGACTTGATCGGCGCGTCTTTCGCCGCTACGCGGATCGCTTTGCTCGCACCGGAATCCCCATGGCCACGCCCCTTCTCGTCTTCGACCTCGATGGCACCCTCGCCGACACCGCCGGCGATCTCGTCGCCGCGCTCAACCACATTCTCGCCCGCGAGGGACTCAACGGCGTCGCGCTCGCCGACGCGCGCCACATGGTCGGCATGGGCGCGCGCAGCCTCATCAGCCAGGGCTTCGCGGCCAATGGACAAACGCTCGACGCCGCGCGTCTGGAAGAGCTGTTCGTCGATTATCTCGCCTGGTACGAGGCGAATATCGCGGTCCATACGCGGCTGTTCCCGGGCGTGCCCGAGGCCCTCGACCGGTTCGAGGCGGCGGGCTGGCGCTTCGCGGTCTGCACCAACAAGGCGGCGCACCCGTCGGTGAAACTGCTGGAAGCCCTCGGCGTCGACGCGCGTTTCGCCGCGATTTGCGGCCAGGACACGTTCGCCTGGTCGAAGCCGGACGCGCGCGCGCTGCTCTCGACCATCGGCAGGGCTGGCGGCGAGCCCGGCGCGACGATCATGGTGGGCGATTCGCGCACCGACATCGCCACCGCGAAAAACGCCGGCGTCCCCGTCGTCGCCGTCGATTTCGGCTACACGGACGTGCCCGTGAGCGAGCTGTCGCCCGACGTGGTCATCTCCCATTTCGACGCCCTGTGGGACGCCGTGGCCAGACTTTCGCCGACCGCTTGACTTGTCGGGCTCCGCTCCCCTAAACGATGCGCCTGTGGCGCGCTTCTTACATCGGATCGCGGCCCGGGCGATTAGCTCAGCGGTAGAGCACACCCTTCACACGGGTGGGGTCGCAGGTTCGATCCCTGCATCGCCCACCAT
>CAISEY010000400.1 GCA_903884435.1 uncultured Hyphomicrobiales bacterium | reverse complement strand
TGACCGCGAAAATTGGCCAATATGAGTCAGCCTAAAAAAATGAGGGGATTCATGAGGATCCTGCCTCAAAGAGGCGACAAGACCCCGCGTCCGGTCGTGTCGCCGGCAATGCTCGTGTCTCGATTCCGTTTACATCCCCTGGATTTATTCATATTATACGTAGGTAATTAGATGTAATTGCTTTCGACTCGCGTCATTAGCGCTCGGATAATTCAGAAAGTGATGGGTATATACTGTCCGGAAAATGGCGACATTGATCTGCCATGATTGGGCATTCATCATTTATATGTTTTTGGCGCCGGACGATGTCGTCGTAATCGCGGCTTGAGTCGCGCGAGCCGCCGCTGTAAGAAACATCCAGTCAGCTTCGCCCATCGCGGATTCGCGGCGGTTTTCGTCGGGTTTCGGGGACGGAGTTCGCGGGTGTAGCTCAATGGTAGAGCAGCAGCCTTCCAAGCTGAATACGAGGGTTCGATTCCCTTCACCCGCTCCAACAACTAATTGAAATAATTAATGAAATAGATATGTCCAATTCGCGGACGACGCCAGCGCGCGAACCGTGGCTCCGTGGTGTCCGTTGCGTTTTTCAACTCTTCGAGAGGCTGGACAGCGACGCAAAAGATTTTCCGCATGTGCAAGTATACGCTTTCCGTCATTGTTTTCAATAAAATGAAATAGATCGCTTTTTCAACGAATAGAGATTGGGGTCCAGGCACGGCGGGAGAGCATGGCTTGAACCGCCCCGGATTGGCGCGTCGGTTTGCGCATGACGTCCGGACCATGCCCGCGCGGTCGCGGGTTCTCGACCGGGAGAAGGCCGCGATGGGCCGACGCCGTTCCGGGGCGCGGATGATCGATCCGCGGCGCCTTCGCTTCGTCAAACGAGTTTCGCCGCCGGTCGGCGCCGGGTTCCCGCGCCGGATGACAGGCGCGTGGCCGCGGGCGTCAGCGCCGTCGAATCAGTCGCGGATGAACGCCAGATTGCCCCCGGGCGTCGGGCAAGCAACGCCCGGGACGCCGCCGGGCTTGCTCACGCGAAGGTGAAGCTCGCGGCCGTCACTACGGCCATCGTGCTGTTTTTGAAGGTGATGGTTTCGCCCTGGTCCGAGAACACCACGTCCGCGCCCGCTTGCGTCATGTGGCTCGTCGCCGCCGCCGCGCTCGCGTAGCCAAAGTTCGTCATGTTCAGCGTGTCCCAGCTCTCGAAGCCGTAAATCTGGTCGTTGCCGGGCGACAGCTTGTCGAACTGGAAGGTGTCGGCGCCGCGCCCGCCGAACAGCACGTCGTCTCCCGCCCCGCCATTCAGCGTGTCCGCCCATTGCGTCATCTTCGTTTGCATGAAGGTTCTCAGCCCGGCCGCCGTGTTGCCCTGATATTCCGTGCTTTCCGAGAAGCCGGTGACGACCGTTTCACGCGTCATGCCGCTCGACATGAGATTGAGCCAGCCCGACAGCCCCGCGGGATCCGGCGTCCGATGCAACACGTTATTGTAGAGCAACGTCACGAAGCCCGCGTTGTCGAGCCCCCCATAGGCGTTCTGGAACTCCGTCGATCCGACGAAGCCGCCGGCGATGCCCGACAGCGTCTGGCCGCCCGCCAGAATATCGACCCACCCCGCGAAGCCGGCGGAATCCGGCTCGCGGTTCAGCGTCGCTCCGTAGAGACGGTACACTTCCCCGAACGTCGCCCCGTAGACCACGGTCGTCGCGTAGGCGCTGGAGGGCAGAGCCATGTTCCCCTGATACTCGGCGCTTTCGGAAAAGCCCGTGACGACGGCCTCCCGCGACATGCCGGCGGCGAGAAGCGACAGCCACCCGGACAGGCCGGGGGCGTCGGGCGCGCGACGCAGCACGTTGTTGTAGAGCAAGGTCACGAATTGCGTGTTGTTCAGCGCTCCGTAAGTCGACTGGAATTCCGCGGAAGCGACGAAGCCGCTCGCGATGGTCGTCAGCGACATGCCGCCGGCCAGAAAGTTCATCCATCCGTTCAGGCCGGGAAGGTCCGGTTCTCGATTCAGCGTCGCGCCATAAAGCCGGTAGATCGACTGTTGCGCGGCGCTGAGCCTCAGTTCGTCGCCGCCGGTCAATGTGTCGTTGCCGGCGTCGCCATAGATCGCGTCCCGGCCGGACGATCCGAAAACCTTGTCGTCGCCGTCGCCCGCGTGCCAGGACTGGCCGGGGACCGTCAGCGTCAGGACATCCGGGCCGTCGGTGAACGGCGGCGTGATCGCCGGTTGATCGTCGTTCCGGATCACCCCCGTCGCGCTCGCCGTGGAAATCGACCCCGAACTCGGGTTGGACAGGGTGACCGTAAATGCTTCGTCACTCTCCAGGGTGACGTCGCCAGCGACGTTGACGATGATGGCCTGGGTTCCCTGGCCAGCGGCGAAACTGACCGTGCCGGATGGCAAAGAGCCACCCACGAAATCCGCGCCGTTCACGGCGGCGCCGGACACGGCCCAGCTGGCCGTGCTCGCGCCCGAGATGTCGCCGGCGCGCGTGACCGAGAAGAAGAAGGGCGTTGACCCGCTCTGCCCCTCGGCCTTGTCTGCGTCGGTCGCGGCGATCGAAAGCACCGGCCCCGAAACATCGTCGTTTCGAATTACGCCGGCGGCGCTCGACGTGAGAATGACGCCTCCGGAAGACGGATTCGACAACGTGACCGTGAACCCCTCGTCGTTCTCGACGGTCAGGTCGCCAGCGACGTTCACCGTGATGGTTTTCGTCGTCTCTCCCGCGGCGAAACTGACCGTGCCCGATGGAAACGAGCCGCCATAACCGGAAAAATCCGCGTTGTTGGCGGGATTTGCCCCCGAGCCCGTCACCGTCCAGTCGATGGTCTGGACAAGGCTGGAATCTCCGGTTCGCGTCACGGTGAAGGTGAACGGCGTGGCCCCGCTCTGGCCCTCGGCCTGGTCGGCGTTCGCGGCCGCGATCACGAACGTGACATCGTCGTTCAGGATCGTGCCCGTCGCGCTCGCCGTCGCAAGCGCCAGACCGCCCGACGGCGCTGACAAAGTAACGGTGAACGACTCGTTCGGTTCGATGCCGCTGTCCCGGGTAATCGGAACCTCGATGATTCCGTAAAGACTTCCCGCGGCGATCGTCAACGTGCCGCTTGTCGCCGTGTAATCGGAACCGGCGATCGCGGTTCCGTTCGATGTCGCGTAATTCACGGTGACCGCGCTGACTTGCGCGGCGGACAGCGTCACCAGAAATCTCATCACCGTGTCGCCGGGGCCCGTGCCCTCCGCGACGGCCGCGTCGACGATGCGCAACGAAGCCGGGGGAGCCGCGTCGTCGTTGACAATCGTGACGGTGCCAAAGCCGTCCACGATGCTGGTGCCCGCGGGGGACGACAGAACGACCCTGAACGTCTCGTTTCCTTCATAAATCGTGTCGCCATTGACGGCCAGCGTGATCTGCTTCGTCGTTTCCCCGACGGCGAAAGAGAGCGTCCCGCTCGCCGCCACGTAATCGAGACCGGCGGTCGCCGTGCCGTCCTGCGTGGCGTAATTCACCGTCACCGGAACGGTCGCGGGCCCGCTGAGGCTGACGGTCACCGTGACGTTCGTCGTTCCACTGTTGCCTTCGGTGACCGAGGCGTCGGCAATCGACAATCCATCGTCGTTGTAGATCGTCGCGACGCCTGTTCCCCGGAGAATTCCCGTCGCCGCGCTCGGGTTGCTGAGCACGAGACTGAATGTCTCGTCCGCCTCGGGCAAAAGGTCGCCATTGACCGCGACGGTCACGGACTTGCTCGTTTCACCCGCGGCGAACGTCAGCGTGCCGGACACGGCGGTGTAATCGGAGCCGGCCGTCGCCGTCCCGTTCGCGGTCGCGTAGTTGACGGTGACGGGCGTCGAGAGCGCGGACCCCAGACTCACGGTGAAGACGACGTTTGTGGTTCCGCTGTTGCCTTCGTTGACCGCGACGTCGTTGACGCTCAAGCCGTCGTCATCGAGAATCCGCACGACGCCCACGTCGTCGATAATGCCGGTGCCCGTGGCGCCGGAAAGCCGGACCTGGAAGGTTTCGGTCGGTTCGACGACTGAATCCGCGACGACGGGTATCGTGATGACCTTCGAGGTTTCGCCAACCGCGAACGTCACCGTGCCGTTGCTCGACACATAATCGATGCCTGCCGTGGCTGTCCCCGGCTCCGTCGCCCAGTTCACCGACACGAGCTGCGTCGCCGCGGTCGCGAGGCGAATTGTCACCAGGGCGTTCGTGTTCGTGGTGGAAGTCCCTTCGACCACGGTGGCGTCGTCGATCGTCAACCCGTCGTCATTGAGGATCGTTCCTACGCCGACGGCCTTCGCGATCTGCGCGCCGGACGGGCTGGACAGCCGCACGTCGAAGGTTTCGTCCGGTTCAAAGGTGGAATCCGCGTTGACGAGCACCGTCACGGATTTGGAAGTCTCCCCGGCCGCGAAGGTCAGCGCGCCATTGATGGCCGTGAAGTCGGAGCCCGCGATCGCGGTTCCGTTCTCGCTCGCGTAGTTCACCGTGACTGGCGTGGCCTGGGCGGAGCCAAGCGAAATCGTGAACACGAACGCGGTCGTCCCCGAGCCTGTTCCTTCGAGTTGCGTCACGTCCGAAATCGACAGGCCGTCGTCGTTGAGAATCGTCACGGTTCCATCGGCGTTTCCGAGCGGCGCGCCAACCGCGTTGGAAAGATGCACGGAGAACGTCTCGTTGGATTCGACGACGTTGTCCCCGATGATCTCCACCACGATGTATTGCTGCGTGACGCCGGCGGCGAATGTCAGGATGCCAGCCTGTCCAACGTAATCCTGGCCCGCGAGCGCGGTTCCGTCCGCGGTCGCGTAAGCCACGGTGATGCTCTGGGACGACGCCGCGGCAAGCGTCACCGTCAGAATCGCGAAATTCGGAGTGCCGCCATTGCCCTCGAGAACGCTCACGTTATTGATTGAAATCGTTGGCGTCGCCGTGCCGCTCCGGATCTGGAACGTGTAAACGCCGGCAGACCCGACGTTGCTCGTGTTCTCCAGGTCGAGCATCCCGGCCTGATTGCCGGACTGCGGCATTTCATAATAATTGATTCCGTTGCCGGAACTGTATCCCGCGTGGGCGACCGTTCCACCGAGGCCATTCGAGCCGCCGGACACATCGCCCGTCGTCCAGTCGATGTTTTCATATCGAAACGTGATGTTGAAATCGCCGTTGGAATTGACTTGCGTGAGGCTCAACTGAAACGCATTGAGCTTGTTGGTCTTGACGCTGTAATAACCGACGTCGTCCCACGTCGCGGTGAACGTCTTCGTCGTTGGATCTGTCAACGGCGGAGCAAAAATGTGCCGG
>CAISEY010000399.1 GCA_903884435.1 uncultured Hyphomicrobiales bacterium | reverse complement strand
CCGCATTGGGATTTCGATCCGCCCTCGTCGATCACCACGCTGCCCTTCCTGAGCGATCAGGCCAAGCGCAACATCCTCGGTCTCAACGCCGCGAAGCTGTTCAACCTGCCGGTGAAGCGGCTGCGCCCGCGCGCCGACGCCGTGACAGCCAGTCGCGATCCGCACCGGGCGGTCTGACGCCCGTCGCCGCGCCCACGCTCCGCCGCGCGTTTTCGCGCGCGCGGCCGGCGCGGAAATTGTTCCGCGGTTTTCCCCGGTAAAGCTTTCGCGCTCTCGCCCGGGGGCACTTCTCCCGAGGCGGCGAAAGGAGTATATCGCCGGTCGCTCGCGCGCGCGCGGGACGATGTCACGACGAAACAATCGTCAAGGAACTGCCCATGGCGCAAGATTCGGCGCGTATGCACCCCGCTCCGGGTGGCGAGGCGGGAGACGCGCATGGCGATCCAGGGCACGGCAATCTCCTGACCTTGACCCTTGGCTCCGTCGGCGTCGTTTACGGGGACATCGGCACCAGCCCGCTCTACGCCTTGCGCGAGTCCCTCGCCCACACCCACGCGGCCGGTCTCGTCGAGGGGGACGTGATCGGCATCGTCTCGTTGCTGCTCTGGGCGCTGTTCCTGACGGTGACGATCAAATACGTTCTGTTTCTGATGCGCGCCGACAACAACGGCGAGGGTGGCACGCTCGCCCTGATGGCGCTGGCGCGGCGCGCCGACAGCAAGTTCGCGGCGCCCGTGTTCTTTCTCGGCATTCTCGGCGCGTCGCTGTTTTCCGGCGACGCCATCATCACGCCGGCGATTTCGGTTCTCTCGGCCATCGAGGGCCTCAAGCTCGTCACGCCTTTGTTCGAGCCCTATGTCTTGCCCGTCACGGTGGTGATTCTCTTCACGCTTTTCATGGCGCAGAGCCGCGGCACCGGCAAGGTCGCGACGTTTTTCGGGCCGGTGATGCTGGTCTGGTTTCTGTCCATCGCGGTTCTTGGCCTGATGCACATCGGCGACGCGCCGCGCGTTCTCAACGCCTTCGCTCCCCAGCACGGGCTGCGGTTCCTCGGCGCGCATGGCTGGGTGGGCTTTCTGGTGCTTGGCAGCGTCTTTCTCGCGGTCACCGGCGCCGAGGCGCTTTACGCGGACATGGGGCATTTTGGCCGCAGTCCCATCCAGATCGCCTGGGTCGCTCTGGTGCTGCCGGCGCTGGTGTTCAACTATCTGGGGCAGGGCGCCCTCGTGCTGAGCAATCCCGCGGCGATCGAAAACCCGTTTTTCCTCGCCGCGCCCGAATGGGCCCTGTTGCCGCTCGTCATTCTCGCGACGATGGCGACCGTGATCGCGAGCCAGGCGACGATCACCGGCGCTTTCTCCCTCGCGCGCCAGGCGATCCAGCTTGGCCTGCTGCCGCGACTCGAAATCCAGCACACCTCGCCGACGCAGGAGGGGCAGATTTTCATCCCGCGCGTCAACCACATCCTGCTGGTGGGCGTGTTGTTGCTCGTGTTGATGTTCAAGACCTCGAGCGCGCTGGCCTCGGCCTACGGCATCGCCGTCACGGCCTCGCTCGTGGTCGATTCCTGCCTCGCCTTCGTCGTCGTCTGGAAACTCTGGCGCTGGCCGCTCTGGGGCGCGGCCGTCGTCACGGGCGCCTTCCTGTGCATCGAAATCGCGTTCTTCTCCGCGAACGTCGTGAAATTGCTCGACGGCGGCTATGTCCCGGTGCTCGTGGGCTCGACGATGGTCGTCATCATGTGGACGTGGCTGCGCGGCACGCGGCTGCTGGAGAGCAAGACGCACCGCGATTCGATTCCGATGCCCGATCTCGTGCGGATGCTGGAAAAGTCCCGGCCGACGCGCGTTCCCGGCACGGCGATTTTCCTCACCAGCGACACGTCGGTCGCGCCGACCGCGCTGATGCACAACATCAAGCACAACAAGGTGCTGCACGAGCGGGTATTCATCATCAGTGTGAGGACCGAGCACACGCCCCGCGTCGATCCGTCGAAACGCTATGAAGTCGAGAAGCTGTCCGACGATTTCACGCGCGTCACGCTGCACTACGGCTTCATGGAAAGCCCGCGCGTGCCCGCAGCCCTGGCCTCGTTGCGCAAGGCGGGCCTCAAGTTCGACATCATGACGACGTCGTTCTTCCTCGGTCGGCGCACGCTGAAGACGTCGGCGAGTTCCGGAATGCCGCGCTGGCAGGACCAGCTCTTCGTCAGCCTCTCGAAGACCGCCGCGAACGCGACGGATTTCTTCTCGATCCCGTCGGATCGCGTGGTCGAACTGGGCGCCCAGGTCACGGTGTGATCGCGATCTGAACCGGCGGCGCCCGTCCGCGCTCAGGCCGCGGGAAGCCGCGGGCGGCCCACGCTGTGATAGTCAAACCCGCGGCGGAGCATCTCGGCGGGCCTGTAGATGTTGCGCAGGTCGACGACGACGGGAGCGGCGAGATCGGCCTTGACGCGGTCGAGATCGAGCGCGCGGAACTCGTCCCATTCCGTCACGATGACGAGCGCGTCGGCGCCTTTCGCGCAGGCGTAGGGATCGGCGGCGAACTCGACTTTCGGCATCAGCGGGCGCGCCTGCGACATGCTTTCCGGATCGAAGGCGCGCACTTTCGCGCCGATCGCCTCGAGCGCCGCGACGATGTCGATCGACGGCGCGTCGCGCATGTCGTCGGTGTTGGGCTTGAAGGCGAGGCCGAGCAGGGCGATGGTCTTGCCCGTCACCGAGCCGCCGCAGGCCGCGAGAACCCGGTCGGCCATGGCGCGCTTGCGGCGGGCGTTGACGGCGGCGACGGTCTCGATGATGCGCGTCGGCGCGCCGAATTCCTGCGCCGTGTGAATCAGCGCCTTCGTGTCCT
>CAISEY010000398.1 GCA_903884435.1 uncultured Hyphomicrobiales bacterium | reverse complement strand
TTTTCCAAAAACGCGCGGGTTGGATTCGACACACAAACCCTACGCGAAAACAGATATTAAAGCCACAACCGCCAGATCGCGATGAATTATCCGGGCTAGCCGAACGATCGGGCGCGCCGGGGCGGGATGAAGCGCCGCGCCCGATGGCCGCTCCCGCTTCCTCCGCGCCGGAAATCGCCCGTTCCGGTTGGACACCGTGTTGTCGATCAGCAAATATCGTCGGGCGCGAAAGGAGCCGCGCGGCGCGATTCGACGGCTGGGGGAAATAGATGGCTATTCTGGACAAGGTGGCGGATCGCCAGGCGCAATGGTCCCAAACCGCCGACAGCCTGAAGAAATCGCTTGGGCGGGCGCGATGGTGGGTGTTCTTTTTGTCGGTGTCGGGAGCGCTGGCGGCGTCCATCGCGAGCCAGATCGGGCCTTCGGGGGCTCCCGTCGCGGTCGGGAATTTCGCCAATCCCCGCGGCTGGGCGGCGATCGCCGGCGTGCTTTGCCTCGCCTTCTCGACTTTTCTCGTTTCGAGGCTGCTCGGCGCCGCGTCGGTGTCGAACTGGGCGCGCGCGCGGGCGATTTCCGAAGGGCTGAAACGCGAGGCGTTCAGGTTCGCGACGAGGTCGGCGCCCTATGACGATCCGGATCCGGACAAAAACGAGACGAAGCTCGACGACGAACGGCGCGGGATCGAGGACGACGGCGCCGACCTGATCGCCAGTCTCGTGGCGAAAAGCGGTTCTGGCTCGACGCCCCGAATGTTTCTCGGCGAACCGGACTACCGGGCCTTGCGCGTGCAGAAGGCAATCGACTGGTATCGGAGGAAGGGCGGGGAACACAGGAAAACCGCGACGAGGCTGGGGCGGACCGAGTTTGCGCTTTCGGCGGTGGCGACGGTGGTGACGGCCCTGTCCACGATCAGCGGCAAGTGGACCATTGGCGGCGTCCAGCTGGATTTTCTGGCGTTTACGGCCGTGCTGACGACGCTGGGAGGCGCGATACTCGCTCATGTCGAGGCGCTTCGGCTCCACGACCTCGTCATGACCTATTTCGCGACGGCTCGACGGCTGGAGGACAAAAAGGATCGGCCGGGCCTGTCGTTTTCGGCCCTGGTCAGCGATTGCGAAGACATTATCGCGACGGAAAACAGCGGCTGGATCGCGAAATGGACAAAGGACTGAACGCTGGCGCCGCCAGTTTCCGGCCGGCTGCGAATTCATGCCGCGGCCCGAGTCGCGCGTTATCGCGGCGAGCAGAGCCGGCGGGTCCGTGCGTCCCTGGTTTTCTCTATTAAAATCAGCGAATTATGTTGCCCGGACTTGTTCTTGACACAAATTCGCTCCCTCAATATGGTCCGCCCGGCTCGCAAAGGGCCAAATTCGACTTGCCTGAAACCGCTCCGGCTTCGCTGGATTGGGTTCTGTCCGTTTTACGGAACGTCTGGCTTCTCCGAAACCGCCGCTCCGCGGACCGGCCTTTCATATTCGCTCGCGCGGGAGAAACCGATGACGCCTCCCGGGGGTGGACAGGACGACAGGGAATTGAAGGCGCGGCTGGAAAGGCTTTCCGGCGCGCTGGAGAGTAAACGCGAAAGCTCGAAGGAGCAGGCGCGGGTCGAGGATGGCGCAAGCGTGACGCGGACTGGCCAGGCGATGAGTCTGGGTTTCCGCGTCTTGTCGGAGTTCGTTGCGGGCATCCTGGTCGGCAGCCTCATCGGCTGGCAGATCGATGTCTGGTTCAATACGACGCCCTTCGGGCTCGTCGTCTTTCTCACGTTGGGAACGGCGGCGGGTTTCTGGAACGTCTACCGGATCGCGGCCGCGACGGGGTCCCGTTGAGCCGGGAAGCCGTTCTGGCGGCTGTGTTTTCGAGGCGCGTCGCGCCGAGCATGAGAGGATTTGACAGTGGCGGCCGAAGCGACAATCGACCCGATCCATCAGTTCATCGTGAATCCCGTGTTTTCGGATCATGTCGGGGGCGCGACTTTCACCAACGCGTCGCTGTTCATGGTCGTCGTCTCGCTGGCGGTGGCGTTCCTGATGGTGATCGGCACCTCGTCCCGCGCTCTGGTGCCCGGTCGCCTGCAATCGGCCGCCGAAATGTCCTATGAGTTTGTCGCCTCCACGGTGCGCGGCACGATGGGCCACGAAGGCATGCGCTTCTTTCCCTTCGTGTTCACGCTCTTCATGTTCGTCGTCTTCTCGAACGTGATCGGGCTGATCCCCTACACGTTCACCGTCACCAGCCAGATCGTCGTCACCTTCGCCTTCGCCGCGCTCGTGATCGGCACGGTTCTCGTTTACGGGTTCATCCGCAACGGAACGCATTTCCTGCATCTCTTCGTGCCGTCGGGCGTGCCGGCGCTGCTGCTGCCCTTCATCGTGCTGATCGAGATCATCTCCTTTGTCTCGCGCCCGGTTTCGCTGTCGGTTCGTCTCTTCGCCAACATGCTCGCCGGCCACATCACGCTGAAGGTCTTCGGCGGCTTCGTCGCCATGATGATCGGCTCGGGCGCGCTCGCCGCGGTCCTGTCGCCGCTCCCTCTGCTCGCGATCGTTCTGCTCACGGCTTTCGAACTTCTCGTGGCCGTGTTGCAGGCCTACGTTTTCGCCATCCTCACTTGCGTCTATCTCAACGACGCGGTTCACCCGGGCCACTGATAAATAGCGGTACAAAAACATCCCGTTGGCCCACATCACGAAGCAAAAGGAGTTTAAAATGGATCCTGTCGCAGCAAAATGGATTGGCGCCGGTCTGGCCGCCATCGGCATGGGCATCGCCGCCGTCGGCGTCGGTACGATTTTCGGCAACTTCCTCTCGGGCGCCCTGCGCAATCCGTCGGCCGCCGACGGCCAGTTCGGCCGCGCGTTCATCGGCGCCGCGCTCGCCGAAGGTCTTGGCATTTTCGCGTTCCTCGTGGCGCTGATCCTGCTCTTCGTGAAGTAGTTCACGTCCGGCCCGCGCGTTTCGCGCGCGGGCCGTCACCGTTTCTTCGACGCTCCCGACGGATTGCTCAATCATGGCGAACGAACACGACGGCCATTCGGCCGGAACAGAGGTTCCAGGCGGCGCTGGCCACGCGGACGTCTTCCCGCCCTTCGACACGACCCATTTCAGTTCCCAGCTTCTCTGGCTCGCGCTGACCTTCGGCGCGCTCTACCTGCTCATGTCGAAAGTCGCGCTGCCGCGCGTCGCGGGCATTCTGGAGCATCGCGAGTCCACCATTTCCGGCGATCTCGACAAGGCCGCGCAAATGCAGAAGCAGGCCGACGACGCCGGCAAGGCCTATGAAAAGACGCTGGCGGACGCGAAGGCGAAGGCCCAGGCCATGGGTCAGGAAGCCGGTTCGCGGCTCGCCGCCGAAGGCGAGGCCAAACGCAAGACCATCGAGGGCGAGCTCAACGCGAAACTCGCCGACGCCGAGACGCAGATCGCAGCGACGCGCGCCGCAGCCATGTCGAACGTCGATGGCATCGCGCGCGACGCGGCCGCCGCCATCGTCCAGCAACTCACCGGAACTGCCGCGAACGCGGACGCGATCGCCGCGGCGGTCGCCGCCGCCCGTAACTCCTGAGCGGAGCGAGCCATGCATTTCGACGCTGAATTTTTCGTCGCCGCCGGTTTTGTGCTGTTCGTGATGCTGCTGGGCTACCTCGGCGTGCATCGCACCATCACGGCCGCGCTCGATGGCCGCATCAAGAAGATCGAGTCCGAACTCGCCGAGGCGAAACGCCTTCGCGAGGAAGCCGCGGCGGTGCTCGCCTCCTACAAGAAGAAGGCGGCCGACGCCGAGATCGAGGCGGCTTCGATCGTGACGCAGGCGAAAGCCGAGGCGGAAAACCTCGCGAAGGAAAACGCCGCGCGCATGGCCGACTTCATCGAGCGCCGTCGCAAGCAGGCCGAGGCAAAGATCGCCATGGCCGAAGCCCAGGCGACGGCCGACGTGCGCGCCGCCGCCGCCGACGCCGCGGTCAGGGCCGCCGAAACCGTGATCCGGAGCCAGACCACCGGCACCGCCGCCGAAAACCTCGTGGCGTCGGGCATTCAGGATTTGAAGCGCCTGCTGAACTGAACGCGCGCGACGCGAAACAAAAGCCCCGGAGCAATGCTCCGGGGCTTTTTTGTCGGCGCGCCCTAACCGACGGGCGCCGGTTCCTCGATGGGCGCTGGCGGGGTCCAGCGCAGGACCGGGCTGCGCGCGGCCAGCGTTTCGTCGAGCCTCGCGCGCGGCGCGAAAAAGGGCGCGGCCGCGAACCTCTCCGTTTCTCCGCGCCGGACGGAGAAAGCCAGATCGCGCAACGCCATGATGAACAGATCGAGCGACGCGCGCGATTCCGATTCCGTCGGCTCGATCAGCATCGCGCCATGCACGATGAGCGGGAAATACACGGTCATGGGATGATAGCCCTCGTCGATCATCGCCTTGGCGAAGTCGAGCGTCGTGACGCCCGTGCCCTTGAGCCATGCGTCGGTGAACAGAACCTCGTGCATGCAGGTCCGGTCCGGGAACGCCGGAGACATGACGTCGGAGAGGCAGGCGCGCGTGTAATTTGCGTTGAGCACCGCGTCCTCCGACGCCTGACGCATTCCATCGGACCCGTGCGACAGCATCCACGCGAAAGCCCGCACGAACATGCCCATCTGGCCGTGAAAGGCGCAGATGCGACCGAGGGATCGCGAACCCGCCGCGTGTTCCACGAGCGCGGGCGCGCCGCCCTCCCGGCGAATGAACGGCACGGGCGCGAAGGCCGCGAGCCGCTCCGAGAGCACGACGGGGCCGGCGCCGGGGCCGCCGCCTCCATGCGGCGTCGAGAAGGTCTTGTGCAGGTTGATGTGCATGCAGTCGACGCCGAGATCGCCGGGCCTCGCCTTGCCGATAATCGCGTTGAGATTGGCGCCGTCGCAATAAAAATAGGCGCCCGCCGCGTGAACGGCTTCGGCGATGGCGACGATGTCGCGCTCGAACAGGCCGCAAGTGTTGGGGTTGGTCAGCATGATCGCGGCGACGTCGGGCGCCAGCGCCGCCTTCACCGCTTCGGTGGAAACCGTTCCGTCCTCGCGCGCCGGCACCGACCGCACCTCGAACCCGATCATCGCCGCGGTCGCCGGATTGGTGCCGTGCGCGCTGTCGGGCACGAGCACGACGTTGCGCGCCGCGCTTTCGCCGCGCGCCTCGAGCGCGGCGCGAATCGCCATCATGCCGCACAATTCTCCATGAGCGCCCGCCTTGGGAGACATCGCGATCGCGTGCGTTCCCGTGAGCGTCATCAGCCAGTTCGCGAGCCCTTCGATCAGGTCGAGGGCGCCCGGCACGGTCGATTGCGGTTGCAGCGGGTGAATGTCGGCGAAGCCGGGCAGCCGCGCCATCTGCTCGTTGAGTCGGGGATTGTGCTTCATCGTGCAGGAGCCGAGCGGATAGAGGCCCGAATCGATCGCGTAGTTTTTCTGCGACAGGCGCACGTAATGGCGCATGGCCTCCGGCTCGGAGAGTCCGGGCAGGCCAGTCGCGGACGTGCGCTCGCGCCCGCCAAGCCGCGGCGTGAAGGGTTCCGGCTCGTCCATGTCGACGCCGGTCACGTCCGCGCGGCCAATCTCGAAAATCAGCGGCTCCTCGATCTGCAAGGCGCGGTTCGAGGTGAACGTGCCGCGCGCCCGCCCGGCCGCGGCGTTCGGCGTGGTGGGGCGGCCTTCCTTGTTGAGCATCAGTTTATCCCCCGCAAGCCGTTGGCGAGGGCCTCGCGGTCCTCGTCCGTGTTCACTTCCGTGCTGGCGACGACGAGGAGATCGTCGAGGCCCGCCCCCGGCAGCAGGCGGGAAACCGGCACGCCGCCGATCACGCCGCGCGCGGCGAGTTTCTCGACGACCTCCGCCGCGTCGCCCTTCACGCGAACGGTGAATTCGTTGAAGAAAGCGTCGTTCAGCACCTCGACGCCCGGAACACGCGCCAGCATGTCCGCGAGTTTCACCGCGTTGGCGTGATTGACGCGCGCCAGGCGCTTCAATCCGGTCTCGCCAAGCAACGTCAGGTGAATGGAGAACGCGAGCGCGCAGAGCCCGGAATTGGTGCAGATGTTGGACGTGGCCTTTTCGCGGCGGATGTGCTGTTCGCGCGCCGAGAGCGTGAGCACATAGCCCCGTCTTCCTCCCGCGTCGATGGTTTCGCCAGACAGACGGCCAGGTATCTGCCGGACGAATTTTTGCCGCGTCGCGAAGAGCCCGACGTGGGGGCCGCCGAAATTCAGCTCGTTGCCGAAGGACTGGCCCTCGCCCGCGACAATGTCCGCGCCCATGTCGCCGGGCGGCGCGACGAGGCCGAGAGACACGGCCTCGGTGAACACCGCGACGAGCAGGGCCCCATGGGCGTGGCAGGCTTCGGCGATTTTCGAAAGGTCGCGCAAATTGCCGAAGAAGTCCGGCGTCTGCACGACGACGCAGGACGTGTTCGCGTCGATGTGCGCGACAATGTCCTCGCCGGCGCGCGGGTCCGGCGGCAGGATCGTGAGTTCGTCGCGCGCCATGCGGGAGACCGTGCGCGCGACGTCCGCGTAATGCGGATGCAGCCCGCCCGACAGCACGGCCTTGCGCCGCTTCGTCAGCCGGTGCGCCATCAGCACCGCCTCGGCGGTTCCCGTGGAGCCGTCGTACATCGAGGCGTTGGCGACCTCCATCGCCGTCAGGCTGGCGACCTGAGTCTGGAACTCGAACAGATATTGCAGCGTGCCCTGCGCGATTTCCGGCTGGTAGGGCGTGTAGCTCGTCAGAAACTCGCTGCGCTGGATCAGGTGATCCACGCTGGCGGGCACGTGATGTTTGTAGGCGCCGCATCCCGCGAAAAACGGGACGGAGGAGGCGGCGACGTTCTTGCCCGCCATCGCGCCGAGCAGGCGCGCCACCTCCGGCTCCGGCTTGCCGCGTGGCAAATCGAGAGGCTCCCGCAGCAACTTGTCCCGGGGAATATCGGCGAAGAGATCGTCGATGCCGGCGACGCCGACGCGTCGCAGCATGCTGGCCCGGTCCGCGGGCGTGAGTGGCAGATAGCGCATGTGTGTCCCGGTGTTTGGCGTGGTCCGCGTCTCCCGTCGCGCGGGAGCGGAGCGTCTCACTCCAGCGTTTTCAGAAATTCGCCATAGGCGGCTTCGTCCATGAGGCCGTCGAGTTCGCCGGCGTCGGCGAGGCGGATCGTGAAGAACCAGCCCTTGCCCGCGGGATCCGCGTTGACGGCGCCGGGTTCCTTCTCCAGCGCGCCGTTCACCGCGACGATCTCCCCTGACACGGGCGCGTAGACTTCGCTCGCCGCCTTGACGCTCTCGACGACGGCGGCCTCGTCGCCTTTTTTGAACGCCGCGCCAATCGCGGGCAGTTCGACGAACACGACGTCGCCGAGCGCCTTCTGGGCGTAGTCGGTGATGCCCACCGCGCCGGTGTCGCCCTCGACGCGAATATATTCGTGGTCCTTCGTGTAGCGTGTGCCGGACATCGATCTCGCCCTTTCCCCGAAAATTCAGCCGTGCGCCGCGCGCGAATCCGCCGGCGCGCCGTCGCGCCGCGTCATTCCGTAGTCGCGCGTCACGCTGGCGACGCGCGGCCTGTCGTCCCGAAACAGCCGCGCGCGTCCCTCCGCCTGGACGCGGCGATGTTCGAGGCGCTCGCGCCAGGCCCCGACGCACGCCTCGTCGCGCCGGAATTGCAGCGACGGCAACTTGCCTTCCTCGTGAAGGCTGTCGAATCTCTCGATGGAGATCAGCCCCTCGCTCTTCATCGGTTCGTCGCGCGGTTCCGCGGCGAGCGCGAGATATTCGTCGCGTTTTCCCTCGCGGGGCCAGACTTCGAAAATGACCGCGATCATGGGGCGGCTCCGGCCGCGCGGCGGCGATAGCCGTTCGGCACGAAGGGCATGCGGACGAGTCTCGCGGGCAGGGGCTTGCCGCGCACCACGAGCATCACGGGCGCGTCGATCGCCGCGAAGGCGGCCTCGACATAGCCCATGGCGAGCGGGCCGTTGAGCGACGGGCCGAACCCGCCCGAGGTGACGGTCCCGATTCGCCTGCCGTCGGGATCGGTGATTTCCGTTCCCTCCCGCGCGGGCGCGCGGCCATCGGGGAGAATGCCCACGCGCAGCCGGGCCGGGCCGTTCGCGAGTTCGTGTTGCACGCGCGCGGCGCCGGGGAAACCGCCTTCGGCGCGGCGGCGCCTGCCAAGCGACCAGACCAGCGCGGCCTCGACGGGCGAGGTCGTCTCGTCGATGTCGTGTCCGTAAAGGCACAGGCCCGCCTCGAGCCGCAACGAATCGCGCGCGCCAAGGCCGACGGGCCTGACTTCCGGCTCCGCGAGGAGGGCCCGCGCGAGGCGCTCGACGCTATCGGCGCGGACGGAGATCTCGAACCCGTCCTCGCCCGTGTAGCCCGAGCGGGACACATGACAGTCGAACGCGCCGAACTTCGTGGAGATCGCCGACATGAAATCCATGTCCGCCACCGCCGGCGCGTGGCGCGCAAGCGCCTCGGCGGCCAGCGGTCCCTGGAGCGCCACGAGGGCGCGGTGCGGCGCCCGGAGGAGGCGAACGTTTTCCGGAAGGCTGGCCCCGAGGTGGGTGAAATCCGCCGTCTTGCGGGCGGCGTTCACCACCAGCATCAGCGCGCCGTCCTCGGCGGGGTCGGACGAACGCGTCACCATGAGGTCGTCGAGAATTCCGCCGTCCCCGTTCAGCAACTGGGTGTAGCGCTGCCGGCCGCGAGCGAGGCCCAGAATGTCGGCGGGGCAAAGCGCCTCGAGGGCGCGGGCCACCGTGTCGTGATCGGGGCCGAGCAGGAAGGCCTGGCCCATGTGCGACACGTCGAAGAGGCCCGCCGCGGACCTCGTGTGCAAATGTTCCGCGAGAATGCCCGACGGATACTGGATGGGCATGTCGTAGCCCGCGAAGGGCGCCATTTTCGCGCCCAGCGAGACGTGCAGGGCGTGCAGCGGCGTGCGCGCCGGAGGGGCGGACGTCGGCTCGACGGAACTGGCTTGATCGGTCATGCGGACCCCCGGTTGATGGCGGCGCCCTCGCTCCCCCGGCGCGAACCGGAACAACGATGCGCGCCCCCTCTGTCCCGGGACCTGAGAGATTTCCCGCCGTTCCCGCCCATCGGGCCGGCGCGCCGGTTACGCCCTTCGGTGGGCGCGCGCCTTGACAGCCGCGCCGCTTTCCAGAGTGTCATCCTCCACGCGGTCCATTGGCCTGAGCGTTTCCGGGGCGGTTGCGCCTTCGGCGCCGGTTCGCCCGAAGGCTTGCCGGTCTCTTCCGCGAGAGTCGTTTGACGACCGCAGCCTTAGACGGGCCCCTGCCCATGTCAACAGGGATCGCGCGGTCGCCCGTGCAAAGCTGTTGATCGCCGTTCGTTCCCCTGCTATGGACGCGCCGTCCGGCGACAAGGCGTTTCCGGACCTTAACCCGTTTCCGCACGCCGGTTCCCGCCGGCCCGCCCCGAGGGGCGGAGGATCGCGCCGCCATGCGGCCGTCGCCGGCGTGAGGAAACCCGAACAACGCTAACCCGCCGGCGACGCCCCGAGGGGCTTTTCAGGAGATTGAATGTCTGCTTCCCAAATGAGCCTCACGCCGTCGCGTGAGGATTTCGCCGCGTTGCTCAACGAGAGCTATGGCGAAAGCGAAGCCTTCGAAGGAACGGTCGTCAAGGGCACCGTCGTCGGCATCGAAAAGGACATGGCCGTCATCGACATCGGTCTGAAGACCGAGGGCCGGGTGGCGCTGAAGGAATTTTCCGGCCCCGGCCGCGACCAGGTTCTCAAGGTCGGCGACGTGGTCGAGGTTTATCTCGAGCGCGTCGAGAACGCGCTTGGCGAGGCCGTCATCTCCCGTGACAAGGCCCGCCGCGAGGAGAGCTGGGTCAAGCTCGAGCGCGCCTTCGAGAAGAAGGAAAAGGTCGAGGGCGTCATCTTCAACCAGGTCAAGGGCGGCTTCACCGTCGATCTCGACGGCGCCGTGGCCTTCCTGCCGCGCTCGCAGGTCGACATTCGTCCGGTGCGCGACG
>CAISEY010000397.1 GCA_903884435.1 uncultured Hyphomicrobiales bacterium | reverse complement strand
ACGGCCTCGCCCGGCGGCTGATCGAGGCGGTCAGCGCGCCCTACGAAATCGACGGAAACCGGATTCTCGTGGGCGCGAGCGTCGGCGTCGCCTTCGCTCCCGACGACGGCGAGGACGCCCGGGATCTCCTGCGCAATTCCGATCTCGCGCTTTTTTGCGCGAAGTCCGAAGGCAAGGGCTGTTTCCGTCATTTTTCCAGGGACATGAGCGCCGCGCGCCAGTCTCGCCGGCTGATGGAAATCGAATTGCGCGAAGCGCTGGAGACGAACCGGCTCGAAGTGTTCTTTCAGCCGCTCGTCGAGGTCACGTCCGGCCAGATCAGCGCCTGCGAGGCGCTGGTGCGCTGGAACCATCCGCTGCGCGGGTACGTTTCGCCGGCGGAATTCATACCGCTCGCCGAGGAAACCGGGCTGGTGGTTCCGATCGGCGAATTCGTGCTGCGCCAGGCCTGCGCCGAGGCTGCCTCCTGGACCCGCGATCTTCGCGTCGCGGTCAACCTTTCGGCCGTGCAATTCCGCTCCGGCGACATCGCCGCCCTCGTCTCCTCGGTTCTCGCGGAAACCGGCCTGCGGCCCGACCGGCTCGAACTCGAAATCACGGAATCCATCCTGATCGAGGAGAAGGCCGGCGTGTTGCGCACGCTCACCGCCCTGCGCGCGGTCGGCGCGCGGATCGCGCTCGACGACTTCGGAACCGGCTATTCGTCCCTCGCCTATCTCTCGAGTTTTCCCTTCGACAAGATCAAGATCGACCGTTCCTTCGTGCGCGACGTGGCGCAACGTCCCGACGCCGCGGCGATCATCCGCGCGATCATGAGCCTCGCCACGACCCTGGGCATGTGCACGACCGCCGAAGGCGTCGAAAACATCGAGGAACTGGATTGGCTGCGCGCGCAGGGCTGCGGCGAGGTGCAGGGCTATCTGTTCAGCGTGCCCGTGCCGGCCCGCGACCTGAAGCTCCTGCTTGGCATGAACGCCCCGGCGAAAACCGGACCGGCCCGCGCGGCCTGAAGCCTTCGGCGAACGTTAACGACGCCGCGCGCGAATTGCCGCGAACGCTTGCCTCGCGCGCGAAAATTGCCGAGTTTGCGCGATGTTTTCCCGCCCCCTCGCGGACATTGACCGCATCTTCGGCCACGTGGCGCTGTTCCAGTTGTCGATCAACATGGGAACGGCGTTTTCCGTGGCCTTCTTGCTGCGCCAGGGCCTCGCGGAATGGCTGGTCATGCTCGCCATGGGCGTTTCGCTCGCCCTCCGCTTCCTGCTGCGCCCGCTGGTCCTCTGGCTCGCGCCCGCGATCGGGCTCCGGCGCACGGCGATCACGGGCGTCATTCTCATGGCCGCGCCGCTGGTCGCCACGCCCGCCGTGGAGGGACTCGACGCGGCCCTCGCGATTTACATCGTCAGCATGGCGCTCGGCGAATGCGTTTACTGGACCTCGTTTCACAGTTGCTTCGCTTCCGCGGCGAGCAGCGGGAAACTTGGCGGTCAGGTCGGCTTTCGCCAGGCGGTGCAGGCGATGACCGGGGTGCTGGGCCCGCCCCTCGGCGGGCTGTTGCTGACCTACGCGGGCTCATGGACCGGATTCGTCGCCGCGGCGCTGGTGCGGTTGCTCTCGGCGGCGCCGCTGGTCGGGCTCGCGGAACCGCCGCCCGTGAAACGCGACCCGCCCCCGCGAGCCTGGAGCGCGGCCCGGTTCGGCGCCCTCGTGTTTCTTTCGGACGGCTGGGTGTTCTGCTCCGCGGCTCTCCCCTGGAGCATGGTGATTTTCACCTCGACGGGCGAGCGATTCGACGCCTACGGAACCGCGCTCGCCGCGGCTGCCCTGGTTGGCGCCTTCGCCGGCTACCGGCTCGGCAAGGGGATCGACCGCGGCAAGGGCGTGCGCGCCGTCGCGGTCAATCTTGGCGCCAGCCTTGTCCTGCTGATCGCCCAGGGCTTTTGCGGGACCTCTCCCGCCATGGTCGTGGGCGTGATGATCCTCGGTTCGGTCCTCGGCGGCTTTTCGGTCCCGGCGCTGCTCACGGCGGTTTACGCCCAGGCTCGGGAAGCCCCCTGCACGTTCCGTTTCCAGTTCGCGGCTGAGGGCGGCTGGGACATCGGCGGCGCGCTGGCCTGCTTTGCCTGCGCGGCGGTCCTTCGCGCGGGCGCGACGCCGCAGACGGCGCTGCTCCTCGCGGCGCCGATGCTGCTCGCCCAGGCCTGGCTGCTCCACGGCGATTACGCCGCGCGCGTCCGGAATGGCGCGCAAGCCGCGCATTAGTCTTTCGCCATGCTGGCAAAGCGCGGGAGCTTGCGCTACCAAGGAGGCTCAATCCGCGCGCGCCGTCCGCAAAGGATCGCGTCCCGCGCGGGAAGCGCGTGACGGAGGAGGGGCGACATGTTGCGCAACAGGTTCTTGGCCACGCTGCTCGGCGCGGCGGGATTCTTCGGGTTCGGGGCCGCGGCCTCCGCCCAGACCGTCAAGATCGGAATCATCAATTCCTATTCCGGCTTCCTCGCCCAGGCCGGCGACGAGATGGAAAAGGGCATTAATCTCTACGTGAAGGAATACGAAAAGACCCTGCCCGCCGGGGTCAGGATCTAGATCGTCCGCCGCGACGACGCGACCTCTCCCGAGACCGGCAAGCGCGTGGCCCAGGAACTGATTACCCGCGATCGCGTGCAACTTCTGTTTGGCATTGTCGCCTCGCCCGTCGCGGCCGCGGTGGCGCCGCTCACAGCCGAAGCGAAAGTGCCCCTGATCATCACCAACGCCGCCGGCGCCGGCATCACCCGCATTTCCCCCTACGTGACCCGCACCTCATTCACCCTCTGGCAGGAAGGCGCGCCCATGGGCGCCTGGGCGGCGAAACAGGGCTGGAAGAAGGCCTTCACAGCCGTCAGCGACTTCATCCCCGGCCATGACGCCGAAGGCGCCTTCACCAAGGGCTTCAAGGACGCCGGCGGCGAAATCGTCGGGGCCGTGCGCTTCCCGCCGGCGAACCCGGATTTCGCGCCCTTCGTGCAGCGCATCAAGGACGCCAAACCCGACGTGGCCTTCCTCTGGGTGCCCGCCGGCGCGCAGGCGACCGGCATGATGAAGGCCGTGCGCGACCTTGGCCTGCGCGAGGCCGGAACGAAAATCGTCTCGACCCAGGACCTGGTTCCGGACGAGGAGCTTCCGAACATCGGCGAGGTCGGCGAAGGCCTGATCACCGCCGGCACCTACACGATCTACGGCGACCGCCCCGCCAACAAGGCCTTCCTCGCGGCCTGGGAGAAGGAATATCAGGGCAAGGTCATCGCCGACTTCCTCTCGGCCCATGGCTGGGACGGCATGATGATGGTCTTCGACATGGTGAAAGCCACGAAGGGCAAGTTCACCGGCGACGAAGCCATGAAGTTCTTCTCGACCTGGAAGACGGACAACAGCCCGCGCGGTTCGATCTCCATCGACCCCGCGACGCGCGACATCGTCCAGGACATCTACATTCGCCGCAACGAAATGAAGGGCGGCAAGCTCGTCACCACGGAATTCGACGTGATAAAGGCCGTCAGGGATCCGTGGAAGGAAGCCAATCCGGAAAAGAAATAACCTGCGGCGAACCGGTCGCGGGCCGTCCAGAGAGTCAGAGCGCCCCGGAGCCAGCCGGGGCCGGAACGCCGCGGAGGGCGGCGAACAGCAAGAAGGAAGCAGGGAATGAAGCGTAAAACGAATATAGCGGCGCTGCTCGGCGCGGGAGCCGCGATGCTGTTCACGGCGGCGGCTTCCGCCCAGACCGTCAAGATCGGCATCATCAATTCCTATTCCGGCTTTCTCGCCCAGCCCGGCGACGAGATGGAAAAGGGCATCAACCTCTACATCAAGGAATACGAAAAGACCCTGCCCGCCGGGGTCAAGATCGAGATCGTCCGCCGCGACGACGCGACATCGCCGGAAACCGGCAAGCGCGTGGCCCAGGAACTGATTACCCGCGATCGCGTGCAACTTCTGTTCGGCGTCGTCGCCTCGCCCGTCGCGGCCGCCGTGGCGCCGCTCACCGCCGAAGCGAAAATTCCGCTGGTCATCACCAACGCGGCCGGCGCCGGCATCACCCGGATTTCGCCCTACGTCGCGCGCACGTCGTTCACGCAATGGCAGCTTGGCGTGCCCATGGGCGCCTGGGCGGCGAAACAGGGCTGGAAGAAGGCCTTCACCGCCGTCAGCGACTACATCCCCGGCCATGACGCCGAAGGCGCGTTCACCAAGGGCTTCAAGGACGCCGGCGGCGAAATCGCGGGCGCCGTCCGTTTCCCGCCGGCGAACCCGGACTTCGCGCCCTTCATCCAGCGCATCAAGGACGCCAAACCCGACGTGGCCTTCCTGTGGGTGCCCGCCGGCGCCCAGGCGACCGGAATCATGAAAGCCGTCCGCGACCTTGGCCTGCGCGAGGCCGGAACGAAAATCGTCTCGACCCAGGACCTCCTGCCCGACGAAGAACTGCCGAACATCGGCGAGGTCGGCGCGGGCATGATCACCTCGGGCACCTATTCCATCTTCGGCGACCGTCCCGCCAACAAGGCCTTCCTCGCCGCCTGGGAAAAGGAATACCAGAACAAGGCCATCCCCGACTTCATGTCCGCCCATGGCTGGGACGGCATGATGATGGTCTTCGACATGGTGAAGGCCACGAAGGGCAAGTTCACCGGCGACGAGGCCATGAAGTTCTTCTCGACCTGGAAGACCGACAACAGCCCGCGCGGTTCGATCTCCATCGACCCGGCGACGCGCGACATCGTGCAGGACATCTACATCCGCCGCAGCGAAATGAAGGATGGCAAGCTCGTCACCACCGAGTTCGACTCCGTCAAGGCGGTCAAGGATCCGTGGAAGGAAGCCAACCCGGTGAAATAGGACAATCGGCGCGGAGCGCCACGCTCGCTCCGCGCCGGACTCCCCGCCATGGGTGACTTTTTCTCGATCGCGATCAGCATTCTCTTCCATGGCCTCGCCATGGCGATGGTGCTGTATCTCATCTCCGTCGGCCTGTCGGTGACGATGGGCCTGATGGGCTTCGTCAACCTCGCACATGGCGCCTTCGCGATGGCGGGAGGCTACGTGCTCGTGATCCTGATGAAGCAGCAGGGCTGGCCCTTTGGCCTCGCCCTCGCCGCCGCCGTCGCGATCTGCGTGGTGGCCAGCCTGATCCTCGAACGGCTGCTGTATCGCCGTCTTTATGGCGGCGACGAACTCGACCAGGTGCTGCTGACGATGGGTCTGATTTTCATCAGCGTCGGCGGCGCGACCTGGCTTTTCGGACCCGTCGCGCAATCGCTCGAGCCGCCGGCGGCCTTGCGCGGACAGCTCACGTTCATGGGGCGCGATTTCCCGACCTATCGCAGCTTCACCATTCTGTGCGGCGCCCTGCTCGTCACCGCCCTGTGGCTGGGCCTGGAGCGCACGCGTTTTGGCGCGCAGGTGCGCGCCGCCGTCGATAATTTGCGGATGGCGCAGACCCTCGGCATCAACACCTCTCGCCTGTTCGCGACAGCCTTCGCGCTCGGCAGCGGCCTCGCCGCGCTCGGCGGCGGCATCGGCGCGGACATGCTGAGCGTCGGTCCCTTCTACGCCCTCGACAATCTCGTCTATTTCCTGATTGTCGTCGCCGTCGGCGGCCTTGGCAGCATTCGCGGCCCCTTCGTCGCGGCCCTTCTGGTCGGCGTCAGCGACACGGCCTTCAAATATCTCGCGCCCGAACTCGGCGCTTTCTTCATCTACGCGCTCACGATGGCCATTCTCCTGTGGCGTCCACGCGGCATTTTCGGTCAGGCGTGATGACGGACAAACCCGCGACCACCCCGGACCGCCGCGCGCAAATCGACGCTTTCGCGCGCCGCCATTATTTCCGCTGGCCGGAGGCGCTCCCCTGGCTCGCCGCCATCGCCGCCTATTTCGTCTTCGACAGCTATCACGCGCTGGGCGCGCAGATCTTCGCGACGATCCTGTTCGCGCTCTCGCTCGACCTGTTGCTGGGCTACGCGGGAATCATCACCCTCGGCCACGCGGCCTTTTTCGGCGTCGGCGCCTATACCGCCGGCATCATGGCGGCCCATGGCTTCAGCGAACCGCTGACCGAATTGCTCGCCGCGGCGGTCGTCGCCGCGATGGTCGGCTTCGCCTCGGGCGTCGTCGTTCTGCGCACGGTCGGCCTGACGCTGCTGATGCAAACCCTCGTCGTCGCGGCCCTGTTGCAGGAACTCGCCAACAAGGCGCATTTCATCACCGGCGGCTCCGATGGATTGCTCGGCATGACCATCAATCCGATCTTCGGCGTCTTCCGCTTCGACCTCTATGGCGACACGGCCTATGTCTATTGCCTCGTCGTGCTGTTCCTCGGCTGGCTCCTGGCGCGCAACCTCGTCTATTCCTCGTTCGGACGCTCGCTCACCGGCATCCGCGAGAACGTCGGTCGCATGCACGCCATCGGCGCGCCGGTCGACCGGCGCAAGATCATCCTCTACACGTTCTCCGCGGCGCTCGCGGGCGTGTCCGGCGGCTTGATCGCGCAGACGACCTCGCTCGTCGGCCTCGGCGCGCTGAGCCTCGGACGGTCCGGCGAATTGCTGATCATGCTCATCATCGGCGGCATTGGCAGGCTCTATGGCGCCTTCATCGGCGTGCCCCTCTACATGATCGCGCAGGATCGCTTCGCCGCGATCGATCCCGTCTACTGGTACTTCTGGATTGGCCTTTTCATGGTGTTCCTCGTTGTGTTCGCGCGCGGCGGCGTGCTGGGCGTGATCGAACGCTGGCGTGTCGGAGGGAGCCGCGAATGAGCGCGCTCGCCCTCGAAACAAAGGCCCTGTGCAAGAAATTCGGCGCCCTCGCGGTGTCGAACGACATCGACTTCTCGCTCGAACGCGGCGCGCGGCACGCGCTCATCGGCCCCAATGGCGCGGGCAAGACGACCTTCGTCAATCTCGTCACGGGCGTATTGCGCCCGACGTCCGGAGACATCATCCTCGGCGGCGAGACCATCACCTCGACGCCGCAGGCGGCCCGCGTCAAGCGCGGCCTCGTCCGCACCTTCCAGATCAGCGCGCTGTTCAAGCGCCTGACCGTGCTGGAAAACGTCACGCTCACCATCGCCGAACGCGACGGCAGCGCCAACGATTTCCTGCGCCCGGCCGGCCATCGCCGCGCCAATATCGAGGAGGCCTTCGGCCTGCTCGAACCGCTCGGCCTCGCCGACGAAGCCATGCGCCCGGTGACGGAACTCGCCTACGGTCGCCAGCGCATGATCGAGATCGCCATGGCGCTCGCGTTGCGGCCTAAGGTGCTGCTTCTCGACGAACCCGCCGCCGGCGTGCCGCCGAGCGAAACCGGCGCCATCATCGACACGATCGAGCGCCTGCCGGAGGACATCGCCGTGCTGTTCATCGAACACGACATGGAGCTCGTTTTCCGCGTGGCCAGGCGCATCACCGTTCTCGTGCAGGGCGCCGTCCTCGTCGAGGGTCCGCCCTCGCAAATCGCCGAGGATCCGAAAGTGCGCGAAGTCTATCTCGGGGAGCGCAAGTCTTGACCGCCGCGCAAGCCGCCGAAGGCCTGACGCTCGCGGGCGTGCGGGCGGGCTATGGCGAAACCGTCGTCATCGACGATGTGTCGCTCGCGCTGAAGCCTGGCGCGACGCTCGCCCTGCTCGGTCGCAACGGCGTCGGCAAGACGACGCTGTTCAGCACGATCATGGGCCACACCAACCTGCATGGCGGCTCGATCAGGTTCAATGGCGAGGAAATTTCCCGCCTCGCGCCCTATCGCCGCGCCCTCAAGGGTCTCGCGCTGGTGCCGCAGGAACGCGAGATTTTCAAGTCGCTGACCGTCGAGGAAAACCTCGTCGTCGCCGAACGCGCCGGACGATGGACGCTGCCGCGCGTCTACGAATTCTTCCCCTCGCTCGCCGCGCGCCGCCGCAACCGCGGCGACCAGCTTTCCGGCGGCGAACAGCAGATGCTCGCCATCGGACGCGCGCTGATGGGCAACCCGACCTTTCTCCTCATGGACGAACCGATGGAGGGGCTCGCGCCCGTCATCGTCGACGCCGTGCTCGCCGGGCTGCATCGCCTCAAGAAGGAAGACGACATCGCGCTGATGCTCGTCGAACAGCACGCGCGCCTCGCCCTCGACTTCGCCGACGACACGATCGTGCTCGACCGCGGCAAGATCGTGTTTTCCGGCCCGAGCAAGGTTCTCGCGGCGGCGCCGGAAAAGATGGCGGCGTTGCTGGGCGTCGCGGGACGCGAGGGCGCCCATTGACGACGCGCCGCCCGAGCCGATGAGCGCGGTCGTGATCGGCGCCGCCGGCGGCATCGGCGCGGCGCTCGCGGACCATCTCGACCGGCAAGGCCGTCCCGCGACGCGGATCGGTCGCGGAACCAGCCCCGGCCTCGATTTGCTGGACGAAGACAGCATCGCCGCCGCCGCGAAGGCCATCGGTCCCGGCCTGACCCTCGTGATCGACGCCACCGGCTTTCTTCACGACGACCGCTTCCAGCCGGAAAAAAGCCTGCGCCAGATCGACCCCGCGCATTTCGCCCGAAGCTTCGCCATCAACGCGACGGGCCCCGCCCTGCTGATGAAGCACTTCCTGCCGTTGCTGGCCCGCGACGAACGCGCGGTTTTCGCGACCCTGTCGGCGCGGGTCGGAAGCATTTCCGACAATCGCCTCGGCGGCTGGCACGCCTATCGCGCCTCGAAGGCGGCTCTCAACCAGATCGTCCGCACGGCGGCCATCGAACTCGCGCGCACGCGAAAAATGGCCATTTGCGTCGCCCTGCATCCCGGCACGGTCGCGACGCCGCTGTCCGCGCCTTTCGCGAAGTCGGGCCTCGAGGTGCGGACGCCGGCGGAGGCAGCCGCCCGGCTTCTCGCGGTGATCGACGCGCTCGTCCCCGCGCAGTCCGGGACGCTGATCGACCAGGCGGGCGAGCAAATCCCGTTTTAGAGCGGAATCCGATCATTCTGGATCGTAACCTGAGGCTGCGAAGTAGTTTCTGCATTCATCCGGCGTGACGAGTTGGATGAGACCTCCGATTTTCGTCCAGAGTCCATCGAGCGT
>CAISEY010000396.1 GCA_903884435.1 uncultured Hyphomicrobiales bacterium | reverse complement strand
GGTCAATGGACGCCCGGTGACGGAACAACTGGCCCTCAACGCCGGAGCCCTGAAAATCACCAGCGTGCTGGGCGACGCGCCGCTGCCCGCCAATCGCCTGAGCATTTCCGTCGTGGTTCCCGAGCGCGGCAACGCCGAAGCGCGCGTCGTCGTGCAAAACGCCCATCAGGGGGAAATCATTCGCCTTCCCGAGGGCAATTACCGCGTCGTCTCCACCTACCTCGAGAAGGAAAGCGCCGGCTCGACCGCCGCGCCGGGGGCGCCCGCGAACGCCACGAATTCCGTCGTCAACGCTGAATTGCGTGTTCAGGCGGCGAAAATCACCGAGGCGACGCTGCGCCATCGCGCCGCGCTGCTCACCCTCAAGCTCGTCAACGCGCCCGGCGGCGAGGCGCTCGCCAACACCAGCTTCTCCGTGCTGACGCCCGGCGGCGACGTGATCCGGGAAATGATCGGCGCCTTCCCGTCGCTGGTGCTCGCGGAAGGAGAATATGTCGTGATCGCGCGGCGCTCGGGCAAAACCTGGCAAGCGACTTTCACGGTCCAGTCGACCCTCGACCGGGACGTGGAAGTCATTGCAAAATAAGCGCCGCGTGCGAGACTGAAACCTCCAGGGGAGAACGATGCAAACCTTTTTCGTCGAAATCAAATGCGCGCTCGGCCGCACCTACGAGGTGGCCAGCGCCCTCGCCGAGGCGGAAATCGCCTCGGAAATTTATTCCATCGCTGGAAACTACGACATTCTCGCCAAGTTCTATCTGGAGAAGGACGACGACATCGGCCATTTCGTCGGCACGAAAGTGCAAAAAATCCCGGGGATCGTCGACACGCGCACGATCATCACGTTCAAGGCCTTCTGAATGGCCGGCGTCTTCCGGTTTGACGGACCGCAAGGCGACGAAACCGGTTCCGCGCCATTTTTGAAACATTAACAGGAAGCTCCGCGCCATGACCGTGAAAACAATTCGCTCGATTTTCTTTCCGCTCGTGGGGGTGGTCGCGAGCGCAGGCGGCGGCGCGGCTCTCGCCGCGGACGCGGCGAACGGCGCGCGCATCGCCGACCGGTGGTGCGCGTCCTGTCACGTGGTTCGTCCGGACCAGCCGCGCGCCAGCGCCGACGTGCCGCCGTTTTCGGCCATCGCCGCCAAATACCCGGACATCGCGCCGCTCACCGCGTTCCTCGGCGCGCCCTATCCACGAATGCCGGCCATGGCGCTGTCGCGCGACGAAATAGCCGATCTCGTGGCCTATATCCGCACGCAGGGCCCGCCGCGCGCGGAGCCGCCTGCGCCGCCGGAAAAGGACAATCCGCCGAAACCGCCGACGCGCGGCTGATCAATCCGCCTCGCCGTCCATCCGCAAGTCGATGATCTCGAGGCAATTGCCGTCGGGATCATGGAAATACGCGTGACGCCCGGGAAAACTGACGTGCCCCGTGTCCTCGTAACGCACGATCTCGATTCCCCGCGATTTGACGATTCCCATGGCGCGATCGAATTCCTCGCGGCGCACCATGAAGGCGTGATGATTTTTGGTGCCCTTCGGCGGATTGGCGTTGAGATGCTCCGGCGGCATGGTCGAGAGCACGAACCAGTCCTTGCCGCAACGCATGAAGGCGAAGAACCGGCTCAGCCGGTTGATCTCGCAGCCCAGAAGATCGCGATACCATTTCGCGGCCTCGTGGTGATCGCGCACGGGAATGGTGAAGTGCAGAATGCCCGTCGTCTGGATGTGCGGCGTGTCCGGCATGGCGTCTCTCCCCTGAATCAGCGAGAGCTTACGTCCCTCGCTCCGTCAATTGAAGCGGCTCCAGGCTCGATTCGATCAGGCGCGCGAAGCCGGCGTCGAGGGCGCGCCAGTCCACGAGATCGACTTTCCAGGGCAGGTCGCTGTCCTCGAAAGCCTCGTTGAGCCGCGCCATCTCATCGAGCGTCAGCCGCCGTCCGGCGTCGATGGAAAGATCGAGGTCGGAATATTCGCGCGCGCGGCCCCGTGCTCGCGAGCCAAAGGCGTGGACCAGCGTGTTCGCCGGCGCGTGCGCGCGCAGGATGTCGAGCACCAGATTCAAGTGCGCTGGCGAAACGTCCAGCGTCACGCGGCGTCCAGATCGGAGCGTTTCAGCAATTCCGCGCTCAAATGCGCCGCTTCCTCCAGAAAATCGGGAATGCCGTCGATGATCTCGGCGGCCACGACCCCGTCGTAGGCGTGACTCGTGCGCGAGCGCATGTCGCGATAGCCGCGCCACGCCAGCCAGTCGCCGCGCGGCAATCCCTGTTCGCAGGCCGCGCGGATCAGGTCCGCGAAGGACATGCGGTCGATGGCGTCGCGCGAAGGCGCCGTCTCCTTCAAAAATCGCTTCAGCATCTTGTGGCTGGATTCGTAGCAGAACTCGAACCGCTGGATCAGCCCGTCGCGAATCTGCCCGTCCGACCTGTCGAGATTGTACCGCGCGAGGCCCTCGCGCAGCCTCTCGACCGTGGCGGCGAGTTGCGAGACGTCGAGATGGATGCGCTCGTTCATGATGGTTTCCATGGCGCCGGGGCGCGGGCCGCGCCCCGGGGGCTTTCTTCCGGCCCGTCAGCCGCGCTTCACGTCCGGCGCCGTCGCCTCGTCCTTCAAGGCGGCCAGCGCCTCCGCCATGCCCATCGACGTTTGCGCCTGCGAGCCGAGGCGGCGGATGGAAACAGTCTTCTGCTCCGCCTCTTTCTTGCCCACGACGAGCATGACGGGAACCTTCGCCAGCGAATGTTCCCGCACCTTGTAGTTGATCTTCTCGTTGCGCAGGTCGCCCTCGACGTGGAGCCCCAGCTTGCGCGCCGCGGCGATCAGTTCGAGCGCGTAGGAGTCGGCCTCCTGCGTGATTGTCGCGACGACGATCTGCAACGGCGACAGCCACAGCGGCAAATGTCCCGCGTAATGTTCGATGAGAATGCCGGTGAACCGCTCCAGCGAGCCGAACATGGCGCGATGGATCATTACCGGCGTCAACTTCTCCGAGGTGTCGCCGATGTAGAAGGCGCCAAACCGCGACGGCAGGTTGAAATCGACCTGCGTCGTGCCGCATTGCCACTCGCGCCCGATCGCGTCGCGCAGGGTGTATTCGAGCTTCGGCCCGTAGAACGCGCCCTCGCCGGGATTGATCCCCGTCTTCATCCCGGTTTCCGCGACCTTGTCGAGCACGCGTTTCAGCGCGGCTTCCGCCTTGTCCCAGACCTCGTCGGAGCCCACGCGCTTTTCCGGCCGCGTCGAAAGCTTCATCACCACGTCGGTGAAGCCGAAATCCTCGTAAATGGACATGATGAGGTCGTTGACCTTCATCGCCTCGTCCATGATCTGGTCTTCCGTGCAGAAAATATGCGCGTCGTCCTGCGTGAAGGCGCGCACGCGCATGACGCCGTGCAGGGCGCCCGATGGTTCGTAGCGATGCACGATGCCGAATTCCGCGATTTTCATCGGCAGGTCGCGATAGGACTTGAGCCCGTTCTTGAATATCTGCACGTGACCGGGACAGTTCATCGGTTTCAGCGCGAAAACGCGTTCGTCCTCCGTCGTCGTGACGAACATGTTCTCGCGATAGGTCTGCCAGTGGCCGGAGGTCTCCCACAGCGCGCGGTCGAGCACCTGCGGCGTGTTGACCTCGATATAGCCATTCGCCTGCTGCCGCCGGCGCATGTAGTTGATGAGGGTCTGGAACAGGGTCCAGCCCTTCGGGTGCCAGAAAACCGTTCCAGGCCCCTCTTCCTGGAAATGGAACAGATCCATCTCGCGGGCGAGACGGCGATGGTCGCGGCGCTCGGCTTCCTCGATCTGCTTCAGGTAGGCGTCGAGGTCTTCCTGCTTCGCGAACGCGGCGCCATAAATGCGGCTGAGCATCGGATTGTTCGAATCGCCGCGCCAGTAGGCGCCCGCGACCTTCATCAGCTTGAAGGCGCCGCCGATCTTGCCCGTCGAGGTCATGTGCGGGCCTCGGCAGAGATCGAGCCACTCGCCCTGCCGGTAGATTTTCAGGTCCTGGTCGGCCGGGATCGTGGCGACGAGTTCGACCTTGAAGGCCTCGCCCTT
>CAISEY010000395.1 GCA_903884435.1 uncultured Hyphomicrobiales bacterium | reverse complement strand
CCGGCGGCTCCGCTCGCCGAGCCCGCGGGCGGCTATGTCGGTCGCATGAACGTCGTCCCGGACCACGGTCCGGGCGGCGCCAGAGTGCGCGTCGAGGCGACCGGCCTGCCGGCGAACGAGGACTTCGACATCGTCTGGCGGACCATGCGCGGCGAATGGAAGGTGCGCGACGGGGAATATCACGGACGGGACTATTCCCCCGTCGCCTTTCGCGCGGCCACCGCGCGCAGCGACGCCGCCGGGAAACTTTCGGCCATCTTCACCGCGCCCGACGACTTCGGTTTCGGCCATGACGTCGTCATCCAGAAGGGAACGCGGCTCTACACCCAGGCGAATTTCAACATCGACATGAGCGTCGACGTTTCCCCGGCAAGCGGCCCGGCGGGCACGCCCGTCACGATCGAGATGAAAGGCGTCGGCTGGCGCGAGCTCGAGAACAGCTGGACTCTCTCCTGGGACAATTCCTTCACTGGCTGGTTGTCGTCGGTGACGACGCAGGGAACCGCGAAATTCACGATTCCCGCGACGGGCGGACCGGGAACGCATGTCATCGCCTTCATCCACGGCGAATTCACGTTTCCCTATCTCAACCCCGAGCAAAATCCGCGGCCCGATCGCCCGCGCTTCACGAAAACCTTCACGATCACGCCGGGCGAGCCGGTTCTGCCGCCGCCAGCGGAAGCACAGTTGCAAAAGACAATCCGGGGGCTTCCCGAGCCTGGCGCGCTGCGCGTGGCGCCGGTCATGGGCCCGATCAACACGCCCGTCGCCGTCGAGGGCGAAGGTTTCGAACCGGGAAAGACCTACGCGCTTGAATGGGCGTCGATGAGCGGCAACCGCGTGGGCGGCGGCGGCTTCGGCGATGTCGGCAAAAAGATCGCCGGGGCGAAAGCCGACGCTTCCGGCAAGCTCTCCTTCGCTTTCGCCGCGCCGGACGATCTCGGAGGCCCGCACCGCCTGACCGTCAGGGACGGCGAAAAGACCCGCGAAGGCTGGTTCACGACGCAACCGAGCGTCCTGCCCCTCGATGTCGCCTCCGGCCCCGCCGGCACGCCCTTCCGCGTGCGACTGAAGGGCGTGGGGTGGACCGAGACCGCGAATATCTACACGCTGGTCTACGACAATATGTACGCGGGCTACGCCTGCGGCTTCAATTCGCAGGGCGACGTGGAGATTTTCCTGCACGCCTCGGGCGCGCCCGGCTGGCATTTCATCGATCTCTATCCCGCGATTTACAAGGGCAAGGAAATCCGGCCGAACAATTTCCGGATTCCGCAATTGACCCACGCCGAAGATCATCCGGGCGAGGATCTGCCGGCGTTTCATTTCGCGTTCCGGGTGATGGAGGGTGATCTTGGCGGCGCGAGCCGTTAAGGTGCCGGCGATTGTGTCAGCCGGAGCCAGACATGCCGCTTCCCCTCGAAAACCGCGTCGCGCTCGTCACCGGGGCCTCGCGCGGCATAGGCCGGGCGATCGCGCTTGAACTGGCGAAGCGGGGCGCGCACGTTATCGCGCTGGCGCGCACGCAGGGCGCGCTTGAGGAAATCGACGACGAATTGCGCGCCCATGGCCAGGAGGCGACGCTCGTTCCCTGCGACCTGAAGGATTTCGACGCGCTCGACCGGCTTGGCCTCGCCATTCACGAACGCTGGAAGAAGCTCGATATTTTCGTCGCCAACGCCGGCGTTCTGGGTCCGGTGTCGCCGCTGGCGCATATCGATCCGCCCGCGTGGGACAATGTTTTCGCGGTGAACGTCACCGCGAACTGGAGGCTCGTGCGTTCGCTGGACAGCCTGTTGCGCGCCTCGGACGCGGGGCGCGCGGTGTTCGTCACCTCCGGCGTCGCCAGCAAGGCGGAGACGTATTCCTACCTCGGCGCCTACGCCGCCTCGAAAGCCGCGCTCGACATCCTCGCGCGCACATGGGCCGCCGAATCAGCGGAGACATCGACCCTGCGCGTCATGATCGCCAATCCCGGCGTTCTGCGCACGAACATGCGGGCGGCGCTGATGCCGGGCGAGGACCCGATGAGCGTGCGCGCGCCGGGCGAATTCGCGCCGAAGGTCGCGGACATGTGCGCGCCGGACTGGACCGCGACCGGAAAATACTACGATTTCAAAACGGACAGCGTCCGGGCGTTTCGCGGGCCCGCGTGACCCGCGGCTTGACGGCCGCGGGCGTTCCGGCGTTTTGTGCCGCCCAACCGGAAGACGCCCGACGCGGACCCGGACGATGGAGGACAACGATGGAACAGGGCAGCGCCGGCCAGCGTGGCAGGACCGACATGCAACGCGAGCGCAACGAACGGCTGACGCGCGTCGGTCCGGGCACGCCGATGGGCAAGTACATGCGGATGTTCTGGCACCCCGTCGCCGCGTCGGTGGAAATCCGCAAGGACGCGGACCTCCCGGTGATTCCCGTGAAACTGCTGGGCGAACGCCTCGCGCTTTTCCGCTCCGAGGACGGAAGTCTCGGACTTGTCGCGGAACGTTGCCCGCACCGCGGCGCGGCGCTTTCCTGGGGCATGGTCGAGGACGACGGGCTCCGCTGCCCCTACCACGCGTGGAAATTCAACAAGAGCGGCCACTGCGTCGACCAGCCCTCCGAACCCGAGGGCAGCAAGGCGAAGGACCGGATCAAAATCTCCGCCTATCCGGTGCAGGAAATGGGCGGATTCGTCTGGGCCTGGCTCGGCCCCCTGCCCGCGCCGCTGCTGCCGCGCTGGGAATTCGCGGTGCGCGAGGATTACGACCAGGACATCGGCGTCAGTCGCCTGCCCTGCAACTGGCTGCAGGTGGCGGAAAACACAATGGACCCGCTGCACATCGAATATCTGCACATGATGTACACGAACTACGTGCGCAAGCGGAAAGGCCTTTCCACGATTCCGCTCCGCAAACACAAGAAACTGGCCTTTGAAGTGTTCGAATACGGAATCGTCAAGAAACGCCTCTGGGAAGGCGACAGCGATGACTCGCCCGAATGGACCGTCGGCCATCCGCAGATTTTCCCGGGCACGGCGCTGGTTTCCTATCACAATGGCTGGAACCAGTTTCAAATCCGCGTGCCGGTCGACGACACGAACACGATTATCTACTGGTACAATTGCCGTCCGCGCGAGGCCGGCAAGCCAAAGCAGACGGAAGTGCCGATCTGGGAGAATCCCTGGGCCGACGACAAGGGCAAGTACATGCCCGACCAGCTCAACGCCCAGGACATGATGGTGATGATCACACAAGGCGACATTACCGATCATTCCGCCGAAAACCTGCTCGAGGCGGACAAGGGAGTCGCGCTTTACCGGCGCACGTTGCTGGAGGAAATCGAAAAGGTGGAGCGCGGAGAGGATCCGCTCGGCGTCATTCGCGATCCGGCGAAAAACACGCCGTGGATCGAACTGCCCATCGAGGACGAGATCAACTTCGCTTTTCAGGGAGTGCAGGCGTCCGCGGCCTATGATTTCCCCGACGTGTAAAAGGCCACGGCGACGGAAGCGGCCAGATAAGTCTCGCGTCGTCCTGACGTGAAAAAGCCCCGGCTTTTGGGCCGGGGCTTTTTGATTTGGTTGCGGGGACAGGATTTGAACCTGTGACCTTCAGGTTATGAGCCTGACGAGCTACCGGGCTGCTCCACCCCGCGTCACTGAGAACCGCGCTTGTATGCGCCGCTGTTCGCAAACGCAACACCTTTCATAACAGTTTGATGTCATTCGGATTTCGGCGTCGGCGTCGTTCAGGTTCGATTCGAGAACGCGCGCTCACCGGATTGGCGGCGTTTTTCGTCGCGCGCATTCGACGGCGGAACACGGCGCGAACAGCCGTTCGAGGCACGGAAGGCGACGGACACAGTGCGGACACGGAACGATGGGCTCGGGCCGAAAGTCCGCCCCACAATCTCCGCATCGTTGGCTTTCGGCCCTGATTGCACCCGTTCCCGCCATTCATAGGGAGACCCGCCGAGAGCATCTTGCTGACCGGAAATGACCGCGGCTGAGTGCTGCGGAAAGGGTCGAAAGCATGAAGGCGCTGAACCGCCCCGGGTTCGTCGGAGGCTCGGTGGTTTGAGTCACGCGGCCATGGCCGGCTCCTCGATGCTTGCATAGTAGCGAGCTTCTGCTTCGGCTGGTGGAAT
>CAISEY010000394.1 GCA_903884435.1 uncultured Hyphomicrobiales bacterium | reverse complement strand
TGGACACGTCTTACGCACTGCGGATTTTGCAGATCATCTGGATCAACGTCCTGCTGTCCGGCGACAACGCGGTCGTCATCGCGCTCGCCTGCCGGTCGCTCCGGGGCGGCCAGCGCACCTGGGGGGTCGCGCTGGGCGCCGGCGCCGCCGTCGTCCTGCGCATTTTCTTCACGATCATCGTCACGCAACTGATGATGGTTCCCTGGCTCAAGCTCGTCGGCGGCCTTTTGCTTCTGTGGATCGCGATCAAATTGCTGATCGACGAGACGGACGAATCCGACGTGAAGGAATCCCGCACGATCTGGAACGCCGTGCGGACCGTGGTGGTCGCGGACATCGTGATGTCGCTCGACAATGTCGTGGCGATCGCGGCCGCGGCCCGGGGCGACATCTGGCTGATCGCTTTTGGCCTCCTGCTGTCCGTGCCGCTGATCGTCTTCGGCGCGCAAATGATCATCGCCGTGCTCCGGCGCGCGCCGGTCCTCGTGTGGGCAGGGGCGGCGCTGCTCGGCTGGATCGCGGGCGGACTGATCGCTTCGGACCCTTTCCTCGACACGCTGGCCGGCCCCTTGCCCGCCGCGTTCGAACATTTCATCGCGCCGGCGGCGGGAGCGGTTTTCGTCGCGGGGCTGGCCTGGTTTCTGAGAATGCGCGAGGCGGCCCGCGAAGCCGCCTGAGCGGGGATTATCCCTTCCGCGCGGGAACGGGAATCATCGGCCGGACGGGAACGTGAAGATCGACGCAATCGCGCCGGCCGGAGCCGAGGCACTTTTGCAGGTTTTCGTAATCCTCCATCGCCTTGACCGTCCAGATGATGGCGATGGCGATGCACAGCAGGAAGGCGGCCGCCGCCAGATTGACGAAATGGCGATGCTCGTAATCGGTCGGGTCGTCGATTTTCACGACGCGGCGGGATTCGGGGCCAAATCCCGCGAGGTCGTCGGGGCGCCCGCTGGCGCCGCGCGATGGCGACTGGATTGCCATTCGTTCCATCCGGCCGGCGAAGCGACTTTCACCGGAATGTCGCGATCTTGCTCCCGGTCAAAACGCCGATCAAGTCGAAAAGTTCCAGAACTCGGGAAATTCAGGGTTTTTCCGCGCGCGGTCGACGCGGGCTGAAAACGCCCGTGGCCCTGGCGACGATGTGACCCGCCTCGTTCCTGATCTCGCCCTCGCAGAAAATCAGCGTCTTGCCGCCGCGCACGACGCGCCCCTCGCCCGTCAGCACGCCGCGGCCCGGCGTCAGAAAGGCCGCCTGCATGTCGATCGTCATCATGCCGTGATCGTCGGAAACGATCGAGCGCGCGGCTCCGGCGAGCGCGCTGTCGAGCATGGTCATCAGCAGCCCGCCGTGGGCCGCGCCGGAACTGTTGGAGAGGTGTGGAACGATTTCGACGCGATTGCGGGCGACGCCGCCCTCGCCGATGGTGCGCTCGATGGAGCAATAGGCGAAGAAGGGCGCGCGCGTCTCGCGCCGCGCGTCCGGCGATTTCGGTTCGGTCACGTCACATTTCCATGGGAAGGCCGGCGTAATTCTCGGCGAGCAGCGTTTGCCCGGCGATCGATCCGGTGATTGTCCGCAACTCGGCGATCTGCCGCCGGACGTCGAAGGACAGGGCGTCGGGCATCGTGTGCAGCAGCGAGGTCATCCACCACGAGAAGTGCTGGGCGCCCCAGATGCGGCGCAGGCATTTCTCCGAATAGGCGTCGAACAGGCTCGCGTCGCCGCGCTTGTAGAAAGCCGTGAAGGCCTTCGCGAGAACGTTCACGTCGGAGAGCGCGAGGTTCATGCCCTTGGCGCCGGTCGGCGGCACGATATGGGCGGAATCCCCAGCGAGGAACAGCCGGCCGAAACGCATGGGTTCGGTGACGTAACTGCGCATCTCCACCACGACCTTCTGGGTGATCCTGCCCTCGCTGACCTTCAGGCCGTGGCCGGTCCCGAGGCGCTGGTGGAACTCGCTCCAGATGCGGTCGTCGGACCAGTTGTTCTCGTCCTCGTCCGGCGGCACCTGCAAATACAGCCGCGACACGGTCGGCGAGCGCATGGTGAAAAGAGCGAAGCCGCGTTCGTGGTGGCAATAAAGCAGTTCGTCGTGGCTTGGCGGCGCGTCCACGAGAATGCCAAGCCAGCCGAAGGGATAGGCGCGGTCGTAATCCTTGCGGCCGGACGCCGGAAAACCGTTGCGGCTGACGCCGTGGAAACCGTCGCAGCCCGCGATGTAGTCGCAGGCGATCGTTTTCTCGACGCCCCCGTGACGATAGCGAATCGTCGGTCTCTCCGAGTCGACTCCCTCGAAGGCGACGGCCTCCGCTTCGAAGTGAATGGGTACGCCGGCGGCGAGATTGACGGCGATCATGTCCTTGACCGCCTCCTGCTGGCCGTAAATGTAGACGCGGCGGCCAATCAACTCCTGCATGTTGACGCGGTGGCGCTCGCCATTGAACAATAATTCAATTCCATCGTGCGGCAGGCATTCGCGGCGCAAGCGATCCCCCATGCCCGTTTCATTGATGAGATCGACCGAGCCTTGCTCCAGCAGGCCGGCGCGCACGCGCGTCTCGACGTAGGGGCGGCTTCGCGATTCGAGGATGATCGACGAAATGCCCTGCAAATGGAGCAGGCGCGCGAGCATGAGACCCGCGGGGCCCGCTCCGACAATACCAACCTGAACGTGCATGAAAGGCTCCGGATGAGGTCGGGAACCATAGCCGGGCCGGCGCGGGCGCACAATCGGGCGGGGTGGATTGCGCCTTTCCCGAATTGGTCTATTCAGTCTGCTCGCGTCGCGTCCTTTCCGCGGAACCCATGCGCCGTCTGATCCTCGAAGAACCCGTCTCGGCCGCCGCCATCTGGGGCCGGCGCCTGACCACGTTCGCGCTGGCGCTGGCCGTCGTCGCGCTGGCGATTTCGCGCGGGCAGATCGCGGACGCCACGGCCGTGCTCGCCGTGTTCGGAGCCGCGATTTTCATCGCCTGCCTTGGCGTGCTGCTGGCCCTCGCGGGCGCCGTGGTGATCTGGCGCACCGGGCGGCGCGGCGTCGGCGTGGTGCTCGCGGCTCTGTTCCTCGCGACGCTGCTGCTGGCCTATCCAGGCTTTCTCGCCGTTCAGGCGACGCGGCTGCCCTTGCTCAACGATGTTTCGACCGACCTGATCGACCCGCCGGATTTCGCCCGCTCCTCGCGGGCGCTGGCGTCGCGCGACGGGCTCGAACACGGCGCCATTCCCGAGGCCTGGCGCGAGGCGCAGCGTCTCGCCTATCCGGACGTGCAGCCGATCCTTCTCGACATCGATTCCGACGAGGCCTGGCCGCTGATCCAGAAGGCCGTGGCGGCGCGCGGCTGGCGCGTCGTCGAAGTGACGAGGCCCGGAGGTCGCTCGGGGATCGGGCGCATCGAGGCGGTGGACCGCACGCCGCTGATGGGTTTTTCCGACGACGTGACGATTCGCGTGCGGCCCCTCGCGGGACAAACCCGGATCGACGTGCGCTCGGCCTCGCGCGCCGGGCGTCACGACTTTGGCGCCAACGCGCGGCGCATCCGGCGGTTCGCGCAGGACTTGCAGGCGCAACTCGACGCGCGCTGAGACATCCGGGATTGACGATGGTCAAGGCGCGGAGCAGGCTCCGGCGGGACGATGCACACGTCTCCGGGAGGGTTAATACATGTTCCATCACATTCTCATCGCGACCGACGGGTCCGCCATCGCGCAGCGGGCGGCGGGCAAGGGCCTCGCGCTCGCCAAACAGCTCGGCGCGCGCGTGACTCTCGTGACCGTCACCGAACTCTGGTCGATTTCGGAAATGGTGACGAGCACGAAAATGGGCGCCAGCCATCCGGTCGAGGATTACGAGGCGACGATGGACGCCGCCGCGAAGGAAGTGCTCGACGCGGCGCGCGCCGCCGCGGAGAAAGCCGGCGTGGCCTGTGAAACGCTGCATGTCGCGGACGCGCGTCCGGCCGACGGCATCGTCTCCAGCGCGGAGAAGCTCGGGTGCGATCTCATCGTCATGGGCTCGCATGGATTGCGCGGCCTCAAGCGGCTGGTTCTCGGCAGCCAGGCCGCGGAAGTGATGGCGCACGCGAAAACGCCGGTGCTGATCTGCCCCTGACCCTCGCGCGCGTTCA
>CAISEY010000393.1 GCA_903884435.1 uncultured Hyphomicrobiales bacterium | reverse complement strand
GCATGGGCGCCTATTCGCCCGCGCCCGTGATGACGGAGGCCATGAGCGAGCGCGTCATGCGCGAAATCGTCGAGCCGACGCTGGCTGGCATGCGCGCCCGCGGCGCGCCCTTCCGCGGCGTGCTTTTCGCTGGCCTGATGATCGGCGAGGCCGGTCCGAAACTGATCGAGTTCAACGCGCGTTTCGGCGATCCGGAAACACAGGTCATGTTGCCCCGGCTCGAGGACGATCTGCTGGAACTGCTGCTCGCCTCGGCGGAAGGCCGGCTGCCGTCTGGCCCGGTGCGCCTGTCGCCCGACGCGGCGCTGACCGTCGTTTACGCCGCGCGGGGCTACCCTGAATCGCCCGAACGCGGCGGCGAAATCCGCGGTCTCGAAACCGCGGCGGCCATGGAAGGCGTCGCCATCAGCCACGCCGGCACGAAACTTGACGGTGAAAGGCTCGTCGCCACTGGCGGGCGCGTGCTCAACGTGACCGCGCGCGGTGCCAGCGTGGAACAGGCGCGCGATCGCGCCTACGCGGCGGTCGCCGCCATCGACTTTCCCGGCGGGTTCTACCGCCGCGACATCGGATGGCGGGCGGTGGGGAAAGGCCATGGAACGCCTGGCGACATCAGGTGATCCGGCGCCCTCTCCCTGGACGAGACCCCTCGCCCCGGGGCGGGGCGAGGGTCGATGGCCTTACCGCGCCAGCGGGTCCGGCCGCATTTGCAGCTTGAAGACCTTGGGCTGCTCGCCCTTGCCGGTTTCGCTATGGAACATGGCGCGGGTTCCCGAGGAGGTCCAGAGGCCCTTGCCCTTCCATCCGGCGTTCGGATCGTCGATGCGGCCGTCGGCGTTCTTGGTGAAGAAGCCGAGCGGATAGGGCACGCGCAGGTTGACGAACTTGCCGTTGACCAGCGCCAGCATCGCCTCGCCGCCATTCGCCATGGCGATCGGCGTGTCCTTGCCAAGGCCGAGCGTGTCGAACCGGTCGACCCAGATATAATACGCGTGTTCGGCGCTGTTCTCGGAGGTCACGCCCTTCATGGACGGCCCCGGGAACTTGTAGAGCGTCCAGCCCTCGGGACATTGTTTGCCGGTGACGGCGGCCGGACCGTTGAGCGGGCCCTTGCACTTTGTCCGGTCGAAGCTCGCCATGTGGCCGCTCGCCAGCACGGTCCAAGCCACTCCGTTCGAATCGAGGTCGATGCCGCGCGAGCCGAACGTGCCGTCCGGCGGCAGATAGATTTCGCCGAGGCCGGTGTTGGTGGGATCCTGTCCCGGCTCGAAGCGGATGATGTAGCCGGGCTGGTCGATGCGCGAGAAGCCGACATCCATCGCCTGGCCCCACACCGAGCCGTCCTTTGGCGAGGTCTGCACGGCGTAGAAGCCGGCGATCACGCGCTTGTCCTTCGCGGGATCGAGGGGCTGGTTCGCCTCCACGTAGGGGCCGCGCTTGCCGTCGCCGTTCGTGTCGAGCACGAGCGGCGCCCAGCCCTGGGATTTAACCTCGTCGCCGGTCTCGTCGTACATTTTCGTGTTGAGCCAGCCGATGGCGATGGCGGCGGGGCCGCCGGCGCTGGTCCAGAGCGTGTTGTTGGCGTCGTTGCCGAAATAGAGATGGTGCGTGCCGTAGCAGGTGTTGATCAGCGACCATTTCTGCGTCTTCGGATCGTACATCGAAAGTTGCCGGCCCGAGGCCGCGATCGGCACGACTTTCGCGGACGGATGATCGGAGCCCGCCTTGCAGAAATCCGGATTTTCCGGCGGCCGGATGCGCGCCGTGAACCAGACGCGGCCCTTCTCGTCCATCATCGGATTGTGGACGGTGGTGTGGCTGTCCCAGATGGGTTCGTCGCCCCAGAACACCGAGGTTCCCATGGGCTCGTTCTTGTTGGTCGGCGTCTTCGGGTCGCGATACGGATGCGGGAGCAGCGACGCCCTGTGGTTCACGGGATCGAGCACCGCGATATTGTCGGTCGAATCCTCCGGCGAGCCATAGACCGGCCCGTTGGCGTTGACTCGCGGATTGCGTTTGTCGGTCGAGACGAGATCATGTCCGTAGGTCGTCGGCGTCATCCAGTCCCACATGGTGATGACGACGTTGCGTTCGACGCCCTGGGGACGCGAGGGTTTCGACGAGGGCAATTCGCCCTTCGCGATCCGGTCCGTCCATTCGCCGAAAAGCTTCAGACCCTTGTCGGGTCCGAGACGGGCGATGGAAACGGCCATGTTGCCCTGGGCCTGTCCCGACTGGATGCGGCGCATCCACAGATCGGCGGAGGTCTTGAACTCGCCGAGTTCCTTTTTCGGCATCCGCACGTTCTCGCTGCCGAGGGCGTGGCAGGACTGGCAGGCGTTCTTCACCGTGTCGACCCAGTAATCCTGGGTCTTCATGAAGGTCGGGATGCCGTTGCCCTGCGGTCCCGTGCCGGTGCCCGGAAACTGGTCCTTGCCCGGAATTTCCAGCATCGAATACCAGTACATGCCCGGATAATAGCGCGCGGCGGCGGCCTCGTTCGGCGCGGCCTTCGCGGTGAGGTTGAGCAGTTTTCCAGGCGCGGCGGCCTGCCGGTCGGAATCGACGAGGCCGTAGCCGCGCACCCACACCTGGTAATTGGCCTTCGGCAGATCGGGTATCACGTAGCGGCCCTGATCGTCGGTGACGACGACCTTGGCGTATTTCGTCGGCAGATCCTTCGTTTCCGCGATCACCCAGACGCCCGCCTCGGGCCCGTTCGGGCCGGTGACGATTCCGCCAAGGTCGGTCTCGCCGATCGACGGCGCCTGCGCGCGGGCCGACATGGGTGTCGTGCTCATCAGCGCCGCCAGCGCCAGAGCCGGCAGGAGCGCGAGCGCGCCCGTTCTGCGTTTGCCAGTGTTCATGTCGAGACCTCCCTCGGAAACTCCATTCAAATTGCACGTTCGCGGCGCCGACCGCAAGCGACGGTTTCCCGGGCCATTCCGAAGGGCGAAGACGCGTCCCGCGTCCGTCGCCTTGATTTGGCCGGGGTGAACATGCTGATTGCGTCGCGCTGCCCCGCCGAACTGGCGCGATGTCCCCAGCGAGGATTGCCATGACCGATCTCGCCGATCTTTTTCCCGGTTTCTCCAGCCACTGGATCGACACCGACGCGGGCCGGATTTTCGCCCGCTCCGGCGGCTCCGGCCCGCCGCTTCTGTTGCTGCACGGCTTTCCGCAAACTCACGTCATGTGGCATCGCCTCGCGCCCGAACTCGCGAAAAAATTCACCGTCGTCGCGATGGACATGCGCGGTTACGGCTGGTCGAGCGCGCCGTCGAGCGAGGCCGGCGCGGAATATTCCAAACGCGTCATGGGCGCGGACGCCGTCGCCGTGATGGAAGACCTCGGGCACGCGCGCTTTCGCGTGGTCGCGCACGATCGCGGCGGCCGCGTCGCGTACCGGCTGGCGCTCGATCATCCGGGCCGCGTCGAAAGGCTTTCGCTGCTCGATATTTTGCCGACGGCGGAAGTCTGGAAGAACATCCATTCGGGCCTGACGCCCGCGGCGCACTGGACGTTCCTGTCGCGACCGGCCCCCGCGCCGGAGACGGAGATCGGCGAGGATCCCGACGGATATTTCCGCCCGCAAATGGCGAAATGGGAGAAAGACCCGGCGCGACCCGTCTTCGACGCGCGCGCCATGGCCCATTATTCCGCTGCGTGGAACGATCCCTCGCGCATTCACGCCATGTGCGAGGACTACCGGGCCGGCGCGACGCTCGATCTCGCCGCCGACGAGGCGGACCTCGCCGCGCGCAAGACGATTCTCTGTCCTACGCAGATTCTCACCGGCGTTTCCTTCCTGACGCGGGCCCGCGGCGAGACGCCCGTCGAGGTCTGGCGTCGCGCGTTCGCGCCGGACGCCGTCGGCGAGGCCATCGACGCCGGCCATTTCCTCGCCGAGGAAAATCCCGCCGCGACCCTCGCCGCGCTGCTCGGCTTCCTGTGAACGCCGGGTCCACCGACGTCGTGGCCTCGTCCGCGCGGCGATTCAACGCTCCGGGGCCCGCGGTCGGTGTCGCGCTGGGGGCCGGCGGCGCGCGCGGCCTCGCGCACATCGTCGTGCTGGAGGCGCTCGAGGAACTGGGCGTCAGGGCGGTCGCGGTCAGCGGCTCCTCCATGGGCGCCATCGTCGGCGCGGCCTGGGCGTCGGGAATTCGCGCCGCGGATTTGCGCGTCCACGTTCTCTCGATCTTCGGGAACAAGCCGCTGACCATCGCGCGGCTGATGAGGGCGCGCGTCGGCAAGTTCACCGATTTTCTGACGAGGTTCGACAGCAATCCGGTGCTGCTCGACGCGGAGCTCCTGCTCCAGCTGTTCTGGCCGCCCGGCATGCCCGACAGGTTCGAGGATCTGGAAATCCCGCTCGCGGTCGTCGCGACGAATTACCATCGCCGTCGCCTCGCGATTTTCGAAAGCGGTCCGCTCGCGCCGCCGGTCGCCGGCTCGATGGCGATTCCGGGCCTCGTCAAACCCGTGGAGATCGACGGCCTCGTTCTCGTCGATGGCGGCCTGATCGATCCCTTGCCCTATCGCGCGCTGAAGGATCGCGCCGACGTCATCGTCGCCTGCGACGTGATGGGCGCCTCGGCCACCCACCAGCACAAGCCGCCGAAGCCCTACGCCGCGCTCATCGGCGCCGCGCAGATCGTGCAATACACGATCACCCGGGAAATGCTGAAGGTCGACCGGCCCGACATCCTGCTGCGTCCCCCGGTCGGCCGTTTCAAGGCGCTGGACTTTTTTCTCGCCGCGCAAATCCTCGAGGCCGCTCGCGGCGTCAAGGACGACATCAAGCGCGGCCTCGACCAGCGGCTCGGGCGGCTCTAGCGATCGCGGCCGGCCGGTCTCGCGCAAGCTTCGTGTCCTGTCATCGTGCCGGCATATTTTTTCGCTAGGGCCTCGTCCCGCGGGGGCCGCGCGGCGTCCGCGACGAACGCCGCGCCGGATTGTCGAGGATTGCATCATGTCGACCATTGTTCTCTGGAAACCCGTGAAGTCCGCGCCGGCTCCGGCGCCGGCGCGCGAACGCGGGTTCGCCGAACTTGGCGCGGAACTTGGCATCACCCGCGTGCAGGCGGACCGCTGGAAGGCTTTCGCCGCCGCGCTCGAGGAGTTGCGGGTCGGTCGCCGCGAACTCGACGCGCGCGCCGGCGCCTGCGCGATGGACGCGCCGCCCGACGTCGAGGCGGTCATTGAAATGCAGGCGACATGGGCGCAGTCCCGCCTCGCGGCGTTGCAACGACTGACGGAGCACACGCGCGCCCTCTGCGAGGTGCTCACCGCCCGCCAGCGCCAGAAGGCCAACCGGCTACTGCAATCCCTGAGCCTCGTCGCCTGACGCTTCGTCGTCGCGCCGCGCGGCGAGCAACACGAGCGCGCCGGCGATGGCGGACGCCAGCGAGCCAAGCAGCACGCCGACCTTCACCGCGTCTCGCGTCGCCGCGGAGTCCGGAAAGGCGAGCAGGCCAATGAACAGGCTCATCGTGAAGCCGACGCCGGCGAGCAGCGACACCCCATAAATCCGCGCCCAGGACGCGCCCCGCGGCCGGTCCGCGAGGCCGAGGCGCACGGTCGCCAGCGTGCTCAGAAAGACGCCCGTCTGTTTGCCCGCGAAGAGGCCCGCCGCGACGCCCAGCGTGACGGGCTCCGCGAGTTTCGCCAGCGTCATGCCCGCGAGCGACACGCCGGCGTTGGCGAACCCGAACACGGGCACGACGAGAAACGCGACCCACGGCTGGATCGCGTGCTCCAGCCGGTACAGCGGCGCTTCCTCGCCCGTCGCGCCGCCGCGCATGGGAATGGCGAGCGCGAGGGCGACGCCCGCGAGGGTCGCGTGAACGCCCGATTTCAGCACGAAGAACCACAGCAGGGCGCCGGCGACGAGATAAACGTCGAGCCGGCGCGCGCCGCCGAGGTTGAGCGCGGCGAGGATGGCGAGGATCCCGCCCGCCGCCGCGAGCCACCCGATGGCGAGATGGTCGGTGTAAAAGGCCGCGATGATCGCGACCGCGCCGAGATCGTCGATGATCGCGAGCGCCGTGAGGAAAACCTTCAGCGAGGCGGGCGCGCGCGGCCCCAGCAAGGCGAGCACGCCGAGCGCGAAGGCGATGTCGGTCGCCGAGGGGATCGCCCATCCCCGCAGATTCGCGGACGTTCCCGCGTTCAGCGCCACGTAAACCAGAGCCGGAACCGCCATGCCGCCCGCGGCCGCGACGCAGGGCAGCACCCGGCGCGGCCAGGTGGAAAGCTCGCCATCGACGAGTTCTCGCTTGATCTCGAGGCCGACCAGCAAGAAGAAGATCGTCATCAGCCCGTCGTTGATCCAGTGCAGCACGCTCAACCCGCCGGCGTGCGCCTCCAGCGCGCCGAAATAGGCGCCGGCGAGCGGCGAATTGGCGACGACCGTCGCGAGCGCCGCGACGCCCATCAGCACGATTCCGCCCGCGGCTTCGCTCGCGAGGAAATCGCGCGAGGGCGATGCGCGCGTCGTTCCGCCGTGGTTGTTCATCGTCCGTGTTCCTTTCGCCGGCGTTCGCCCTCGACGCCCGCCGCGACCTGTACCATAAGTCGCGCGCGCGGCGACGCCCGCGCGACGGGCCGCCACGGGACCACGAAGCGACATGAAGAAACCCGCCGCCGTCAGCGTGCGCAAATCCCCGATTCACGGGCGCGGCCTCTTCGCCGACAAGGCGATTCCGGAGGGCGCGCGCGTCATCGAATACACGGGTCAGAAAATCAGCCTGGAGGAGGGCGATCGGCGCGACGCCTACTACAATTCCATTGGCTACACCCTGCTCATCCGTCTGAGCTCGCGCTATATCGACGCGCTGATCGGCGGGAATGAATCCATCTACATCAACCATTCGACGGAGCCGAACGCCATCGCCTTCGAAACGCGCGGACGCGTCTGGATCGAGGCCCTGCGCGACATCGCCGCCGACGAGGAAATCACCTTCGACTACGGGTTCGACCCCGTGCGAATGGCGCGCGACGCGGGGCTCGACGCGGTTCCCGACACGGAACGCAAGTTCAGGCGGGCTCCGCGTCGATGAGCACGAAGGCGAGCACCGCCGGTTCGTTCGCGCGATTGCTCCACGCGTGATTCGTGCCGCGCTGAACCAGCACGTCGCCGGCGCGCAGCAACGTCTCGCCCTCGTCCATCATGGCGACGATCTCGCCCGACAGCACGATGGCGTAGTCGATCGTGTCGGTCTTGTGAAAGCCCCTGTGGCGCGGGTTCGCCTTGTCGCGCGCGGCCTCCATGCCGGAGGATTGTTCGAGGGCCGCGTTCGCCTTCGCCAGCGCCGCGAAACGCTCGGCGTCCGGCGGATAGGAAACCACCCGGAAAATCGAGCCGTTTTTCGGCGGCGGCAGCCTGAAATTCGCGTCGATCGCTTCGTCGTCGCTGCGATTGTTGGCGGGGGTCGCGCCGGTTTTCCACAAATCGGTCGCGACGACGCCCGCCGTTCCCTCGCTGAAGGGGCCTGGCGGCGGGCCGTCCATTATGAAGATGGACTTGCCGCGCGCGTCGCGCCCGGTGACGACGCGCCTGATCTGTTTCGACATGTTCGCTCCCGCCTCGCCCTATTCCGGTTCGATGCCCGCCGCCTTCACCATCTCGCCGAAACGCGCGATGCCATCGACCATGAGGTCGCGCAGTTTCTCCGGCGGCCCGCCGATGACCGAATAGCCGTTCTGCTCCATCAGGCCGCGCATTTCGGCGGCGTTCAGAATTTTGTCGATCTCGGAATTGATCCGCGCGACGATGGGCCCCGGCGTGCCGCGCGCGACGAAAAAGCCGAACCAGGTCGAGGGTTTGATGAATTCCGGCAACGATTCCGTGATCGAGGGAACGTCTGGCGTTTTCGAAAAGCGCCGGGGCTCCAGAATCGCGATGAGTTTCACCGCGCCCGACTGGATGTGCGGCCCGGCGGTCGACAGGGACGTGTAGACGAGCTGGATATGTCCGCCGATGAGATCGGTGATGGCCGCGTCCGCGCCGCGATAGGGGACGTGCACCGTGCTGACGCCGGCCTTCTGGTTGAAGAACTCGCCGGCGAGATGGAAGAACGAGCCGACGCCCGTCGAGCCGAACGAGAGCTTGCCGGGATTGGCCTTCGCGTAAGCGATGAGTTCCGGAACGGTGTTCGCGGGCAGGGAGGGAAGGGCGACGAGGCAGGTGATCGGCTCGATGGCGGCGATCACCGGCTCGAAATCCTTCACCGGATCGTAACGCAGGTTCTTGACGAGATGCACGGCGGTCTCGTGGGTGCCCGCGGTGCCGAGCAGGATCGTGCGTCCGTCGGTCTCGCCGCGCGCCACCTGTTCGGTCGCGATGGCGCCATTGGCGCCGGGCCTGTTCTCGAAAATCACGTTGACGCCGAGCGCCTGCTGCAATTTCGCCGCGACGGGCCGGCCCATCACGTCCGTCGGTCCTGGCGGAAAGCCGACGACGATGCGCAATCCCTGCTCCGGCGGCCAGGACTGCGCGGCGGCGTCGCCCGCGCGGGCCAGCGGGGCGAGGCAAAGCAGCGCGAACGCCAGCGCGCGTGGAAAAGTCATGGGATCCCTCCGTCGGCGCCTCGCGTCCGTTCTGGCGAGCGTAACACCCGCGGGGCGCGGGCGGGAAGGGCGGGGCGCTATCGCTTTCCCCTGAAAAACGCCCTCAGAATCTCCGCCGCCTCGCTTTCCCGGATGCCGCCATAGACCTCCGGCGCGTGGTGGCAGGTGGGCTGGTTGAAAAATCGCGGGCCGCTCTCCACCGCGCCGCCCTTCGGGTCGAAGGCGCCAAAATACAGCCGGCGCAGCCGGGCGAAGGAGATCGCCCCGGCGCACATGGCGCAGGGTTCCAGCGTCACGTAGAGGTCGCAATCGCCGAGCCGCTCGTTGCCGGCGGCGGCGCAGGCGGCGCGGATCGCCAGCACCTCCGCGTGGGCCGTGGGATCGCGGTCGGCGATCACCCGGTTGCCGGCGGTGGCGAGGATTTGTCCCGCGCGGACCACGACCGCGCCCACGGGAGTCTCGCCGTGCGCCGCCGCCATCCGGGCCTCTTCGAAGGCCCGCGCCATCGGGTCGTCGCCTTCAAGTCTGGCGGCCATGCGCAACTTCCACTCCCAAACCATCGTCCGCTCTGTTATCAGGGCGCATGACAGACAACAGAAATGACGATCGACGCCGTCCGCGCAAGCCCGGCGGCGGCAAAGGCCCTTCGAAATTCTCCGGGGGCAAGCCGTTCGACGGCCCCCGCAAGCCTAATACGGGCGAGGCGACCCTGCGCCGCCGGCCAGACCCCGAGCGCGTCGCGCCGGCGCCGTTTCCCGCCGATGGCGAGATCGTTCGCCCGCCGCGTCGCGACGGCGAGCGCAAGCCTTTTCGCGCCGGCGCGCCCGAAGGCAAGCGCCCGTTCCGCCCGAAGGAAGGCGGCGGCGACCGCCACGCCCGCCCGCGCGAGGACCGGGTTCCCTTCCGTCCGCGCAAGCCGAAAGGCTCGCCCTCGACCGTCCGCACCGTGGAGCGCGAAGAGGGCGACGAACGCATCGCGCGGGTCATGGCCCGCGCCGGGCTCTGCTCGCGCCGCGAGGCCGAAGCCTGGATCGAGGCGGGCCGCGTCGAGGTCAATGGCGAGAAAATCCTCAGCCCCGCGCTCAACGTCAATCCCGGCGACCGCGTTCGCGTCGATGGCAAGCCCTTGCCGGGCCGCGAGCGCACGCGCCTCTGGCTGTTTCACAAGCCGCGCGGCCTCGTGACGACCCAGAGCGATCCGGAGGGACGCCCCACCATCTTCGGCGCCTTGCCAGAAGCGCTGCCGCGCGTCGTCAGCGTCGGCCGGCTCGACATCAACACCGAGGGCCTGCTGCTTCTCACCAACGACGGCGGCCTGTCGCGGATGCTGGAATTGCCGGCGACCGGCTGGCTGCGCCGCTATCGTGTGCGCGCCCATGGCGACACCGACCAGACGAAGCTCGACGCCTTGCGCGAGGGCGTCGTCATAGACGGCGTCGAATACATGGGCATCGAGGCGCGGCTCGACCGCCAGCAAGGAGCCAACGTCTGGCTCACCATGGGCCTGCGCGAGGGCAAGAACCGCGAAATCAAGAAGGTGCTCGAACACATCGGGCTCGACGTGAACCGCCTGATTCGCGTTTCTTTCGGGCCTTTCCAGCTTGGCGAACTGGTGGAGGGCGCCGTCGAGGAAATCAGGACGCGCATCCTGATGGATCAACTCGGCGAAAAGCTCATCAAGGAAGCCGGCGCGGATTTCGAGGCTCCGGTGATGGACCGGGCGCGCGAGGAAGCCCGCGAGGAGGCGCCCCGGGAGGTCGTGGAACGCCGGCCCGCCCGCGCGTATCCGCGGCGCGGCGAACCGGAAGCGGAGGCAATCCCCGAGCGTCGCCCGGAAAAGCCCGCGCCGGGCAAGCGCAAGCATATTTCGATCATCCGCGCCGAGGAGCGCGCGGCGGTCGCCGGAGACCGCAAACGCGTCGAGCGCGCCGAAACCGCCGACCGCAAGGGCAGGGCCGTGAAGGTGGAACGCTTCGTCGCCGTGCGAGAAAAGCCGCGCGGCCCCGCGAAAACCCGCAACGAACGGAACTTCCGCGGCGAGCGCGACGAAACGCGGGCGCCCCACTCCAGGCCGAGGCTGGAGACCCGGCCGCCCGGCAAGGATCGCGACGACGGACGCAAGTTCGAGAAGCGCGCGCGTCCCGAAGGCGAGCGTTCGCGTCCGCCGCGCGCGGGCGGGGAACGTCCGTTCAAACGCGACGGCGACAAGCCGTTCAGCGCCCGTCCGCCGCGGGCGGACGGGGATCGCCCCTTCCGCAAGCCGCGCGAGGAGGGCGAGCGTTCGCGTCCGCCGCGCGCTGGCGGGGAGCGTCCGTTCAAGCGCGACGGCGACAAGCCGTTCAGCGCCCGTCCG
>CAISEY010000392.1 GCA_903884435.1 uncultured Hyphomicrobiales bacterium | reverse complement strand
GCGTGGGCGCGGCGGAGGCGATTCCCGCGCCAAATCCGTCGCGCTGGTAAATGTCCTCGCGGAACTGGACGACGTTATCCCCCGCCCAGGCGGTGATGTAGACCCAGTACACCGGCACCGGCGTCACGAGTTTCGCGTCGATGCGCTGGCCGGAGCGGATGGCCTCGTCGATATGGTCGCGATCCCAGCCAGGCGTTTCCTTCAGAATCCACGCGATGTAATCGCGGATGTTCTGCACGCGCACGCAGCCCGAGGACACGAAGCGGAAATCGTCGCCGAAAATCCCCTTGGCCGGCGTGTCGTGCATGTAGACGCCGTACTGATTGGGAATGTTGACGCGCACGACGCCGAGCGAATTGAAATCCGCGCCGGGATCCTGACGGAACCGGTAATTGACCGCGTCCATGGAATTCCAGTTGATCGCCGTCGGCGGCACCTCGTTGCCCGCCTTGTCGATCACGCGGATCTTGTTCTCCGTGAGATAGCCGGGATCCGCCTGCATTTTCGGGATGAGATCCTTGCGGATGATCGAGGCCGGAACCGTCCAGAACGGATTGAAATTGATGTCGATGACCTTGGCCTGCATCACGGGCGACTGGCGGTCGATCTTGCCGACGCCCGCCTGGTGGTGGCTGAACACGACGCCATTTTCCACCGTTTCCACGGCGGCGGCGGGGATGTTCATGACGATGTGGCGCGGCCCGAGATTGCCCGAATAGGTCCGCAGCCGCACAAGATTGAGTTCAAGCTGGCGAATCCGCTCGCTCACGGGCACGTTGAGCGCCTGGAAGGTCTGTTTGGCGACGACGCCGTTCGCGCCAATGCCATGGCGAGCCTGAAAGCGCTGGACAGCGGCCTGGACGTAGGAATCGAAGGTGGGCGCCATTCCGGCGGCTTCGTCGAGATCGCCCGTGACCATCAGCCGTTGCCGCAGGGCCACGACGGCCGGCCCCCGCGCCCCGAGCTTGAGAGATTGCGTGGCGGGCACCTGGCCCCAGCCGCCCCGCTCCGCGATGGCGCGGTAGGCCTGAATGGCCTGTTCGGTCGCGGCGAAAGTCTGCTGCGACAGCATCGGCGTCGTCGCCCGCTGAACGCTGAGCCGGGAATCGGCGGCGTATTTCTGTTCCCATTCCGCCTGATTGCCGAAGGAGGCGTCCACCGGCGCGCCAAGCGCGCCCCGCGAGCCAAGGGCCGTGGCCAAACTCGCGACCGCGAAGCCCCGACCGAAAGCCCGGCGGGAAAGAACATCTGAATTCTGCGTCAAGGTTCGCTCCAGCTTCACAAGCACGCGGCGCGTCGAGTCAATCACAAGACCGGTCAGGGCTCAACCGGACCCGAATCGCAGGACGCGCCTGCCCCCTGGCTAACGGCGGCCCAAGCATTGCCGACTACCATGGTCAAGGTTAATAACGCCCGAAGATACAGGCCAGATTATGGCGAAGCAGCTCCGGGATCCGGAAAACGCAAAAATGGACGCGGCGAACCGCGTCCCCAGTTTGCTGGAGGAGATAGCTTAAACCCGGGAAAACCGGAAGGCCGATCAGAGGCGATAGCGGATCTGGTCGGTCCAGAACCGCTCGAGACGCACCAGCGCCTGATTCATGCGGCTGAATTCCTCGCCGGAAATGCCGCCGATCTGTTCGACCGTCAGAACATGCTTTTCGTAGAGCGCGGCGACCACGGAGTGAACGGCGGCGCCCTTTTCGGTGAGGCTGATGCGCACCGAACGGCGATCGACGCGCGAGCGGGCGTGATGGAGATATCCCATTTCGACGAGTTTCTTGACGTTGTAGGAAACGTTCGAGCCGAGATAATAGCCGCGCGTGCGGAGCTCGCCGGCCGTCAATTCCTTGTCGCCGATGTTGTAGATCAGAAGCGCCTGGACCGAATTCACGTCGCTGCGGCCGCGACGGTCGAATTCGTCCTTGATCACGTCCAGAAGCCGGCGATGGAGGCGCTCCACCAGCGTCAGGGATTCAAGATAGGCGGGACGAACCTCTCCGAGCCGTTCCGTGCGCGCCTGAGTCATTTCCGTCCTGGCTGCCGTGTTCATGTGAGACCCCGTTCCTGTTTGACGCCGGCGCATTGGCCGTTGCTGTTTGTGAAACGGAACTTAGGCGCGGCGGATGAAGACCGGTTTAAATAATAAAATGAATCCGGAGTTTACTTGTAGCGGTGAATCGAAGGTGAACTAAAGGGCTGATTTACCGTGAAAATTCCTTAACCAGACACGCGCCGGACATCAGTCTTCGCGCTGCTGCGCGGCGTACCAGGTGAGCACGAAATAACCGACGATCAGCGCGAAATCGATCACCAGCATGACGCGCCCGCCGCCATGAAAATCCGGCACCGCGACGGTCACGATGATGTTCGCCGTGACGGAAAAAAGCCACAGCACGCCGCCCCACGCGCTCGCGAGCCACAGACCGACGGCGGAAATCAGGTCGGCCACGGCGAAGAACACGACGCTCGCGGCGATCACCGTCGGCAGCGTCTCGAAGGGCGTCTGGTCGGGCCCGAGAATTTGCTCCCAGTGCAGGAGGCCCCGCAAAATCCAGAGGCCGGAAACCGTGCGCATGAACAGCACGAGCATCGCGCCCCAGTTGGTCCCCTCCCGCGCGGCCTGCCCCGGCTCCGCCCGCAGATGGATCACCTCGTCCGCCCCGGCGTCGGGGGTTCTGCGCACGACGTTGTTCATGGAGAGACGAACGCGATGTCGTCGGCGAGCGGCGCGAAATGGGCGTCGATGTCGGCGTCGCGCACGTCCTCGTGGCGCGCGGGGCGCCAGTCGGGCTTGTTGTCGCGATCGATGATGACGGAGCGGACGCCCTCGTAGAAATCATGGCCGCGGCAGACGCGCGACACGATGCGATAGTCCATGCGGAGGGCTTCCTCCACGGTCCAGCCCGCGCCAAGCCGCGTCTGCCGCAAGGCCAGCGCCACGCTCGTGGGCGACTTTCCGCCGATCGTCGCCAGCGCTTCCGCGGCGAAGGCCTCGCCACGCGCCGCGGCGGCCCGCAGGGCCGAGAGAACCGCGGCGACCGTATCGCCGGCGAAACACGAGTCGATCGTGGCGCGCGACGCCGCGGAGGGCGCGGCGGGCGAAGGCGCGGCGAACCGCGCGACGATCGCGTCCGTGTCGCCGCGCTCTTCCAGAGCCTTCGCCAGTCCGCCGAAATGTCCCGAGGGCGCGTAATGCGTCACGAGGCCAAGGGCCACGGCGTCGCCGGGCCCGATGCGCGCCCCCGTCATCGCCAGCCAGGCGCCCGTCTGGCCAGGCAAACGCGGCAGCAAAAACGACGCGCCCACGTCGGGAAAAAAGCCGATGCCGACTTCCGGCATCGCGAAGAGAAACCTGTCGCCGGCGACGCGATGCGATCCATGCATGGAGACGCCGACGCCGCCGCCCATGTCGATGCCGTCGATCAGGGCGACGAACGGCTTCGAATAGCGCGCTATGCGCCGGTTGAGGATGTATTCCGCCCGCCAGAAAGCCAGTTGCCGCGCGTGATCGCCCGCCCTGCCGAGATCGTGCATCAGTCGAATGTCGCCGCCCGCGCAAAACGCACGATCGCCCGCGCCGGAAATCACCACGCGTTCAATCCCTGGATCGCGCTCCCATTCGTCGAGCGCGTCCGCGAGTCCCTCGACCATGACGTGATTCAGCGCGTTGAGCGCCTTCGGCCGGTTGAGCAGGACGAAGCCGGCCGCGCCGCGCTTTTCGCGGATGATTTCGGGTTCGGACATGGAGCCTCTTCAGTTTTGGGGATTACGCGTCCGCCCGCGCCGGGTCAATGCGAGCCCGGACGCGCGACGCGCGCGCCCCGCCTCGTCCGGCGACCAGACAGGAAACAGGAGCGTCCGCGATCCTATTTCGACGATCCAAGCCGGCGATAATCCGCGATGACCTCGGGGGTCGCCAGCGCCGCGAGCGCGTCCATCTGCCTGGCGAGTTGCGCGCCGGGAATGGGCGCGCCGACAGGCTCGCCAACCTTCGCCGCGTCCGCCTGAAACTCCTTGTCGCCGGCCATTTCGAGGAAGGCCTTGCGCAGGATTTCGGCGCGGTCCGCCGGCACGTCCGGCGGCGCGACGATCATCAGGCCCACGTCGTCGTAAGCCATGAACAGGCCGAGCACCGCCTGATCCTTCGCCGGCACGATGTCCTTCAGCAACGGCACGCCCGGCGCCTTCGGTTTCGATTGCAGCACGGGCACGACGACCTTTTTCGTCACGAGGTCCGGCCTCTGGGCGAAACTGTCCTCTGGCGTGAAATAGGCGCCGACCTCTCCCTGTTCGATCGCGAGCAGCGCGCGCGCGGAGGAATTGTAGCCAAGCACCGCGCGCAACGGGAAACCGTATTGCACGAGCATGTTGGGGATCGTGACCTTCGGCGTCCCCGGCCCGATTCCCGCCGCGGGAATTTTCTCCGGATATTTCTTCAGGTCCTCGACGGTGTTGATCCCGAGGCTGCCGCGCAGCCAGAGCAAGGTGTTGTTGGTGCCGGTGCTGCCGATGTAGGTTAGTTTGGTGGAATCGAACGTGACGCCCGGCGTCTTCACGATGCCCTCGACGAACCAGCTCCGACCTGGCAAACCGATGGTCAGCCCGTCGCGCGAGGCTTTCGCGCCAAGATAGTTGCCGGAAATGACTCCACCGGCGCCCTCCATGTTTTGCGGGGTGACGTCCGGCTTGCCGGGGATGAAACGCGGCAGATGCCGCACGATGACGCGCGAGGCCGAATCGACGCCGCCGCCAGGACCATAGCCGATGATGAAATTGATGGTCTTGCCGCGGTAAAAGTCCTGCGCCGAGGCGGCGGGGGCGAGCGCCGCGGCCAGGACGACGAACGTCGCCACGGACGCAACGCGCGAAACATACGGAACGGGCATCAATCACTTCTCCGGCAGCCTGTGTTTTCACAAGCCATTATGCCGCGAGCGCCCGAAACCGCCAAGTCGCCGATCCCCAGTCGGGGATGCGCGCGCGACTGGCGAGGCCCGGCCCCGCCAGCCTGCGTGCGCGTCACCCCTTCAGCGGCACGCGCGGCACGGCGCCGCCGCTCTTGCCACCGGCTTCGTCATCGCCCGACCCGTCCTTGCCCTCGCCGCGGCGCGCTTTCGCGCGACGCACCTCGGGTTCGGCGCGCACGCGCTTTTTCGTCGATTCGACGACCTCGCGGTCGGGCTTGGGCAGCACCGGCCCCTCGGGATAGAGGAATGCCAGTTTCTTCGCGCCATTCTCCTCCGCGACGACGACGCGCACCGTGCCGCCGTTCTTCAACCGGCCAAAGAGCACTTCGTCGGCGAGCGGCGTCTTGACGTGCTGCTGGATCACGCGCGCCATCGGACGCGCGCCCATGGTCTCGTCGTAGCCATTTTCGATGAGCCAGCTGCGCGCCTCGTCGGTCAACTCGATCGTCACGGCGCGATCGGCGAGCTGCGCCTCTAGCTGCATGATGAACTTGTCGACGACCTTCGAGATCACCTCGCGCGGCAAGTGTCCGAACGTGACAACCGCGTCGAGCCTGTTGCGGAACTCCGGCGTGAACAGACGGTTGATCGCCTCCGTGTCGTCGCCCTCGCGCTTGGCGCGGGTGAATCCGAAAGCGGCCTTCGCCATGTCGGACGCGCCGGCGTTCGTCGTCATGATGAGAATGACGTTGCGGAAATCGATCTGCTTGCCGTTGTGGTCGGTGAGCTTGCCGTGGTCCATCACCTGCAACAGGATGTTGTAGAGATCCGGATGCGCCTTTTCGATTTCGTCGAGCAGCAGCACGCTGTGGGGATGCTGGTCGATGGCGTCGGTGAGCAGACCGCCCTGATCGAATCCGACATAGCCGGGAGGCGCGCCGATGAGCCGCGACACCGTGTGGCGCTCCATGTATTCGGACATGTCGAACCGCGTGAGATGCACGCCAAGCGCCGAGGCGAGCTGACGCGCCGCCTCCGTCTTGCCGACGCCCGTCGGGCCCGAAAACAAATAGGAGCCGATGGGCTTTTCGCCGTCGCGCAGGCCGGCGCGCGCCAGCTTGATCGCCGAGGTCAGCGCCGAAATCGCGGCCTCCTGGCCATAGACCACGCGGCGAAGCGTCGTCTCGAGATGTTCCAGCACCTCGGCGTCGTCCTTCGACACGCTCTTGGGCGGGATGCGCGCCATCGTCGCGATGGTCGCCTCGATTTCCTTGATGCCGATGGTCTTCTTGCGACGGCTTTCCGGCAGCAGCATCTGGGAGGCGCCGGTCTCGTCGATCACGTCGATCGCCTTGTCCGGGAGCTTGCGGTCGTGGATGTAGCGCGCCGACAGTTCGACGGCCGCCTTCACCGCCTCGTTGGTGAAGCGAACCTTGT
>CAISEY010000391.1 GCA_903884435.1 uncultured Hyphomicrobiales bacterium | reverse complement strand
GGCAGCGGCGTAATCATGATGGCGCCGGTCTCGGTCTGCCACCAGGTGTCGACGACGGGACAACGCTCTCCGCCGATGAACCGGTAGTACCAGACCCACGCCTCGGGATTGATCGGCTCGCCCACCGAGCCGAGCAGGCGCAGCGAGGCGCGGCTCGTGCGCTTCACGGGGCCGTCGCCCTTCTGCATCAGCGCGCGGATGGCGGTCGGCGCGGTGTAGAAGATATTGACCTTGTGCTTGTCGATCACGTCCCAGAAGCGCGAGTCGTTCGGATAGTTCGGCTCGCCCTCGAACATCAGCGTCGTCGCGCCATTGGCGAGCGGGCCATAGACGATGTAGCTGTGGCCCGTCACCCAGCCCACGTCCGCCGTGCACCAGTAAACGTCGCCCTCGTGATAGTCGAAGACGTATTGATGCGTCATGGAGGCGTAGACGAGATAGCCGCCGGTCGTGTGCAGCACGCCCTTGGGCGCGCCCGTCGAGCCGGAGGTGTAGAGGATGAACAGCGGGTCTTCCGCGTTCATCGGCTCGGGCTTGCATTCGGCCGTCGCGCGCGCGGCCTCCTCGTGATACCAGTAGTCGCGGCCGTCCTGCATGTGCACGGCGGCGCCGGTGCGGCGCACGACGATCTGCGCGGTGACGATTCCCGCGCATTTCTTCAGGGCCTCGTCGGAATTGACCTTGAGCGGCACTTTCTTGCCGCCGCGCAGGCCCTCGTCCGCGGTGATGACCACTTTCGACTTGCAGCCCTCGATGCGGCCGGCCAGCGCGTCGGGCGAGAAGCCGCCGAAGACGATGGAATGCACCGCGCCGATGCGCGTGCAGGCGAGCATGGCGTAGGCGGCTTCCGGAATCATCGGCATGTAGAGGGTGACGGTGTCGCCCTTCTTCACGCCATGCGCCTTCAGCACGTTGGCGAAGCGGCAGACTTCCGCGTGAAGCTCGTTGTAGGTGATGGTCTTCGAGTCCGCCGGATCGTCGCCTTCCCAGATGATGGCGGCCTGGTTTCCGCGCTTCGCGAGGTGGCGGTCGACGCAGTTCATGGAGACGTTGGTGACGCCGTCCTCGTACCACTTGATGGAGACGGCGGGCGGGCCGAACGTCGTGTTCTTGACCTTCGTGTAGGGCTTGATCCAGTCGATGCGCTTGCCCTGTTCGTCCCAGAATCCCTCCGGATCCTTCACCGAGCGCTCGTACATCGCCTTGTATTTCGCGTCGTCGATGAAAGCGCGGCTCGCCCATTCGGCCGCGACGGGATAGATTTTCTCGGACATGATTTCCTCCGCGAACGCGACGCCGCGCGCTGTCTGACACCGCCGCATTATGCGACAGGGGCGCGGTCCGTCACAAGACGCGCCACGTCAAACTTTGGTCGCTCCGACGTTGGACCAGGGCGGCGCGTCCGGGCTGATGTCCGCCTCGCGGACTTTCGCGCCGTGCTGACGACAACCTCGGGAGGACGGAATGAAACAGCCATGTTCGCGGGGGCGGCTCTGCTGGCCACGAGTTTTTCGGGTCTCGCCGCCGCGCGGACCGCGGGAACCCGCGTTCCCGGCGCGAAGGACGAGGACGCCGCTCTGCTGATCGTGGGAGAGGGGCCGGCGACGATCACGCCGGCGGAAGAGAAGCAGGGCGCGCGTCTACAAACAGGCCTTGCCGATCCGGTCGAGCGCCGGCAGCACGCCGGGCAGCGCGTAGGAATCCGTCGTCGCGTTGCCCTTTTTCGACATCGCCTTGACCACGAGTTTCTGGCCCTTTTTCAGCGCCTCGACGAACTGGCCTTCCTGCGCGGCGTTTTTCAGCCAGAGGTTGGCGCCCTTGGCGACCATCTCGAAGCTGGCGGCGCCGATTTCGGCTTTTGGCGCGGACTCCGGCTTCACCTCGAAGCCCATGACGATGGAGACTTCGTTTTTCACGCCTTCGCCAGGGCGGTTGGATATGAAGACGTAGCCAGGGTCGCGCGCCAGGCTCGAGGGCAGGCGCTCGCGCGGCTTGCCGAGGGCGTAGCAGGTCTTCTCCTTGCCTGCCTTCGCGGTATAGGCGCTCCATTCGCCGAAGCTGTCGAGCAGCGCCGGCGCGCCGGCGAGCGGCGCTGCCTTGCCGGCGGGAGCGGGCTTTTCCGGCGCCGGCTTTTTGGGCGTTTTCGCGAAAGCGACGACGGGCGCCAGCGCCGCCGCGGCGGCGAGGCTGGCGGCCAGGACAAGAGCGCCGGGGCGGGCGCGGAACGCGAAGCTCGAAAAGCGAATCATGTCCGCATTGTACTCCCAAATTTCCGGCGCGCGACACGCGACCGCAAACCGCGCTTCAATCAGACCGCGAAATCCCGGCAAAAGTCAGGCCAAACTTCTCATTTTCGCCGGTCGGCGAAATCCTTAACGCAAAGGCAGGGGTTGCGGCGAATGATTTCCGCGGGCGCGACGCTGGCGATTCGGGCATGGATCACGGCGGCGGCCAGCGGTCGTACAGTTCGACACGGGGCCTTCAGGTGACTTCCACTTTCAACCGGCCGGCGATCTCCCGCCGCGACCTCGCTCTCGGACTCGCCGCCTCGACGCTCGCGCCAGGCCTCGCCGTCGCGGCGCCGAAAGCCGCTGTTTTTCGCGATGTCGTGGCCGACGCGCCGGACTGGCTCGCGAAGCCGAAAGGTCCGGTCATCATCGTCGTCTCCATCGCCGACCAGCGGCTGACGCTCTACGACAACGGGGTGTCCGTCGCCTCGACGCCCGTCTCCACCGGCGTCCCCGAACATCCGACGCCGCGCGGGGTTTTCTCGATCCTGCAAAAGCAGCGACATCACAAGTCCAATATCTATTCCGACGCGCCGATGCCGTTCATGCAACGCATTACCTGGTCGGGCGTCGCGCTGCACGAAGGCCATGTCACCGGCCGTCCGGCCTCGCATGGCTGCGTGCGCCTGCCGAAGGCCTTCGCGGAGCGTCTGTGGCCCTACACGCGCATGGGGATGCGCGTGATCATCGCGGAAGAGGACGCGCGGCCCTTCGAATTCTCCCATCCACGCCTGTTCACCGCGAGGCCGCGAGAGGCGGCGGCGACCGTTCCGCCCCGCCAGTACGCGCAGGCGGCGACCGGCGAGGAGCCGGCGCCGGAGCCGCCCGCGCCGCTCGCCTTTCCGCCGGGGCCCGGGCATGTCTCGATGTTCGTCAGCCGGAAGGAGGGCAAGCTCTTCATCCGCCGCGATTTCGCGCCGTTGCACGAGACGCCCGTCGAGATCATGAACCCGGCGAGGCCGCTGGGGTTGCATGTTTTCACGGCCATGGAATTGCGCGACGGCGGCTCCGTGCGCTGGACGGCGCTCGACATGCCCGATCCTCCGGCGCCGCCGCCCGCGCCCCGCCCGCGCAAGGGCGATCCGCCGCCGGTTCCGGTTCTCGCGCCGCCGCCGTCCTCCGCCTCGGAGGCTCTCGACCGGATCGCCATCCCGGACGACGTGCGCAACGCGCTCGCGAGCGTGATCCATCCGGGGGCCTCGCTGGTCGTCTCCGATCAGGGCTTCGGCAAGGAAACGGGCAAGGGCACGGATTTCATCGTCCTGACGCGCTGACCTCCGGCGCGAACGCGCCTATATAGAGGCGCGCCGCCCCGGGCGGGACGTTGTCGGGCATGGAGGCTTTCATGAGTTCATATTTCGTCCGCGCGCGCGCGTTTCTGGTCGCGGGCGTCCTCGGCCTGATGGTCGCCGGATGCGGCTACAACAACATTCCCACCTACGAGGAAACCGCGAAGGCCAAATGGGCCGATGTCCAGAACAATTACCAGCGCCGCGCCGATCTCATCCCGAATCTCGTCGCGACCGTGCAGGGTTACGCCAAACAGGAGGCCGACGTTCTCAAGGGCGTCACCGAGGCGCGGGCGAAAGCGACCTCGATTCACGTCGACGCCACGCAACTCGGCGACCCCGAGAAGCTCAAGCAATTCCAGGACGCCCAGAACCAGCTTGGCGGCGCGCTCGGACGGCTGATCGCCGTCAGCGAGAATTATCCCGATCTGAAATCGAACCAGAATTTCCTCGCGCTGCAATCGCAGCTCGAAGGCACGGAAAACCGCATCGCCGTGTCGCGTCGCGACTACATCGAGGCCGCCCGGATCTTCAACACGGAGCTGAAGACCTTTCCGGGCGTGCTCTGGGCGGCGACCTTTTTCCGGGCGACGAAGCCGATGGCCGAATTCACCGCCAGCGAAGGCGCGCAGGCGCCGCCGCAGGTGAAGTTCTGAGCGCGCGCGGGCGCCGGCGATGATCCGCCCGCGGCCGGGCGCCTGGCTGTCCCTGCTGGCGGCGCTGGTTCTGTGTGTCGCGGCCTCGCCCGCGCCGGCGCAGACCTTCCCGACGCTGTCCGGCCGGGTCGTCGACGAGGCGGGCGTCGTGCCCGCCGCGACGCGCGCCTCGCTCGACGCGAAACTGCAATCGCTCGAGGACAAGTCGGGCATCCAGCTCGTCGTGGCGACCGTGAAATCGCTGGGCGGCCAGGAGATCGAGCCCTACGCCAACGCCCTGTTCCGCGCGTGGAAGCTGGGCGAGAAACAGAAAAACAACGGCGTTCTTCTGTTGATCGCGCCCAGCGACCACAAGTTGCGGATCGAGGTGGGCTACGGGCTCGAGGGCACGCTCACCGACGCCCTGTCGAAGATCGTGATTTCGAACGCCATCGCGCCGCGGTTCAAGGCCGGCGATTTCGGCGGGGGGATCGAGCGCGGCGTCGATGACATCGTCACGATCCTGACGACGGACGCCGCCGAGTGGCAGAAGCGCCCGCGGGTGCGCGTCGATCAGGACCAGCTCGATTCCTGGCTGCCTTTGCTGTTCTTCGCGCTGGTCATTTTCATGTTCTTCATGTCCGCGCGAAACGCGCGTCGCGGCGGCGGGCGCGGCGCGGGCCCCTGGGGACGCGCTGGCGGCGGGCCGATCGTCTGGGCGCCCTCCGGCGGATCGTCGTGGGGGAGCGGTTCGGGCGGCGGATTCTCCGGCGGCGGGGGCTTTTCCGGCGGGGGCGGGTCGTCGGGCGGCGGCGGCGCCTCGGGAGGGTGGTGATGCGGATGTCGCGCGAAGACCAGGCGAGGATCTCGGCGGCCATTCACGCCGCCGAGCAAAAAACCTCCGGCGAAATCGTTTGCGTGCTGGCGCGCGCCTCGTCCGATTACGAGGCGACCCCGGTCCTCGGGGCGGCGCTCGCGGCGCTGGCGGCGCCCTGGCCGCTGATCGTCTTCACGCAATCGCCGGCGCAGCATGTCTTCATCGCGCAAATCGCGATTTTCGCGCTGGTTTTCGCGGCGCTCTCGCCGGCGCGGATTCGCGCCGCGCTGACGCCGCGAGCCTGGCGGCGAGCCCACGCGCACCGGGCGGCGATGGAGCAATTCGTCGCGCGCGGCGTGACGCGCACGCGGGCGCGCACCGGCGTTCTGATTTTCGTGTCGCTCGCCGAGCGTTACGCGCGGATCGTCGCCGACGAAGCCATCGATTCAAGGGTGAAGCAGGCGGAGTGGCGGGGCGTCGTCGATTCTCTGGTCGGGCATCTGCGCGAGGACCGGCTGGCCGATGGCTATATCGCCGCGATCGAACGCTGCGGCGCCCTGCTGGCGGTACATTTCCCGCGCGCGGCGGACGACGTCGACGAATTGCCGGACAGGCTTTTTCTCGTCTGAGCGGGTCAGAGACCGCCGCCCTTCGCCACCGCGAGAATCGCGCCCGGCTTGCCGCCGGAACTCGCCTGCAAGAGCAGCACGTAGCCATCGGAATCGGGCGCGCGCAGATCGGCGTCGGGGATTTCATAGCTCGCGGATGTCCCGGCCCAGTCGCCGATTTTCTTCATCGAGCGGACGATGTTCGTATAGGCGATGGTCTTGCCGGAATTTTCACCGCGGCCGATGGCGACCTCGCGCTTTTTCGTGACGTGGAACAGCCAGAGCGCGCCCCATTTCGCCGAGCCCTCGACCGCGCCCGCGGCCCTGACCACGAGTCTGCCGTTTTCGCCGGCGACGCTCATGGGCACGGCCAGCGCGCCCCTGTCGCCGTGGCTCAACTGGCGCGCCGTCGAAATTTCCATTCGGTCGCTTCCGACCGCGTGCATCAGGCCGTTGATCACCGCTTGCGGCGTGTAGACGTGGTTGTCGCCGCGCGCGGCGGCGTAGGCTTTTTGCCGGGCCGTGTTGGCGGGGGAGGCGAACGTGTCCTTCCAGCCTATGTAGTCCCAGTAATCGACGGGAAGGCTGAGCGTCACGACGCCGGGCTCCTGCGCCAGTTTCGCGAGCAGCGCGTCGGCGGGCGGGCAGGACGAGCAGCCCTGACTCGTGAACAGTTCAATCACCGCCGGATTGTCGGCGGCGATCGCGATCGTCCCGGTCTGGACGAGCGCGAAAACGGCTGCGGCGCGAAGCGCCGGAACAAAATCCATGATGGCGAGGACCCTGGTCGCGGACAGAAGATGGCGAACGCCAACGTTTTAGGTCCAAAAGCCTCTCGCAGGCGAGTCAATTAGACGTTATGCCGCCCCAAATTCTCGTGATCGCCGCGGTCAGCGGCCGTTCCGCAGGGCTTCGAGCACTTTCGTGCCCGGCCGGCCGTCGCGCGGCAGGCCGGCGCGGCCCTGGAAATCGGAAATCGCGGCGCGGGTCTTGTCGCCGATGGCGCCGTCGGGCGTTCCCACGTCATAGCCGCGGCGGGTCAGCAGGGTCTGCAATTCGCGTTTTTCGGCGCGCGACAGGCCCATGTCGTCCGTGGGCCAGGGCGTGCGGATGGGACCGCCGCCGCGCAGCCTGTCGGACAGATGGGCGATGGCGAGGCCATAGGCTTCCGAGGCGTTGTAGCCGTAGATCGCGTCGAAGTTGCGGGTCACGAGGAAGGCCGGCCCGTCCACGCCCGCCGGCAGCAACAGACCCGCCGCGCCCTCGCCGAGGCCGCGCCCGTCCACGCGCGCGACGCCCTGCGCCGACCAGTAGGACATGGGATGTTTGTTCTTGCGGCCGGAGCCGCCGGAATAGCCCGCCGGGAGCTTCACCTCGAAGCCCCAGGGGAGGCCGCTGATCCAGCCGGACTTTTTCAGATGATTGGCGGTCGAGCCCAGGGCGTCCGGTATCGAATCGACAATATCCCGCCGCCCGTCGCCGTCCATGTCGACCGCGAGCCTCAGGAAGCTCGACGGCATGAACTGGGTGTGGCCGAAGGCGCCCGCCCACGAGCCCACCAGCGAGGAGGGCTTGATGTCGCCGTTTTGCAGGATTTTCAGGACGGCGGCGAATTCCGTGCGGAAATAGGCTTGCCGGCGTCCGGCGCAGGAGAGGGTCGCCAGCGATTGCACGAGGGGCCGCTTGCCGAAATTCTTGCCGTAGTCGGATTCCACGCCCCAGACCGCGACAATCGTGGCGCGGTCCACCCCGAAACGGGCTTCGGCCGCGGCGAGCGCGGACGAATGTTCGCGCAGTTTCGCCTTGCCCTCGGCGATCCGCTCGTCGTCGACGAGGCCGGTCATGTAATCCCAGACGGGCGTCCTGAATTCGGGTTGCTTGTCGAGAAAGTCCGCCGCGTCGTTGGGCTCGAGGCCCCGGGTCGCGGACTCCCATGTCGCGGCGGAAACGCCCTGCGACAGAATCTGCCCGCGAATCGAGGCGAGGCAGGACTGGAAGGCGGTCTGGGCGGCCGCCGGCGCGGCGGCGAGCAAAACGGCCAGAATCGCCGCGGTGGAGCCGGATTTTGCAAACGAATCGCGCATGGCCCGAGCCTATAACAGCACAGGCCGCTTTTGAACGTCCGATTGCGTTGATTTCAGGGCCGGACCCGCGTCCGGTTCAGGTCCAGGGGCGCGTCTTGCCGACCTTGTCCTCGTAGCTGGTGATGCCGGCTTCCTTCGTCATGGTCAGGCCGATGTCGTCGAGGCCATTGAGCATGCAATGTTTGCGGAAGGCGTCGATCTCGAACTTGACGACGCCGCCGTCGGGGCCGCGGATTTCCTGCGCCTCGAGATCGATCGTCATGGTCGAATTCGAACCGCGGCTGGCGTCGTCCATCAACTTCTCGAGATCCGCGGGCGAGACCTTGATCGGCAGCACGCCGTTCTGGAAGCAGTTGTTGAAGAAAATATCGGCGAAGCTGGTGGAGATCACGCAGCGGACGCCGTAATCGAGCAGCGCCCAGGGCGCGTGTTCGCGCGAGGAGCCGCAGCCGAAATTATCCTCCGCGACGATGATTTTCGCGTGGCGGTAGGCGGGTTTGTTGAGGATGAAATCGGGATTTTCAGACCCGTCGTCCCTGTAGCGCATTTCCGAGAAGAGGCCCGTGCCGAGGCCGGTGCGCTTGATCGTCTTGAGATATTGCTTGGGGATGATCATGTCGGTGTCGATGTTGCGGATTTTCATCGGAGCCGCGACGCCGGTGAGCGTGGTGAACTTGTCCATCGATCCTGCCTCTGATCCTGCCTCGTCCGCGGCCGCCTCCGGCGCCGCGCTGATGAGCGCCTTCTAGCAAGGGCAAGGCGCGGACGAAAGCCCCGGGCGGAAGGTCGGCGGGAGGCTGTTTCCGGAATGGCCGGGGCCGGGTTACGGCAAATAATAGTGAGTCGATTTTTTAATGACGCGCGGCGATTTCGGACGTTCATTCCGCCTGTTTCAGATGGAAACTCCGGACATCTCGGCGACTCGCGACCCATGAAGGCCCCTCGGGCCGGGGCGGATCGGGACGGTTGGCGACATAAAAGCGATTCGCTATGATTTATCATGTCAACGTCTGATTCTCTTGTCGTGGCCGGCCTGATCGAACGGATCGGACGACTGACGCGCGCGCGCGAAGCCGCGGGCGGGCTCAATCCCGCGCAATGGGAGGCCCTGCGTTATCTGTCGCGAGCCAATGCGTTTTCGCGCTCGCCGTCCGCGGTCGCCGACTTCCTCGCGACGACGCGCGGCACCGTGTCCCAGACGCTGATCGCCCTGGAAGGCAAGGGGCTTCTGCGCAAGAGCGTCAGCGACCGCGACCGGCGCGGAGCCACGCTCGACGTGACGGACGCCGGCCTGAAACTGCTGCGAACCCTGGACCCCGCGGACGATCTCGTTCGCGCGCTGGCGAACCTGCCGCCGCTGCACGCGACGCTGATGGCGCAGGCGCTCTCCCGGGTGCTCGGCGCGCTGCTCGAAGCCCGCGGCGGGAAGGCGTTCGGCGCCTGCGCGGCGTGCCGGAATTTCGCTCGCGACGCCTTTCCAGACGGGGCCGGAGGGCCGCACCGGTGCGGACGATTCGACGCGCCGCTCACCGCGGAAGAAGCGGCGTTGACCTGCGCGGCCTTCGAGGAATGACCGCCGGTCAGCCGGCGCGGTTCTCGATCTCTTCCATGTCCTCGTCGGAAAGGCCGAAATGATGGCCGATTTCGTGAACGAGCACATGGGTGACGATGGCGCCGAGCGTGTCCTCGTGTTCGGCCCAGTAATCGAGAATGGGACGCCGGTAGAGCCAGATCATGTTGGGAAATTCGCCGGTTTCCATGGTCGCGCCGCGCCGGGGCAGGCCGCGGCCGCGAAACAGGCCGAGCAGATCGAACTCCGTTTCGCATTCCATCTCGTCGAGGGTCTCCTCGTCGGGAAAATCCTCGACGCGGATGACGAGACCCTCGCACAGAACGCGGAACTCGGCGGGGAGCGCGGCGAAGGCCTCGTCGGCCAGCGCCTCGATTTCCGCGAGCGCGGGGGCGGCGAGGGCGGCGAGGGGGTTGGGGGATGGTTGGGTCATGGACTGCGTCCCGCGAGAGATCCGGTCGTGGCTATCCGTCAGAAGAACCAGTCGGTCAACAAATTGACGATCAGCATCGCGGCCACGAGAAACCCGAGCGTCTTTCCGACGCGGCTGCCCCATGTTTCGGCCGCGTCCGGCGTTGCTCCGTTGTTCATGTCCCGCGCTCCGCCTGGCCCTGCCGGCGGTCCTCGTGAAAAAGCCGGGCGCGAGGCCCGGCTTTCGAAATGGGGACGCGGCGTCGGGACGTGTTAAACGAACGTCCTGATGTCGACGAAATGCCCGGCGATCGCCGCCGCCGCCGCCATCGCGGGCGAGACGAGATGCGTGCGGCCCTTGAAGCCCTGGCGGCCCTCGAAATTGCGGTTCGAGGTCGAGGCGCAGCGCTCGCCCGGCGCGAGCTTGTCGGGATTCATGGCGAGGCACATGGAGCAGCCCGGCTCGCGCCATTCGAAGCCCGCCTCGATGAAGACCTTGTCGAGACCCTCGGCTTCCGCCTGCGCCTTGACGAGGCCGGAGCCCGGCACGACGAGGGCGTTGACGGAGGGATGCACCTTGCGGCCCTTCGCCACCGCGGCCGCCGCGCGCAAATCCTCGATGCGGCCGTTGGTGCAGGAGCCGATGAAGGCGCGCTGGATGGCGATGTCGGTGATTTTCTCGCCGCCCTTCAGGCCCATGTAGTCGAGCGCGCGGGCGATGGAATTGCGCTTGCCCTCGGTCTCGCCGTCCTCGACGCGCGGCACGGTTCCGGTGACGCCGACGACATTCTCGGGGCTCGTGCCCCAGGTGACAATCGGCGGCAGGTTGGCGGCGTTGATGTGGATTTCGCGATCCCAATGCGCGCCCTCGT
>CAISEY010000390.1 GCA_903884435.1 uncultured Hyphomicrobiales bacterium | reverse complement strand
CGCGCCATCGCACCGTCGGCGTGCGCGTCGGCGAGGGCAAGGGCGCGGTCATGGTCGGCGGCGGCGCGCCGATCGTCGTGCAATCCATGACCAACACGGACACGGCGGACATCGAGGCGACCGCGCTGCAATGCGCGGCGCTCGCCCGCGCCGGTTCCGAGATGGTGCGGATCACGGTCGACCGCGAGGAAGCCGCCGCCGCGGTTCCGCATATTCGCGATCGGCTCGTGAAAATGGGCGTGACCGCGCCGCTCGTCGGCGATTTTCACTACAATGGCCACACGTTGCTGGCGAACCATCCCGCCTGCGCGGAGGCGCTCGACAAGTACAGGATCAACCCCGGCAATGTCGGCTTCCGCGACAAGAAGGACCGGCAATTCTCGGCCATCGTCGAGGCCGCGATCCGCCACGGCAAGGCGGTCCGCATCGGCGCCAACTGGGGCTCGCTCGATCAGGAATTGCTGACCTCGCTGATGGACGGGAACGCGAAGGCCGGTTCGCCGCTGACCGCCGCCGCCGTGACGCGCGAGGCCATGACGCGCTCCGCCATCTGGTCGGCCGAACGCGCGGAGGAGATCGGCCTGGCGCGCGACCGGATCATTCTCTCGGCGAAGGTCTCCAACGTACAGGAACTGATCGCCGTCTACCGGATGCTCGCCGCGCGTTGCGATTACGCGCTGCATCTGGGCCTCACCGAGGCCGGCATGGGCTCCAAGGGCGTCGTCGCCTCCGCCGCCGCCATGGGCGTCCTGTTGCAGGAAGGCATTGGCGACACAATCCGCGTGTCGCTGACGCCGGAGCCGGGCGGCGACCGAACGGTGGAAGTGACGGTGGCGCAGGAACTTCTGCAAACCATGGGTTTCCGCACCTTCGTGCCTCTGGTCGCCGCGTGTCCCGGCTGCGGACGCACGACGTCCACGGTGTTCCAGGAACTGGCGCGCGACATCCAGAACCACATTCGCGACGAAATGCCCGCGTGGAAAATGCGCTATCCCGGCGTCGAAAATCTCAACGTCGCGGTGATGGGCTGCATCGTCAACGGCCCTGGCGAGTCGAAACACGCCGACATCGGCATTTCCCTGCCGGGCACGGGCGAAACGCCGGCCGCGCCCGTGTTCATCGACGGCAAGAAAGCGATGACCCTGCGCGGCGCCGGCATCGCCGGCGAGTTCAAGGCGCTGGTCGCCGACTACATCGAGAAGCGCTACGGCGCCGGCTCGCGGTGAAAACTCACTCCGCGATGGACTCCTGGATCGCCTTCTTGATGGCGGGATCGACGACGCGCATTTTCGCCAGCAACGGCTCGATTTCCTCCGCCGGCGCGATCTCCGGAACCTCGCTCGTCACGCGCTGGAAGGCGACGATGAACTCCGGGTCTTTCGCGAGTTCCTGAAAGGCCGCGCGCATCGCCGTCACCGCTTCCGGCGGCGTGCCCTTCGGAAACACGATGAGCCGCTGCATCTGCGTCCCCAGGTGGTTGGAGAGCAGCAGCGCCTCCCATTTCGGGCCGGACACCGGCTTGCCGAAAGCCTCCCTGTAAACCTGATCGAAGGTCGGCACCCCCTGCTGGTTGAGCGAGGGATTCCCGACGGGCTCGCCATTCCGGCCGATCACCGGGAACTGGAACAGCGCCATGCCGACGCCCGATTCCACGACTTGCGGGATCGCCTGCGTCGTCCAGCCCGGCAGGGTGGAGCTCGTCACGCTCAACTCGTTCTGCACCATCGCCTTGTTGATGGCGCTCGTCGTCTGGAATCCCGTCACCATCTGGTAGGGCACGCCCAGGATTTCAAACGCGAGGCGCAGCCGCGTGTCGTGCAGCGAGGCGCGCGAATAACCGCCGATGAAGACGCTTTTGGCCTTCACGATGTCCGAGGGCTTCGTCATGCCCGGCACGATGTCCTTGCGGCCATAGGTCAGCGCGAAACTCTTCGTCGCGCCGACGACCGCGTAATCGGCCACGTTGACCTTCAGCACCGGGTCTTCGGCGATGGAGGTGATGGGACCGAAGGTGAAATAGCCCATGGTGAGGCCATCCGGCTTCGAGCCGATGTTGAGGCCAAGCGTGTTCATGGCGTTGACGCCGCCCGCGCCCGGCGCGTTCTGCACCACGAGATTCGGCGCGCCCGGAATGTATTTCCTGATGAATTGCGTGATGACGCGCGCCTCGATGTCGGCGTTGCCCCCAGCGCCGTAGTTGACGAGGAACGTCAGGTTCTTGTCCTTGTAGAACTGCGCTTGCGCGGAACCCGCGGACGACGCCGCCAGCGCGAGGAAGAATGCCCATTTCCGCATCGTCGTCCTCCATGGCCGGCGCGCCGTCGTGACGCGCCCCGACGCGGCGCGCGCCTCTCGACGGCCTGTTCCACCCATGTATAAGCTGAATGGCCGGAAAGTCGAAAACGGGCCTGGCGGCGGTGGAAACGGACACGCGGGGAAGCATGAAAGTCGGACTCTTCGATCACATCGCCGATGGCTCTCGTCCGCTGGCGACCCTCTACGACGACCGTCTGACCTTCTTCAAGGCGGCCGACGAGGCCGGCCTCTATTGCGTTCATCTCGCCGAGCATCATTGCTCGCCCGTCAACATGGCGCCGGTCCCCGGCGTGTTCCTCGGCGCGCTGGCGCGCGAGACGAAGCAAATTCACATCGGCACGCTGGTCTATCTTCTGACGCTGATTTCCCCGCTGCGCATGGCCGAGGAAATCTGCATGCTCGACCATCTGAGCCGCGGCCGTTTCGAGGTCGGCGTCGGGCGCGGCATATCGCCCTACGAACTGAGTTACCACAAGGTCTCGCCGGAGACGTCCCGCGAGGTCTTCATCGACGCCTATCATTGCGTGCGCGAGGCGCTGCTCAACGAGACGTTCACCTACAACGGCAAGCATTTCCAGTACAACGACGTGCCGATGCCGCTGCGCCCGCTGACGCTGCCGCACCCCGCGTTCTGGTATGGCTCCTCCAACGCCACGGGCTCCACCTTCGCCGGCGAACAGGGGATGCACTTCACCGCCAACGGCCCGTCGGACCTCGTGAAGGCGAACATCCGGACCTTTCGCGAGGCGCTGGCCAAACGCGGCGGCGCCATGCAGCCGAAACCCGAGTTCAGGGGCGGCTGCGCCGTCGGCGCGTTGCGCTACGTCGTCGTCGGCGACACCGACGCGGAGGCCGAACGCATCGCGCGCCCGGCCGTCGAGCATCACCTGCGTTCGCTGCACTGGCTGTGGCGGAAACACGGCCACAAGGACTTCGCCGACCGGCTGCGCATCCCCGGCCAGGTCGGCTACGAGGATCTCGTGGCGGGCGGCGTGATGATCGCCGGAAGTCCCTCGACGGTGCGCGAGAAAATCGAGGCGCAATCCGTCGATCTCGATTTCAACTATCTCGTGGGCTACATGCTGTTCGGCGACATGGCGCTCCCGGACGCCTTGCGCTCGCTGCGGCTGTTCTCCACCGAGGTCATGCTAAAAATCGCCGCGCTCTGATCGCCGCGCCAACTCCGGAGACACCATGAAAGTCGGACTTTTCGATCACGTCGGCCGCGCCGACCGCCCGCTCGCGACCCTGTTCGACGAGCGCCTGCGTTTTTACTCGGAGGCCGACGAAGCCGGCTTCTGGGGCTTCCACGTCGCCGAGCACCACGCCTCGCCCGTCAACATGGCGCCCTCGCCGAGCCTGTTTCTGGCGGCGCTCGCGAGAGAGACGACGCGCATGCGCCTCGGCCCGCTCTGCTATCTGCTGACGCTCTATTCCCCGCTGCGCATGATCGAGGAAATCGCGATGCTCGATCATCTGAGCAAGGGGCGCTTCGAATGCGGCGTCGGCCGCGGCGTTTCGCCCTTCGAGCTTGGCTACCACAACGTCGACCACTCGAAATCGCGCGAGATCTTCACCGACGCCTACCAGTGCGTCCGCGCCGGCATGAGCTCGGACACGCTGAACTATTCCGGGCCGTATTACACCTACAAGGACGTGCCGATCGAATTGCACCCGCTGCAAAAGCCGTGGCCGGCCTTCTGGTACGGCTCGTCCAACACGGTCGGCGCCCAATGGGCCGGCGAGCAGGGCATGCATTTCACCGCCAATGGCCCCACGCAATTCGCGAAGGTCAACATCGAGGCGTTCCGCGCGGCGTTGCTGAAGCGCGGCGGCGCCGAACAGCCCAAGGCGGAATTCGCCGGCGGCTGCGTCGTCGGCGCGTTGCGCAACATCGTCGTCGCCGACACGGACGCCGACGCCATTCGCATCGCCCGCCCCGCCGCGAAGATGCATCTCGAATCGCTCAACCATCTGCGCAGCAAGCACGGGATCACCGAGCACACCTCGCGCCTCAACGTGCCGCGCGCGGCGACGCTCGAGGGACAGATCGAGGAAGGCACCTACATCGTGGGGTCGCCGGACACCGTCGTGAAGGCCATCGAAAATCAGGTCGGAACGCTCGGCCTCAATTACCTGCTGGCCTACATGATCTTCGGCACGATGTCGCTCGCGGACGCCCTGCGCTCGATGCGACTGTTCTCGACGGAGGTCATGCCGAGGATCGCGCGGCTCTAGATCAGCCCCGCGGCGATGTTGATCGTCAGCGCCAGCACCGTCGTGTTGAAGAAAAACGACAGCACGCAATGCAGCAGCGCCACCCGGCGCATGGGACGCGAGCAAATCTCCACGTCCGCGGTTTGCGCGGCGACGCCGATGACGAAGGAGAAATACAGGAAATCGGAGAAATCCGGTTTCCCGGTTCCGGGAAACCGCAAGCCGCCGCGCAGTTCCTCCGGCAGTTCGCGCTCCGACGCGCGCTCGATGAAATATTCATGCGCGTAATGTTGCGCGTAGATGACGTGGATGAACGTCCACGCGCTGACGATGGTCGCGGCGGCGAGACCGACGTGAAGGGTGCGCAGCAACCCGTGCATGTCCTTCACCATTCCAAGCTGGGCGACGATCGCCGCCAGGCTCGCGACCGCGGCGACGCAGGCGAGCGCCAGCACGATGAAGCGGCTTTCGTCCGTCATGATGGCGCGGCGTCGCAGGGTGTTCTCGTTCGAGCGAAACATCATCACGGCGGCGGCGACGAGATAGGTCCACACGCCCGCGTTCCACGCGATCAGCAGCCGCGTCGATAATTGCCATTTTTCCGGCATGGCCGCGAGAAGACCGAAGCCGATCACGAGGCAGACCACGAGACGGGGCCTCCCTACGAATTGCCGCAGGACGGGATGACGGTGAAAAACGGTGGATCGCATCGCGCGCCGCTCCTGTGTCCGGTCAGTGATTGCGCGATCCCGTGAACCGGGCCGCGGCGACGAGAATGTTCGCCCGCGCGCCAAAGGGCGCGAGCGCGGATTCCGCCTGGTCCACGAACTTGCCAACGAGGCGCTTCGCGCCGACGAGACCGAGCGCCGCGACGAGCGTCGCCTTGTTGCGTCCGGCGTCCTTCCCGGTCCGCTTGCCGAGCGTGGCGTCGTCGCCCTCCGCGTCGAGAATGTCGTCGGCGATCTGGAACGCCGCGCCCAGCGCCCGCCCGTAGGCGGCGAGCGCCGCCCTGTCCTCGCGCGAGGCGCCCGCGGCGATGGCGCCCGCCTCGGCGGAAAACCGCAAGACGGCGCCGGTCTTCATCGCCTGGAGCCGCTCGATGGCCATCTGCGGCAGCGGCCGGCCCGCGACTTCGGCGGCGAGGTCGAGCGCCTGCCCGCCCGCCATGCCCCCGGGCCCCGCCGCGCGCGCGAGCCCGAGGCAAAGTTCCGCGCGCGCCGCCGGATCGGCGTGGGTCGCGGGATCCGCGAGCACGTCGAAGGCGTAGGTCAGGAGCGCGTCCCCCGCGAGGATCGCCGTCGCCTCGTCGAAGGCCCGGTGCAGCGTCGGCCGGCCCCGGCGAAGGTCGTCGTCGTCCATGGCCGGCAGATCGTCGTGCGCGAGCGAATAGCAATGCAGCATCTCGATGGCGCAGGCGGCGCGCAACACGCCTGGCCCCTCGACGCCAAACAGGCGCGCGGCCTCCACCACGAGAAACGGCCGCAAACGCTTGCCGCTCCCGAGCGCCGCGTAGCGCATCGCCTCCATCAATCTGGCGGGACGGTGGATTTCTCCCGGCAGCGGCGCGTCGGCCAGCAACGCCGCCAGAACCTCTCCGACGCGCGCCGCGTCGGCGCGAAGGCGCTCCGCGAATGCCTCGGGAGATGGAAATGTGTCGGTCAAGGAAGCGGGCCCGCGCGAATGGTCCCGTCCCGCTTGCCCGAGGCGCGCCAATCGGTCAAGGCTCGCGCGGCAACGAGAGTTCCCCGTGGCGGAAAGATCAGGCGGCTACACCTTTCTCCGGGGCCTCGCGCGCTGGCTGTCGCGCGGCCTCGCGGCGGTCGTCGCGCTCCTCCTTGTCCTCCTGATCCTCTGGCGCTTCGTTCCGCCGGTCTCGACCCTGATGGCGGCGCGCATGATCGCGCTGCGCCCCGTGGAGCGGACGTGGACGCCCCTCGCACGGTTTTCGCCGGTTCTCGTCGCCAGCGTCGTCGCCTCCGAGGACGGACAATTCTGCCGTCATCGCGGCGTCGACTGGAGCGCGCTGCGCGAGGTCATGGGAAAGGCGGGCGCGGACGGCCCCTCGCGCGGCGCCTCGACCATTTCCATGCAGATCGCCAGGAATCTCTTTCTCTGGCCGGCCCGGTCGGCGATCCGCAAGGCGCTGGAAATTCCGCTCGCCCTCGCCATCGATCTTCTCTGGGGCAAACAGCGCGTCGTCGAGGTCTATCTGAACGTCGCCGAATGGGGCGACGGCGTCTTTGGCGCGGAGGCGGCGTCGCGGTTGTATTTTCACAAGCCGGCGGCCGGCCTCGACGCGCGCGAGGCGGCGCTGCTGGCTTCGGCGCTGCCGAATCCCTTTCTGCGCGACCCCTCGAAACCGGGGGCCCGGCAGCGGCGGATCGCCAGCCTGATCGCGCGTCGCGCCGCCCGCGAGGGCGCCTGGCGCGATTGTCTGCCGCGACCGGAAACGTGAGTCGGAATCGCCTCTGGCCATCCGCGAATTTTCAGTGTATCAGCGCCGCTCCAATTTCCCGCGCGCCGCCCGAAGGGCCCGGCCGCCCGCCCTTCCGGAGACGAAAATGGCTGTTCCAAGACGCAAAACCTCGCCAATGAAGCGCGGCTTCCGCCGCTCGCACGACGCCCTCGTCGCCCCGACCTACGTGGAAGACAAGGATTCCGGCGAATTGCGCCGTCCGCACCACGTCGATCTCAAGACCGGCATGTACAAGGGCCGGCAGGTTCTGACGATCAAGTCGAAGGAAGACTGAGGCTTTCAGCCCCGTCTCGATGAAAAGGCTGGCGATCCGCCGGCCTTTTTGTCGTGTCCCCGCCGCTCATGCCTGCCAGGGGAAGCGCCAGACGGTGGTGCGCCGGATGTCCATGTCCTCCAGCGAGCGGGTCACGGGCACGCTGTATTCCGCGACGGCCCGCAACCGCTCCATCGGCAGATAAGCGCGGCCGGGATCGCCGATGAAGACCTGCGCGCCCCGGCGCGACAGGGTGGAGAGCCAGTTCAGCAGACTCGCGGCCATGTCGTTTTCATAGGCCATGTCGCCGGCCAGAACCACGTCCCAGCCCTCGTCCGCGCCCGTGCTGTCGCCGGCGCGAATGTCGAGGACGGTCCCGTTGCCTTCGGCGTTGAGCGCGATGGCCGCCAGCGAAAAGTCGTCGATGTCGTTCGCCTCGACCCGCGCCGCGCCGGCCTTCGCGGCGGCGATGGCGACGAGCCCCGACCCGGAGGCGATGTCGAGCACCCGCTTGCCGCGCACGAGTTCCGGATTGTCGAGAACGTAGCGCGCGAGCGCCTGGCCGCCCGCCCAGGCGAAGGCCCAGTACGGCGGCGGCAACCCGATCTCGCCGAGCTCGTCCTCGGTTTTCAACCACAGCGCGGTCGCCTCGTCGGCGAGAAAAAGCGAGATTTCCGGGGCGTGCGGCACGGCGAGCCAGCGCGTGTGGGCGCGGATGAACGAGGCGCGATCGCTGAAGTTTTTCATGGCGCGAGCCAGGGCCGCGCCCAGCCGAGCCCCTCCGCGGCGCCGCCGCGCGGATTGTATTCGGCGCCGACAAAGCCCGCCCAGCCGCGCGCCGTGAATTCGCCGAGCACCGCCGCGAAGGCCACTTCCCCTTCGTCGGGTTCGTGACGGCCAGGAACCGAGGCGATCTGCACATGGCCGATGAAAGGCCAGCACCGTCCAATTCCGGCGATCAAATCGCCCTCCATGATCTGGATGTGATAGATGTCGAACAGCAGTTTCACGTTGTCGCGGCCAAGCGCCCCGAGCAGCTCGACGACCTCGCCCGATCGGGACACGAAATATCCGGGCCGGTCGCGGCTGTTCAGCGGCTCGATCAGGAGCGTGACCGCCGATCCCCGCGCCGAATCGCTCGCCCAGGCCAGATTTTCGAGAAAAACATCGCGCGCCCTGGCCTTTTCGTCCGCGTCCGGCGCTCCGGACATGACATGGATGGTCGAGACGCCAAGCCTCTGGCCATACTCCATCGCGCGTTCAAAGCCGGCGCGGAAATCCGCGCGACGGCCCGGCAAGGCCGCGAAGCCAAATTCGCCCCGCGCCGGATCGCCCATCGGCGTGTTGATCCCGTTCATGACGAGACCGCGGGCGGCGCATCGCTCCGCCAGACCGGCGGCGGAAAATTCATAGGGAAACTGGCATTCCACCGCGCGAAAGCCCGCGTCGGCGGCCGCCGCGATCCGCTCGGGAAAGGGAAGATCGGCGAACAGCATGGAAATGTTCGCCGACAGGCGGAAGGCTGGCTTCATGTCGCCTGTATAGCCGTCCTCGCGACGGCGCGCGAGGACGTCGTCACGCCGCCCGTTCGCCGCCCTGCGGCTTTTCCTTCTCCTCGAGCCGGCGCATGAGATCGACGACCTTGAGGCGAAGGCTGGAATTCTCCGTCTCGAGTTCGGCGATCCGCATGGCGTAGTCGCCGCGCGAAACCTGAACCGGGCTGGCTGGCCCCTCCTCGTTCAGGATTTCGACGCCCGCGCCCTCGTTGTTGCGCCAGCGCAGGCGCGCGCGATACGTTTTGCCCTTCTGCGGAACGTGCAGATCGAATTCCTCGGGCAGGGTCACGGTGTCGCTGATGGCGAGCCGGGCGCCCTTCGGGGAAATGTTGCGAACCTGGCAATCGAGCGTCGAGTTTCGGTTGTTGAAGATGATCTGAGCGCCCAGCATGGCGCGCTTGCGTTCGTTGATGCGGGTGTCGTCCATGGTCGATCTCTCGATTCTCGCGCCTGATCGGGTATGTCGGGAGGTTAACGGCCAATGGTTTAACAAGTCCAAACGGTCGCGGTTTTGCCAGCGCGCCGGCGCGTGGCATAGATGCGGACGAACGGAGCCCGCCCTGTTTCATGCGCAAATCCCCGAGCCGTCGCAGGAAAGCCTGGCATGTCCAGTCCCGATAGCCGCCATCTCGACCTCGGCTGCGGCGAGCGGCCGCGCAATCCCTACGGACGCCAGGCCCTGGACGGGCTCGACGTCATGGTTCCGCGCGAGCCCCTCGCCGGCGTCGCCTTTCACGCCGCCGATTTGAGCTGGCAGCCAATCCCCTTCGAGGCCGGCGCGTTCGATTCGGTCTCCGCCTACGATTTCGTCGAACACGTCCCGCGTCACGCGCTCGTCACGCGGGACGGACGGACGCAATCGATCTCGCCCTTCGTCGAACTGATGAACGAGGTCTGGCGGGTGCTGAAGCCGGGCGGTCTGTTTCTCGCGGTGACGCCGTGCTTTCCCGCTCCCGATGTCTTCACCGATCCGACCCACGTGAACGTCATCACGAAAAGCACGCATAAATATTTCTGCGGCGAAAACTGCCTCGGGCGGGCCTATGGATTTCGCGGTAATTTCGAGGCGGTGACGGCGCGCTTCGGGGAGCCGGCGGACTGGCGCGCGGCGCCCTTTCATCCCGGCGCGTCCGACGCGTTTCGCCAGTTCGTCCACAAATTCATCAGGCCGCGATACTCCCATTTCGTCTGGGAGTTGCGCGCCGTGAAGCAGGGCGGGAGCGGACCGTGAGCCCGCCGCGCGACCTGCGCGAGCCCAACGACGCGCCCGACTTCAGCGTCTGCACGCTTGTCACCAGCCCCGCCGAATATCGCGAGATGGTCGCGAGTTTTCGGGCCGGCGGCTTCGACGACGGCTGCGAATATATTTTCGCCGACAATTCCGCCGGCAACGGACAGGACGCCTTCCGCGGGCTGAACGCGCTCGTCGCCGCCAGCGCCGGGCGCTACGTCATTCTCTGCCATCAGGACGTGCGGCTGATCTCCGACGGCAGGAGCGCGTTGGCGGAAAGGCTGCGCGAACTCGACCGGCTCGACCCGGACTGGGCGCTGGCGGGCAACGCGGGCTTCACCGCGGACCGGGACTGGCGGGTCCGCATCACGGACCGGTTCGGCGACGACCAGAAATCTCCCGCGCTGCCGGCGCGCGTCGTCAGCCTCGACGAAAATTTCATCGTGCTGAAACGCTCCGTCAATCTTGGCCCGTCCTTCGACGTGTCGGGCTTTCACATGTACGGCGTCGATCTCTGCGTTCAGGCGGCGATGCGCGGCTGTTCCGCCTTCGTCGTCGACTTTCACCTCCGCCATCTCGGGCGGGGCGCCATCGACGCGAGTTTCTACGCGATCCTCGAGTCGCTCGAGGAAAAATACCGGAATTTCTTCCGGACGCGAACGATCCAGACGACCTGCACGAAGATGGTCCTGACACACTCGCGCCTCGCGCTGCTGTTCGCCCGCGCCGGGCGCTGGCGCAAGAAATGGCGCCGGCTGCGGCGGGGCCGCGAGGCGTCCCGCGGTCAGGGCAAATAGGGCGCGCGGCGGCCGCGCAGGCAGAGCCAGTAGCCGCGCAGCACGCCGGCGCGCCGGCGCGCCTGTTTCACGCGCAGCGAAAGCGTCATCAGGACCAGGGTCGCCGCGATCCGCGCCAGCGTCAGCCAGCGGTTGCCGATCCCGTGCTTGCCCTGCACATGGGCCCAGGACCAGCCAAACGACACATCCTTGAGCGTCTGGAGCCCCGGCGTCTCCAGCGACGAGGCGTTGCCGAGATGGCGCGCCCTCGCCTCGGGAACATAGACGATGGCGCGCTTTTCGCGGCGATAGCGAAGGCCGAGATCGTCGTCCTCGAAATAGAGGAAAATCGCCGGATCGAAACCGCCATGGGCGATGAACGCCGCGCGACGCGCCAGCAGGGCGGCGCCGCTGACGACGCAAATGCACGCGTCGCCCGAGGGCGCCTCGCGCGGGCCGCCGGCCTTCTCCAGCCGGCTCGCGCGCCGGAAAAAGGCCCGGCCATCCGGCCTTTCGAGCGCGGGAGCGAAGAGATCGGCGTCGGGATAGCGATCCGCCGCCGCGAGCAGCCGCGCGACGTCCTCCGGCGTCATGGAAACATCGGGATTGGCGATCAGCACGAATTCGCTCGCGAGCGCCCGCAGCCCCGCCATGATCGCGCCGCCGTAACCGCGGTTGGCGCCCAGCTCCAGCACGTCATAGCCGAGCGCGCGCGCCTTCGCGACGCAGTCGTCGATGCTGCCATTGTCGACGAGCAGCGTCGGCAAAACATCGGGGGAGACGGCGGAATAGGCAAGGACGTCGCCGCTGTTGAAACCGACCAGCAGCCGCGTGACCGTCGGGAAACGCGCCATCGTCAGCGGCCGGCGACGAGAATGTACTGCTTGGCGACGAGCCCCGACAGCGCGCCCCCCGTGAGTTTCAGCAGGATGCTGCGAAACTCGAACGGCGTGTATTGTTTCGCGTCGGCGCAGACCGAGAGTTTCAGCCCGCCGCATTCCACGAGTTCGATGGCGGTTTCCCGGGTGAAAAACCGCAAATGCGTGCGATCGAGCAGGCCCGCGTCCACGTAGCGAAAATTGCCGCCGAACAGCAGCCGGGAGATGAACTTCCAGTTGCGGATGTTGGGCAGGGAGACGACCAGCCGCCCGCCGGGCGCGAGCAGGGGCGTCAGCCTGCGCACCGTCGCCCAGGGATCGACGAGGTGCTCGAGCACGTCGAGACACAGAATGACGTCGAGACTGCCCGGCGCGATGGCGCTTTCGACCGGCGCGGCCTCGACGGTCGCGTGAAAAATCCGGTCGAAAACAGCGCCGGCCTTCGCCGCCGAGGCGGCGTCCGGCTCGACGCCGATGGCCGAGGAAACGGACCGGATGTCCCGGATCGCGGCGAGGGTCGCGCCGGCGCCGCAGCCGATTTCCAGCAGACGCCCGCAATTCTCGGGCAGCCAGGGAAAAACGTCGCGTCTGGCCCGTCCAAAATACTCGCCGCTCATGCCCGCGCTCCAGTCGGGATTAACTATCCGCGCGCATTGCCGGTGTAAACCGCGCGCTCCCGTCGTATCGCGGGGCGAACCGCGACAGGGCCACCGCATGACAAGCGCCGCTTCCGCCAGATCGTCGCACGGACGGACGGTCCCCCGACCGCGCGGAGCCGCGCGCCGATGACCGCGATCGTCTATCCCTCCTTCTGGCGCGGCAAGCGCGTTCTGATCACCGGCCACACGGGACTTCCGGGTTCCTGGACGGCGCTCCGGCTGCACCGGATGGGCGCGGAGATCAGCGGATTCGCCCTGCCCCCGGCGGACCAGCCCGGTCTGTACGCCCTCGCGCGGATCGGCGATCTGGTGAAGGGCGTCGCGGGCGACTTGCGCGACGCGGAGGCGGTCCGGCGCGCCGTCGTCGCCTCGAAGCCGCAGATCGTGCTTCACATGGCGGGCCTGCGCCGGGCGGAAACGGCGCGCCGCGCCCCGCTCGAGGCTTTCGCGGTCAACGCGACGGGAACCGCGCATGTGCTCGGGGCGCTGCGCGAGGCGCACTGGCTCGAGGCGGCGCTGATCGTGACGACGGGGCCGTTTTACGGCGAGGGCGCGCCGGGCCGCGCCTTCCTGGAAGCAGACCCGCCCGGCGCGGACGATCCGCTGCAAGCCTCGCTGTCGGCGGCGGATCTGTTCACGACCGCCATGGCGCGAACCTTTTTCACGCCCGCCCGCGTCGCCATCGGCCGGGCGCGGCTCGGGAGCCTGATCGACGGCGGCGAATTCGCCGAAGGCCGCCTCGTCGCGGACATCTGCCGCGCCGCCGCGGCGGGAAAGCCCGTGCTCCTGCGCCAGCCCCACGCCCTGCGAACCTGGCGTCACGTTCTCGACGGCGTCGGCTTCTGCCTTGCCTACGCCCAGGCGCTGGCGCAGGGGCGCAATCCGCCGGCGGCGCTCAATCTGGGAGCGGCGAGCGACGACATGGTTTCGGTCGCGGAGTTCACCCTCGCCCTGCAAAAGGCGCTGGGCGCCCGGCCGGACTGGCGCCCGGCGGATGGCCACTCCCCCCATGCGTCCAGAGCCCCCGCGCTCGACGGCGCCCGCGCCCGCGCGGCGCTGGGATTCCGCGACCGGCTGGTCGGACACGCGGCCGTCAAGGCCATCGCCGACTGGCGTCTCGCCCTCGCACGCGGCGAGGACATGCGGGCCTTTTCCCTGCGATCCATCGCGGACCACGAACGACCCTGATCGCCCCGCCTTGACCCCCGCGAGGCCATGCAAGATAGATGACTGAACGCTCCACGGAGGCGAGGAACGCGATGCTGATCGAAACCGAAAACGACGTGACGCCAGCCGTGCTGGAGGCGATGAAGAACACGCCGGACCCCCGCGTCCTCGAAATCGCCAACGCCTTCGTCAGGCACATGCACGCCTTCGCGAAGGAAGTGCGGCTCACCGAGCGCGAGTGGGAACATGGCATCGGGATGCTCAACGGCATCGGCAAGAAAACCAGCGACGTCCACAACGAGGCCATCCTGTTTTCCGACACGATCGGCCTTTCCACGCTCGTTTGCCTGATGAACAATGGCGCGGGCGGCTCGACCGAGACGGCCGCGGCCCTGCTCGGCCCGTTCTGGCGGATGCACTCGCCGGAGACGGAGCACGGCGGCTCGATCGTGCGCTCGCCGACGCCCGGACCGGCACTGTTCACCACCTGCCGGGTCGTCGACGAGAAGGGCAAGCCCGTCGCCGGCGCGAAAGTCGATGTCTGGCACGCCTCGACCACCGGCATGTACGAAAACCAGGATCCGGACCAGGCCGACCACAACCTGCGCGGCAAGTTCCACACCGACGCGGACGGGCGTTTCAGCTTCCGCACCATTCTCCCCGCGGGCTATCCGATCCCGACCGACGGCCCCGCCGGCGAAATGGTCCTGTTCCAGAAGCGCGAACCCTGGCGCCCGGCGCACCTGCATTTCCTCATCCACAAGCCCGGCTTCAAGACGCTCGTCACCCAGGTTTTCGTCGATGGCGCCAGATACATCGATTGCGACGTTGTCTTCGGCGTCACGAAGGCGCTGATCGGCGACTACAAGAAGCACGAGAGCGGAACCCCGCCCGCGCCCGACGTGACGGCGCCCTGGTACACGCTCGACTACACGTTCCACGTCGAGCCGGGCGACTCCGGCCTGCCCCAACCGCCGATCAAGTGAGGCGAGATTCATGAGCGAGAAACTGAAGGGCAAGGTCGCCGTCATCGTCGGCGGCACGGGCGGCTGCGGCAAGTCCGCGGCGCGCATGTTCGCGGAAGAAGGCGCGACGGTCGTCGTCACCCACCGCCCCGGCAAGGAAGCCGCCGCGGCCTTCCTGGCGGGACTTCCGGGCTCCGGCCATTTCGCCTTTCCGGTCGACGTGATCGACACGAAAACCATCAACGCCTTCCGCGATGAGGTGAAGAAGCGCCTTGGCCGCTGCGACATTCTCGTGAATTCCGCCGGCTTCACCAAACCGGTCGCCCACAACGATCTCGACGGGCTCGACGACGACCTCATCGACCGGATGTTCGCGGTCAACTGGCGCGGCCAGTTCGCGGTGATCCGGGCCTTCGCGCCCATGCTAAAGGCGACGGGCGACGGGCTGATCGTCAACATTTCCTCCATCGCCGGCTTCAACGGCCAGGGCTCCTCGCTCGCCTACAGCGCCTGCAAGGCCGGGATCGACGTGATGGGAATCACGCTGGGCCGCGCGCTCGCGCCGGAAATTCGCGTGATGACCGTCTCGCCCGGCGCGGTGGAGACGAGTTTCGTGCCTGGACGCGGAGCGGAATTTTACGCGAAGGCCGCCGCCACGGCGCCGTTGCGGAAAATCCCCCAGGCCGACGATGTCGCGGAGGCCGTGCTCGCCTGCGCGACGCATCTGAAAATGTCCACGGGCTCGATGATCGTCGTCGACGCGGGCCGCGCCCTGTGAGTTCGGTGATCGAAGCCCGCGCCCTGCGGCTGCTCGAAAAGGCGGCGACCATCGAGGCGATCGCGCCGCGCGTCGAAACCGTGCGCCTGTCGCCCGGCGAGGCGGATGTCCTCGTCGAAATCCGCGCCGCCGCGATCAATCCCTCGGACGCGAAGGCCGCCATCGGCATGATGCCGCACGCGGTGTTTCCCCGCACGCCGGGCCGCGACTGGTGCGGCGTCGTCGTCGCCGGTCCCGCCGGCATGACCGGCAAGGAATATTTCGGCTCGTCCGGCCATCTTGGCATCGGCCGCGACGGCGCGCACGCGACGCATCTCGTCGTCGAGGCCGCCGCCGCCGTCGAAAAGCCGGCGACCCTTTCGAGCGAGGAAGCCGCCGGGCTCGGCGTGCCCTTCGTCACCGCCAACGAGGGCTTTCGCCGCTCGGGCATGCCGAAACCGGGCGACAACGTCCTGATCATGGGGCTCAACGGCAAGGTCGGCCAGGCCGCCGCGCAGATCGCCGCGTGGAAGGGCGCGCGCGTCATCGGCGTCGTGCGTCGCGACGAACCCTACATCGGTCATTCCCGCGCCCCCGTCGAGGTCGTCAATTCCGCGGCCGTCGACGTCGCCGCGCGCGTGCGCGAGATCACCGGCGGCAAGGGCGCGGACATCGTCTTCAACACGGTGGGCGATCCCTGTTACGAGGCGGGAACGAAATCGCTCGCCACCGGCGGGCGGCAGATTTTCATCTCCGCGATCAACAAGATCGTTCAGTTCGACATTTTCGCCTTCTATCGCGGCCGCCACACCTATGTCGGCGCGGATTCGCTGTCGCTGTCGTCGGTCGCCGCCGGCGACATCCTGCGCGAACTTCTGCCCGGCCTCGCGAGCGGCCACCTCAGGCCCTACCCGATCGCGCCGCGCGCGATCTATCCGCTGGCGCGCGCGCGCGAGGCTTATATCGCCGTGCTCGGCTCGGCGCGCGACCGCCTCGTTTTCAAACCGTGAGATGATCCCATGCATGTCGTGCGCCTGAAGGACGCGGTCCCCTACTATCCGGCCGAGCACAACGACATGCGATGCCTGCGCCTTCAGGGCCACGAGGCGGGCCCCGCGGACCAGTCCTGGGTGGGAATGTCGCAACTCCTGCCGGGCGGCCACACGTCGCTGGGCGCGACGGGCGTCGAAAAATTCTACGTCGTGCTCGAGGGCGAACTCACCATCGAGAATGGCTCCGAGAGCGTCGTGTTGCGCCAGTGGGATTCCGTCCGCATCGCGCCAGGTGAAAAACGCGCGCTGAAAAACGAAACCATGCGCCCCGCGGTCGTTTTGCTGACCATGCCGCTGCAAGGCGCGGCGAAGGGCTGACGCGCGACGGCCTCCGGCTTGCCGCCGGCGCGGTCACGGTGCACATTTTCAGCCGGAACGGGCAAAATCCGGCGGGGGGAGAGAAATCATGAACATCCTGAAAGTCCTCGCCGTCGCCAGCGCCGCGCTGCTGGCCGCCGCCGGGACCGCGCCCGCCCAGCAAGGCTGGCCGGCGCAGACGGTGAAAATCATCGTGCCGTTCGGAGCCGGCAGCATCACCGACAGCATGGCGCGGATCATCGGGGACAAGCTCTCGCGGACGTGGAGCCAATCCGTCGTCATCGAGAACCGGCCAGGTCCGCCCGGCATCACAGCCGCCGCGAAAGCCCCCGCCGACGGCTACACGCTGATGCTGACGTCGAACGGACACGTCATTTCCAATCTCATCAACAAGAACGTCTCGTTCGATCCCGTCGCCGACTTCGCGGGCGTCACGCGCCTCGTCGAAGCGCCCTTCGTGATGATCTCGACGCCCGGCCTGCCCGTGAAAACCCTGCCCGAGTTCCTCGCGCTCGCGCGCAAGGATCCGGGAAAATACAATTTTTCCTCCGCGGGAGTCGCGAGCACGTCGTTCCTGATGGCCGAAACATTGCGACAGGCCGCGAATCTCGATCTCGTGCACGTCCCCTTCAAGGGCACGCCGGAGGCCGTGACGGCGGTCCTGCGCGGCGATGTCGCCTTCTACATGGCTCCGGTCCCGGATTCCGTCGAGCAGGCGAAGGTCGGCGGCGTGCGGATGCTCGCGATCGGCTCGGCGCAACGGCTCAAACAACTGCCCGACCTGCCGACCATCGCCGAGGCCGTGCCGACGTTCAAATACGAAACCTGGTTCGGCCTGATGGCGCCCGCGGCGACGCCGAAGGACCTCGTCGCCAAAATCAACGCCGACGCGCGCGCGGCGCTGGCCATGCCCGACGTCGCCGATCTCCTGATGAAGCTCGGCGCGCTCGCCTCGCCCAGCACGCCGGCGGAATTCGACGCGCTCGTCAAGTCCGACGCCGCCAGATACGCCGTGGTCATCAAGGCGGCCGGCATCGACGGCAACTGACGCCGCGGACCGGGAGGTCCGCGATCATGGAAAGCGTGTCATGAACAGACGCAATGTCATCGCCGCGGGCGCCGCGGCCGTCGCCGCGCCCGGCCTCGTCGGGCCGGCGCGCGCGGCGGACACGCTGAAGGTCGTCGCCTTCGCGGGCGCCTCCAACTGGCCGTTCTGGGCCTGTCAGCAGGAAGGGCTTTTCGCGCGCGAAAACGTCGATGTCAGCCTCGACTTCACGCCCAACTCCATCGAACTCGCCCGGAACATGATGGCGGGCGCGTACGATCTGGCGCTGACCGCCATCGACAATGTCGTCGCCTACGACGAGGGCCAGGGCGAGGTCGATCTCGGCGCGCCGGCGGATTTCGTGGCGCTGTTCGGCGTCGACAATGGCCTGCTCAGCGTCATGGCCGCGTCAGACATTCCCGACATCAGGGGCCTGAAGGGACAGACCGTGTCCGTCGACGCCATGACCACCGGCTTCGCCTTCGTGCTGCGCGAGGCGCTGGCGCGAAACGGCATGAACGAGAACGACGTGACCTGGGCGAAGGCGGGCGGCGGCGCACAGCGGCTCGAGGCCCTGCTGAAAAACGAACAGAAGGCGACGCTGCTCAACACGCCGCTCGATCTCGTCGCGGAGGCGCGCGGCTTCCGGCGCCTGCTGCGCGCGCGCGACATGCTCGGCGCCTATCAGGGCATCGTCGCCATGGCTCGCCGCGGGACCGTGAAGGACAGGGCAGCGGCCCTGCGCGGTTTCACGCGCGCCTTCCACGGGGGCGTGCAATGGATCGCCGCGCCGGAAAACAGGGAAAAATCCATCGCGCTGCTGATGGCGAAAATGAATGGCATGCCGCGCGCCGCAGCGGAAAAGGCTTACGAGCGCCTGCTCGATCCCGACGACGGCATTTACCGCGACCTGCGCGTCGACCGCGCCGGACTCGGGATGGTGCTCGAACTGCGAACCAGATACGCGCGACCGCGCAAGGTTCTCGCCGATGTCGAGAAATACATCGACGCCGGCTTCCTCGCCGCGGCGCTGAAATAGACATCCAACCCCAGGAGGCCCCCATGACGACGAAACCACTCGAACTCAGCATGGCGCTGTCGGACAACGACCGCACGCGCCCGATCATCAACGGCTCGACGAAGAACGAGGGAATGCTGCTGCGCGCGACCGTCGTGCATCCCTCCGAAATGTTCTGGCGCCAGCTCAAGTTCGCCGATTTCGACGTTTCGGAAATGTCGATGTCCTCGCTGCTCATCGCCGCCGCGAAGGGCGACACGACCTGGGCCGCCATCCCCGTCTTCACCTCGCGCATGTTCTTCCACACGCGCGCCCTCGTGCGCGCGGACCGCGGCATCGAGAAGCCCGCCGATCTGCGCGGCAAGCGCGTCGCGGTGCCGGAATACCAGCAGACCTCGGCGATCTGGTCGCGCGGAATTTTCAAGGACGAGTTCGGCGTCGATCCGCGCGACGTCGAATGGTTCATGGAGCGCACGCCCGACATGAGCCACGGCGGCTCCACCGGCTTCACCCCGCCACCCGGCGTGCGGCTGAACCGCATTCCGCCGACCACCAACATCGGCGAAATGCTGGTGAAGGGCGAGATCGACGCGACCCTGCTCTATCTCACCAACACGAACCTCGTGGACCGCAGCACCATCGACATTTCACGCGAACCGATGGTTCGCCCGCTGTTCCCGGACTCGCTGGCCGAAGGCCACCGCTACTACGCCAAGACGGGAATCTATCCGATCAACCACACCCTCGTCGTGCGGCGCGAACTCCTCGAAAAGCATCCGTGGCTCGCGCTGAACCTCTACGGCGGGTTCCTGCGCGCCAAGGAGAGCGCGACGAAGCGCGCGCGCGAAATTCTCGACTCCTGGGTGGAAACCGGGGCCTTCGGACCCGAGCCGGAAAAGCCGTTCCGCGCCGACCCGCTCGCCTATGGCGTCAAGGCCGCGCGTCCCGTGCTCGAAACCATCGCGAAATATCTTCACGAGCAGGGCCTGACCGACCGTCAGGTCAAGATCGAGGAAGTCTTCGCGAAGAGCACGCTCGACGTGTGACGGCGCCCGCCGGATGAACGCGGACGCCTGTCCCTCGAAGACAGGCGTCTATTTGATGAAAACGTAAATATCGATTTCGAGGTCCTGGTCGTCGGCGCTCATCGGCGTCGACAGATATTCCTCGACGAACAGATTTTGCGCCTCGAGGCCCTTCTCGTCGAGATAGGCGGTGATGGCCTCGTAGGTTGAGTCGATTTCGTCGTAGGAGCCGCGATGCTCGAACTTCATCGCCTTGCCAACGGGGGTCGCGCCGAGCTTGATTCCCTCGCCAAACACGAGATTTTGCCCGGCCGGCGCGCCGACGAGCGGAATCATCGCGTTGAAGCGGAACCCCTTGTCGTCGGTGTCGGTGAAAAGCGTCATCGGCTTGCCGCCCGCCTGCAGCCCCGCCTTGCCAAGTTCGTCGCGGAGATGGTCGAAGGCTTCGAGAATCGCTCGCAAACCGTCGTCCCAGTCCCCCGATCCGCTGAAGACCAGCGCCGGCCGCGCCGCGAGCTGCACGGCGACGCCGGACGACGCGTCTCCGGACGCGGGCGGTTCGACGGCGGGCGGAGCCAAAACCGCGGGCGGCGCGGACTCCGGGGCGGTCTGCGCCCGGGCGCCAGCGGCGGCGCCCGCCGCGAAGACACTCGCCAGAAGCGCCGCGGCCAGGGCCCGCTGGCGGATTTTTTCGATCTGCGACATACTTCGCTCCGGCTGCGCCACGGATGGTCGCGGGCGCCCGCGTGTTCAGGACTGTGACCGAATCGCATGGCAAAGCCAAGGCGGCGCGAAGCGAATCGACGGGACTCCGGTAACGCGCGAGCGCGGCGAAAATTCGGCGAAGCCCGAGCAAGCAACCCGGGCGCCAGCTTCGCGAGCGGTCCCGTCTCGCGGACCGCCCTGACGCGGGTCAATGCGCCGCGCCCGGTTTGGCCCGATGACAACGCCGATCAGAATCATCAAAGCCGGCGCGGCCGGACGAGCGGATACCAACCATGAGCGGACAGACCGAGACCCTTCCGCGAAAGGCGGCGCCTGGCGGCAACGCCGCGCGATACTGGCTCGCGGGCTTCGCCATCGCGGCGGCGGGAGCCGCGGGCGCCTGGTGGTGGACGCGCGATCCGGCGCCCGCGACCCGCTACGCGACCGCCCCCGTGAGCACGGGCCCGATCACGCGCACGATCACCTCGACCGGCACGGTCAATCCTGAACTCACCATCATCGTGGGCACCTACGTGTCCGGCGTGATCCAGCAATTATCCTGCGATTTCAACACAAAGGTAAAAAAGGGGCAGGTGTGCGCGAAGATCGACCCGCGCCCCTACCAAACCCTCGTCGACCAGAACAGGGCCAATCTCGCCATCGCGAGAGCCCAGCTCGAGAAGGACAAGGCGTCCCTCACCTACGCCAGCCAGGCGTTCGAACGCGCCGAAAAGCTGGTGCAAACCGCCGCGATTTCGAAGGACGCCTTCGACAGCGCCCGCAGCACCCTCGATCAGGCGAAGGCGCAGATCACTTTTGACGAGGCGACCATCCAGCACCGGCAGGCGGCCCTGGCGGCGGCCCAGGTCGATCTCGACTACACGGACATCGTCTCGCCCGTGGACGGGACGGTCGTGTCGCGCAACGTCACGATGGGGCAAACCGTGGCCGCGAGCTTCCAGACGCCGACCCTGTTCCTGATCGCCACCGACCTCACGAAAATGCAGGTCGACACCAATGTCAGCGAGAGCGACATCGGCGGCGTGAAGCCCGGCGACACCGCGACGTTCACGGTGGACGCATGGCCAAAGCGCGTGTTTTCCGGCGCGGTCCGCGAAGTGCGGCAGTCGCCGCAGACCATCCAGAACGTCGTGACCTACGACGTCGTCGTGAGCGTCGAAAATTCCGACCTCGCCCTGCTGCCCGGCATGACCGCCGCCTGCAAGATCGTTCTCGACCAGCGGCGCGGCGTGCTGCGCGCGCCCAACCAGGCGCTCCGTTACGCGCCGGCGGGCGCGCCGCCGATGGAAGAGGGGCTGGCGCGCGTCTGGGCGTTGCGGGACGGACAGCCCGTCGCCATATCCATTGAACCGGGGCTCGACGACGACAATTTCACGGAAATCCTGTCCGGGGGCCTGAAACCGGGCGACCGCCTCGTCACGTCGGAACAATCGTCCTCGGGAGCCCCGCGCGCGACTCCGCGCCCGCGCCTCTAGGGCTCGCGAACCGGAAGCCCACCGCCATGCCGGAACCTGTCATCAGGGTCGAAAACGCGACGCGCACCTACCACGTGGGCGATATCGACGTTCACGCGCTCCAGGGAGTTTCGCTCTCCGTCGAACGCGGCGAATTCATCGCGATCATGGGCTCCTCCGGCTCGGGCAAGTCAACGCTGATGTCGCTGATCGGCTGCCTCGACCAGCCCTCGAGCGGCGCCTGTTATTTCGAGGGCCTCGACGTCGCTCGCCTGAGCGAGCCGGAACTCGCCGCGATCCGGGGCGAGCGCCTCGGCTTCGTGTTCCAGAGCTTCAACCTGCTGGCGCGCACCAGCGCCATCGAGAACGTGGCGCTGCCGCTTTTCTACGCGTCCTCCAACAAGGCGGACGGCGCGGAACGCAACGAACGCGCCCGCGCGTCGCTCGAACTGCTCGGCCTCGGGGATCGCGGCCGCAACACGCCCGGCCAGCTCTCGGGCGGCCAGCAACAGCGCGTCGCCATCGCGCGCGCGCTCATCAACAATCCGTCCGTCCTTCTCGCGGACGAACCCACGGGCAACCTCGACACCAGAACGTCCCACGACATCATGGAGACCTTGCGGACGCTCAATCGCGAGCGCGGCGTCACCATCATTGTCGTCACCCACGAAGCCGACATCGCCGAATACGCCGACCGCGTGATCACCATGCGCGACGGACGCATCATCGCCGACGTCCGCAAGGAGCGGGCGGCCGCGGCGGTCGCGCCGGCGAAGGCTGGCCCCGAACCCGCGCGGCGCCGCGCGGGCGGCGGCGACGCCGGCCACGCCTCGGCCTTCGGATTGATGATCGTGGCGGCGGCGATTCAGGCCCTCGCCCGCAACAAGATGCGTTCGGCGCTCACCATGCTTGGCGTTTTCATCGGCGTCGCCGCGCTCATCGCCATGGTGGCCGTGGGCCAGGGCGCCAACGAGGCCGTGCGCAAACAGATCGAAAGCCTCGGAACCAACCTGCTGGTCGTCGTTCCCGGCGCGGTCACCATGGGCGGCGCGCGCGGCGGCTCGGGCAGCGCCTCGACGCTCACCGTGGCCGACGCCGAGGCGATCCGCCGCGAGGCGACGACGGTCGGCAGCGTCAGCTATCCGGCATTATGCAGCCCGATGACAGTTGCGCGCTCTGAAAAGCGGCCGTCGCGTGATCGCAGTGGATTTTGCCGCCACGCGGACGCGCTTCATCATCATCGCCGGGGTGGGCCAGCGTGCGGGATGGAAAAGGTTTGCGG
>CAISEY010000389.1 GCA_903884435.1 uncultured Hyphomicrobiales bacterium | reverse complement strand
CCAGTGGTATTTCCAGCGTTATGTCGCGGAAATGCCAACCCGGGGGGAAATCGCGATCTTCGACCGCTCCTGGTACAACCGCGCGGGCGTCGAGCGCGTCTTCGGCTTCTGCACGCCGGCGCAATCCAATCATTTCATCGATGAGGCGCCGGGCTTCGAGGCGATGCTGGCGCGCGATGGAGTTCGCATCTTCAAGTTTTTCCTGACCATTGGTCGCGAAATGCAGATGCTGCGGCTCCACAGGCGCTGGTATGATCCGCTGCATCGCTGGAAGGTTTCGGAAATCGACGAGAAGGCGATCGAGAAATGGTCCGACTATTCCGCCGCCTTCGACCGGATGTTGCGCAAGACCGACACGAAGGACGGGCCTTGGACGGTCATCCGCGCCAACGACAAGCGTCGGGCGCGGCTGGAGTGCATTCGTCATCTGCTGGAGGCGCTGCCCTACAAGCACAAGGATGTCGCGACGGTCGGCAAGCCTGATCGAAGGGTCGCGCTGTCCGCCGCGCGTTTCCTCGAGGAAGGCGGCGAGCAACCCTGATCAGGCGGCGTCCGGGTCGTTCTTGCCCATGTCGGCGCGCAGCGAGGCCCATCGTCGCATGATCTCGTGCGCGCCAAGCAGCGCCATCGCGAGCACGAAGGGGATCAGATAATAGATCGCCCGGAACATCAGCAGCGAGGCGATCATGGATTCCGGGCTGCTGGCGGGCACGGAATTCAGCATGGTCATCTCGAACGCGCCGATGCCGCCGGGCGCGTTGGAGGCGATGCCCAGCAGGCAGGCGAAGGCATAGGTCGCGGCGAAATCGACAAAGCTCATCGCGAGGCCGCGCGGCAGAAGGGCGTAGAGCGTGCCCGCCGCCGCGCAAAGGTCGATGACGCCAAGCGCGAGCTGTCCCGACGTCACCCAGAAGCCCGGCAGTTCCAGCGTCATGCCGCTCACGCGCATGTGGCGGCGCTTGCGTGACACCCAGACCAGCCAGCCGCCGTTCGTCGCCACGACGCAGGCCCCAATGACGACATTGACCCAGACCTTGAGGTGATTGATGTCGGCGACGCCCGTCGGGTCGACCATCAACGCGACGCCGACGACCAGCGCCATGCCCAACCAGAAGGTGATGCCCGCGATGATCGTGAGGCTGGCGACCTTGCCGGCGGTCAATCCCGACTGGGAATAGATCCAGTACCGCACCGTTCCCGCCGTGATCAGCGGGAAGCCGAGCGTGAAGGAAATCGCGTAGCTCGCGAAGGACGCGAGCGCGGTTCGCCCATAGGGCACCCTGAGCGACAGTTGGCGCAACGCGAGCGCGTCATAGCCCGTCAGCGCCAGATAGGAGAGAATGGTGAACAGGCTCGCCAGGGCGATCTGGTCCCAGCCCGTCGCCTCGAGCGCGACGCGCAAATCCCACCAGCGCACGGTCGCGAAGGTGCGAAACAGCACCACCACGGACAGCGCGAGGATCGAAAGACTGAAGCCGGTCGCGACCAGATGGATCATGCGCCGCCGCCGCGCGATGGCGCTGGCCAGTCGCTCGGGCGCGCTTTCGATGAAGGTTTCGGGTTTCTGCGTTTCCATGGTCCGTCCGGTCGAGGCGCGGGCGGCCCACCGCGAAACGCGTTATGAAGATGGCGGCGCGGCCTTGCAAGGGCGGACGGCGGATGTCAGCGCAGGCAACTCAGCGTGG
>CAISEY010000388.1 GCA_903884435.1 uncultured Hyphomicrobiales bacterium | reverse complement strand
TAAGGATCGCGATTGGCGAGTGACGGGCGATTGATCATGGCGTCGTTAACCAACTCCACCACGCCATCGAAAATAATTCTCGCGGCTCCAACCCACTTTCCGCTTTCGAGAACAGCACAAGCCTTGCCCGCCTCCAGAGGGCGCCCCGCCCGCCGTGGCGTAAACGCGAGCAGATCCCCGGCGAGCGCGATCGCGACGGAATCCATCCCGACGCGGAACGAACCATCGTCCAGCATTTCGTACCAGATGTGATTCCTGACATCATAGAGAAGATGTGAAGGAAACAGGCAGCCTCGAATTTTCAACATGGGTCAATAGGTCAATACGCGGCATTCTCCGTCCATGAGATCCGTGATCATCTTCGCGGTGCTCATCAGGCCGGCGCATTCGGGTATCAGATCCGCCTCGGTCATGTCGAACAGATCGAAATTCGCGGGACAAGCCCAAAACTTCGCGCCGTGACGATGTGCGTCCCGAATAAAGTCATGGACGGTTTTGTCCGCGCCGGGCTTCACCCTCAGCTCCGCGGCCACGCCATTTTTTAGCAGGCGTCCGGCGGTCGCGGTGCATATAACGTCCACCCGATAGTCGAGGGCGGCGGCGACCGCTGCGTGATAGAACGGCGCGCCAAGCTCTTCACCGTTGCGTGGATCGGTGTTCACGAGAATGATCAGCAATCGTTTTGGGGCTTCATCCATTTTTTGTCCCCGCGCCGCGGATGCTGGCCGCCTCGCCCACTGATTTCGCGATCTCGTTTGCGTCAATGCCGAGAAATTTCGCCGAACGGGAGGAGAGAAATGCAATTGTCGCAGCCTCGAGATTCCGTGCGGCGATCCCGCGCAAGTGGGCTTCGAGATCGGGGATCACGCGAGGTGGCGTGACGAAGAAATCGCCCGTGATCAAAATTTGATCGGCAATGGCCTCGAGCCCGTTAAGGAACGTCAAGGCGATCTCGACTCGCCCGCCGGAGAGATCACGAACGACGCAGGACCTTCCCGGCGCGGCCAGGGAATCCAGCGTCCCGCGGACAAAACTGTCGGTCCCGATTTCCTCGTCGTGAACGAGCGCCGCGAGCGAAAGTTCCCATTCTGAAATTTCACCCGTCAATGGCTCGAATCCAAATTGATCGCATATGCCTTCCGCGATTCCGTCCCCCAATTCCTTCAACGCCGGTGTACAAGACCCCATGACGTCCCGAAGATCGCAAATTCGCTCATTGAACGACTTCAATCCACGCTTTCCCAGTTTATGCGCGGGAAGCACGAGCGCCTTTGCAAGAAAATCGCGGTCGAGTTCGACAAGCACGGTTCCCTGGAAAACCAGCACGGTGCCGTCGAAATATCCGCCTGTTCCGGAAATCTTGCGACCATCGACTTCGATGTCGTTGCGTGGACGGAACGCCGCGTCGATTCCGAAACTTCGCAAGGCCCGCGCGACGCCATTGCATGCGAGCCCGGAAACGGCTTCCAGATCCCGCGGCGCCCGATCGCGCGCGATGATCAATTCCCAGCCCAGAATTCCCGGGCCCATCACGATCGCGCCGCCGCCGGTCATGCGGCGCGCGGTTTCGACACCGTTCGCCGCTATCCATTCCAGGTTCAATTCCTTCTCGAGTCTTTGATGGCGCCCAATGATCGCGCTGCGCGGAAAGTGCTGGAAGCGCAACGTGTCGGGAGTTCCATCTTCCTGGCGTCTCCGGCAAAGAGCTTCAGTGAGGCTAAGATTCCGTCGCGCCGAACACAAGCCGGAATCCGCGATTCGAAGGGTATGTCTCATGTGGGCGGGCCTCCGAGCTGCCTGCGGATACGCCGGAGATCCCCGCCGTTGGGCTGAAATGGATAGCTGGCGATGTCGGAGGGAGGACTGTCGCCATAGGGTCTGTCGCAGGCCGAAATATCCGGTCGTTCCTTGCCAGGGCATCCCGAGGTGCGGAACGGCAAGCCGGTGTTCACGATTGCGGTCAATTGCGGTTCAGCCATGCCGAAGCGCAGAAGCTCTCCGTCGCCACCGAAACCGAGAGCCTCGAAGGGATGACCAGTGTACTCAAGCAAATAACGGGCGAGTTGAATGCGTCTCCAGCGCGCGCGCGACGGCGCCGGCGTCTGATCCATCAGGCTTCCGTGTTCGGGATAGAAGCAGAATAAATGAGAATGGCACCCGAGATTCACCAGGTCCGCGCAGATTTTCAGCACGTCGAAATCGGTCTCGCCGAGACCGACGATGAGATGCATGCCCACGCGATCGACGCCGAAAATCTCGCGAGCGAATTCCAAAACGCTCCAGTATGTGTTCCAGGAATGAGGGCTGTCGACACCCTTGCCTCTTGTTTGTTCGAAAATCGCGGGTGTGCAGGCGTCGAGCGCGACCGTGAAGATATCGGCGCCTAGATCGTGCAGATCCCGCACATCGCGGCGGTTCATCGTGGTGGGGTTCGAAAGAATCGACACGGGAATTTGCTCGCGGGGAATTCGCGCCATCCAGTTTTCGAGAATGGTCTTGGCGTCCCGGTCCGAATTTGGATGGGTAATCATCGAGATGCACATGCGTTGAAACGCGGTTGCGCCGCGCATGTCGCTAACCCGATCGATAATTTCGATCAGTGGCGCCGCTGGCCAGTCGACGCGAATGAAATTGCGATCCGCGTAATTCTCCTTCGCCTCGCGGTGACGGGCGAGACCGCAATAGGCGCAATTCGCCCGGCATCCCTCGGGATAAGTGATGAGAAGATTGAGACAGCCGGTGCATTTGCATCTGTGCATCTGTCCGGGGATCAGGCCGAGCGTGATCGCGGCGGCGGTGGAAAGCTGCACGTAATCCGGCGAGCGCATCTGCGGAGTTTTGCGCCGCCGTGGACGATAGACCCCGGCTGGCTCGAGCCCGTCGCGCTTCACCGGAGCGCCGTTTCTCATCTCGCGGGGGACGGGATCCGGTACGCGTGGCGATGGGAAAGGCGTCGGAGTGCAGGCCATGTCATGCGACCCCCGGGCAAGAACGACCGCCACAACAGGAAAAACTGTGGTCCGCGGGGCGCCCGAGCAGGCGCGCCAGACGCAGGACGCCGTCGGCGGGATAGGCAATCCCGTCGAAACCCGCGAACATCGCGTAAAGGTCGAGTTGTCGACGCGCTTTTCCATGCGGGCGTGCGCATCCAAGCATCAGAAGCCGATCGTTCAGGGTTCCGCGGGCCAACGAGAAAAATCCCGCGATCTCGCGAACATTCACGGGACCAAACCGTCCCGCGTCGGCGAAGGCGTGCATGAGCACGACAATGATGACCGATTCGGTTCTATGGCGAGCGATGATTCCAAGCGCGTTTGTCTCTCCGAGCAAACGGCCGAAGTGAAGTCCGGCGACGATGTGCGGAACCACCTTCATTCCGGTATCGACAAGCGCCGCGAGTGATTCCTCGAAATCGCCAACGGGCCTGTCGAGATTGTAAACTTCCTGAATGGTTTCACGAGCGCCGATGATGTCGAGCATGGCGACATCGACGCCGGAACTGGCCAGTCTCCGGGCCCGCTCCCTGGACACAAGCCCGGTGTGAACGAGAATCTCGACATCCGGATGCACGGACTTAATTCGTTCGATCGCCGGTAAATATCGATCGAAAGGGACCTCGTTGCGCCTGTTCGAACCGCCGGACAGCAGAAAGCCGCGCATGCCCCGCTGTTCGATCATGCTCGTCGCGAGTCGTTCGAAGGCAAGCGGCTCCCCAGCTGGAATCAAAGGCTTCAGTATGCTTGCGTGGCAATGCGCGCAGTCCAGCGCGCAGGCGCCGCCGGTGATGGAGAACGCGGGAAAAGTCGCGGACTTGCGGCAAGCCCCAAGCTCGTCCGTGTCGAAGTCGCGAAAGCCGGGTGTCGAGGCGCGAAAAGGACGCCGACTGAAGGACGCGCATTCACGCAACAATTCGCGTGCGATGGAAATATCGATTTCACCTTCTTCGCAAATCGAGTTCAAATCGAAGGCGTCGATCACATCCGGGGTGAAGTCGATGTTGTTCGACATCACGTCTCTTCCACGCGCATCCGCCGACCCCAGGCGTCGAAGAAATATCCGTCGTTGATCGCGAGCCTGTTCTCCCTGATTTTTGCTTCCTGATCGAGAAGCAGCAGCCGGGCGGAAGGATTGTCCAGGGGGCCCCCGGAACGAAAATCCCTTTTCGGGAAAAAGGCCGCCGCGTCCCACGTCATCCCGCTTCCCGCCAGGAGAGTGGTGATTTCACCCCAATCCGTCTCGTTGCCGATGACGTGCATGTATGTCGAGCAAAGAGGTTCGACATCCTTTTTCTTGATCTTCACCAGAACCACGAAAGCGGTAAATCCTCGTGGATTTCCGCTCGCGTACTCGTGGCGAATCCATTCATCGAAATCGGTCCGGGCGTCCGCCGTGTCGATGGTCTCAGAAATCGACACGGGGCGTCTCCTGCACATAGATGTCGCGGAGCGCGAAAAACTCCTGGCCTGTCCGCTCCCTGTACCAGGTCTCGAATTCCTCGACGGTTCGCCAGCCATCGTTGACATCGAAGTGGCTGTCAGGAGCCAGCGACTCCAGGATCGCGTCGGTCACTAAGTGAAATCTGTCGATCACGATGGCGTGTTGCGGGTTTCGCCGTGACAGGCCGACTTCGTTTTCGAGAACAAGCGCCACGAGGTCGCGCGCGTTTTCGTCTTCCGCCATGCCCTCGATGGCTCGCGTTGTCGTGGAAAGCAGATTGCTACGTCGATTGGCGAGAATTCGAACCCGTTCCAGTTCAGCGAGCTTGCTGAAATAATTGTCGCGGAACTCCCGCTCCTCGCGTTCGCCACGCCGGGCCGCGGCTTCGTAGTGCGCCAGGAAAACGTCAGTATCCGTTGGCATGGTCGGGCTCCTCGCGAGGGGCTGGCGGAAGAGAATGGGAGTCGAACCCACCTGGGACCGTCTCACGGCCCCAACCGGATTTGAAGTCCGGCCGCTCCACCGGGAGCGATTCTCTTCCCCGACCCGTTTCGTCCTGGGCGGACTCAAACAAGTCCGAGCGGAGCGGATTGACCCGTCGTTGATCTCCGCGGCGGATCGTTACGCCCTGACGATCAAGGAATTCAAGTATCTGGATCGCGACCTTGCGTCCAACGATTTGGCCATCCGCTTCAAGTGCGTCGCGGAACGCGGCGGCGGTAAACCAGTTTCCGGGCCGTCCCTGGGTTTGTTGGGCAGCCCGGACCATTTCGGCGACGACAGGCCTGAGAAAAAAATGATCTGCAGCGATTTCGTCGATTTCGCCCCGCCGGGAAAGTCTCCTGAAAAGGTTTCGCACCCGCTCCTCGTCAACTCCCGTGATCTTGCCAATATCCCTGACGCGGGGCGGACGGAACCGTGCGGCGCCATCGAGCATCGGAGCGATGATAGTCTGGAGCCTCTCGTCTTCGGAAGAGAGTTCGATGCGATGGGCTGACAAACGAACCCAGCCGCCATCAATGGAGACAATCCCCCCGGAAGCGAGCATTCTCAGCGCTTCGCGAAAAAGTGCAGCCGGAATTATTGGCGCTATCTGAAACCGCAGGGCCTCGAGGCCCAGTCCTGGACGGTCCGGATTGAACGCATGGAAGTTTTCCAGCGTGGAAAGCACGGAGGATTTCAGGACATTCAGCTTTTCGCTCGCAAACGCGAACCTGGCTCCACCAACCCCGAAAATCACGGCGTTCAACCCGGATGTCAGGTCCTCGATCTGCGTCCGGGTCAATCCACGGTCACGCGCGAAAAGATCGATGTCCAGAAAGAGCGCCGGCCCCTCCAGCCACGCGGCCATAGCGTCCCGGGGCGCATCCCTCGTGAGCGCGTCGAAGATCGCCCTGCGTTGTGGCGTCCGCCGTTTCCGGTCGGGCGCCCGCAGATCGATAAAACGTCCGCCGCCGATGGTCCTGCTCGCCGTGACGTCCCTGAGAATAAAGCGGTCGAGCGCGCGCGCGGCCAGGGGCTTTTCCAGGACCAGTTGAATACGCACGGCCCCATCGGGGTCCGGGGTCCCGTCATCCAGCAGAACCACCCTGGCTCCAACTTCGGCGGTTCCGTGATGCAACCGCGCGGGCATCCATTGGCGCAACGCCTGACCTGGCGTTCGCGACAACGCGAGCGCGGCGTCGATACGCTGTGTCGGCGCGTGGCTGGCCGCGGTCGTCACCATTTCGCCTCTTCCAACGACGTCCCTGAAGATGCCCGGTCCCGCGAGGTTCAGGGCGCAGCGATCGCCGGCCTTGCCGGTTTGCGTCGGATTATTTTGGGCGTGGATCGAACGAACGCGGGCCAGTATGCCCGATGGAGACACGATTACTTCCTCTCCGACTTTCACGCTCCCGTCGAGCGCCATGCCGGTGACGACCACGCCAGCGCCCTGGAGTACGAAACTGCGATCCACGGCGAGCCGGAATTCCCGATTTTCCGAGCGTCTTCCAGTCACTTTGGCCATGTCTCGCAGACTGGATGAAAGTTCCGCGACGCCGTGGCCCGTGTTGCTGGAAACCGGGAAAACAGGACTCCCGTTCAGCCGTGTCGGCGCGAGTAGCGCCGCTATTTCATTCCGTGCTTCGACAATTCGCGAGGGCGACACCCTGTCAACCTTGGTCAGCGCCACGATGGCCCGGCCAAGCCCGAGTAGTTCGATGATTTCAAGATGCTCGCGTGTTTGTGGCATGACGCCGTCGTCGGCCGCGACGACGAGCATGACGAGATCGATTCCTTGCGCGCCCGCGAGCATCGTGTGCACAAATCGCTCGTGGCCTGGAACGTCCACGAATCCGATGGTTTCGCCATTCTCTTGTGGCCAGTAAGCAAAGCCGAGATCAATGGTGATGCCGCGCTCTTTCTCTTCCTTGAGCCGGTCGGCGTCGATGCCGGTGATGGCTTTCACCAGGGACGTTTTTCCATGATCGATATGACCGGCGGTGCCAACGATCATCGGAGGGGACTCCGCGTCGCCTGAATACTGGCGGCCAGACGTCCGGCTTGTTCAAACCCGCCTGGCGGAAGCGACGCCTGAACGGCGCCAAAGAAAGTTTGCGCGAGACCGGAGCCGCCCTGCCGGGCAAGGATCAGCAGGACCATCGCGCGCAAGGAGTCGCGATCAACACCCTGTCCGAGATGGTTCGCGGCTCCAAGCATCGCCATCGCGTCGGCGTCGCCTGCTTCCACGGCCCTCGCCCACCAGCTTGCGGCCGCCGTTGCGTCCCTTTCGACGCCGAGTGCGTCGTGATAGATCATACCCATGCGTGTCATGGCGCTGGCGACGTTCTGGCTTGCCGCCGCTTCCGCCCATCGACGCGCCTCAACGGGATCTCCCGGGATGGTTCCCCCCTCGAGCAGCATCCAGGACAACATATCCTGCGCTGCCGCGTCGCCCGCTTCCGCGGCGGCCCGGTACCAACGCAAGGCGACCTGGAAATTCTGTTCGACCCCGTGACCCTGAAAAAAGGCCGTCGCGAGGTTTCTCTGGCCAGCGGGATCCCCGGCCTCCGCGGCGATGGTCAACCAGCGCGCGGCGAGTTCCAGGTTGCGTGTGACTCCAAGACCGCCCGAAAAACAGGCGCCAACGTTATTGGCCGCGCGAGCGACCCCCTTGTGGGCGAGGGGCCCCCAGATCGCGAGCGCCGCTTCAAATTCCCCGCGCTCCGCGAGCGCCTTCGCTTCCGCGAGGAGATCCTCGATGTCCGGCTCTTTCATTTTGCTGCCAAACAGCGAGGACAACATCGGTCAGGCCTTCGTCATTTGATCGAGCATCGCGACAAAAGTGTCCTCGTCGTCGAGGCAGCGCAAGTCGAGTTGGAGGGCGTCCTCGTGGATGCGTCCGATGACGGGGACTGGAAGTTCACGCAGGCGGCGGGACAGTGAATCAAGCGCGCGGCCCTTGCGCCTTGAGTCCGGGCTTGCCGCGAGGGCCGCTCCGGGCAGGGATTCCATCGGCAACGCTCCCGAGCCGATCTGGCTCGAGCAATCGATCACGCTCCCGGTCCAGCCCGCGCCAAGTGCTCGGGACCAGAACGGCAGAAAGCGATTGGCCTGCGCCGAAATCTCGTCGCGTGTCCGGCTGAAATAACGCAGAGCTGGCAGACGCTCGGCGAGCTTGTCGGGGTTTCTGTAAAGCTTCAGCGTCGCCTCGAGCGCGGCGAGGCGCAATTTGTCGAGACGCAGCGCGCGCTTCAGGTGATTCTTCGCGCAAGCGCGAACGAGATCCGCGCGCCCGACGATGAATCCCGCCTGAGGCCCCCCGAGGAGTTTGTCTCCTGAGAAGGTCACGAGGTCGGCTCCGTCGCGCAGCGCGTCCTGGACGGTGCGCTCGCGTCGCAAGCCCCAGCGTGAAAGATCGACGAGCGTTCCGGAACCAAGATCGTCGATGAATGGCGTTCCCGCGCTCCGCGCGATTTTCGCGATCTCCGCGGGAGGAGCTTCGGCGGTGAACCCCAGTATGGCGTAATTCGAGGCGTGCGCCTTCAGAATGGCGCCGGTGCGCGGACCGATCGCCGCCTCGAAGTCACGGATATGCGTGCGGTTCGTCGTGCCCACCTCGCGCAATTTCGCGCCTGCGCGTTGCATGATGTCGGGCAGGCGGAACGCGCCGCCGATTTCAATGAGTTCACCGCGAGAGACGATGGCTTCCCTGCCGCGGGCGAGCGTGTTCAGCGCGAGGAGCACCGCGGAGGCGTTGTTGTTGACGAGACAGGCGTCCTCCGCTCCCGTGAGTTCGCGCACGAGGCCGCGCACATGGTCGTCTCGCTCGCCCCGCGCCGCGCTGGCGAGGTTGAATTCGAGATTCGTGGGATGGCGCATCGACTCCACGACCGCGGCGATGGCTTCCTCGGACAGCGTCGCGCGCCCGAGGTTGGTGTGAAGCACCGTTCCCGTCAGGTTGAACACCCGGCGCTGCGATGGCGCGTCGAGCGCTTCCAGCGTCGCCAGCGCGGCCCGGGCGACCGTTTCCGTGTCTGGCGGATGAAAATCCTCGCCGCTGGCGAAATTCGCGCGCGATATCGAGATCTGCGCGCGGATCGCGTCCGCCGCGGCGCTTTGTCCAAAGCGGGCGGAGACGATGCGTCCCGCGTCGCAGGCCATCACGCGGTCGACCGAAGGAAGCCGCGCGAACTTCGCCGATTCGCCTTCAGTGTGAACCACTTTGGTCATTGATGAGACCCGCCGGTTCTAGAGGCCAGCCAGAAAGGCGTTAAATCCAAGGCGCCGAAAGCCCCGTTCCCTGACCATCAGATCGAGTCCGGCGCTCGCGATGTCGTCGGCGACCGGATCAAGCGACGTATCCTTGCTGGCGTAAAGAATCTTCAGGTAGCAGCCACACTCGTCGCAACATTCCGCCTTGATCGTGTCGGCGGCTCCCTCGACGTGAAGATAGTGAATGCCCTTTGTCGAGGAGCAGCCGACACACTTGATGCGCACGACGTGCCACTTCGTCGCGCAGGTTGCGCAGGCGCAGAACCGCGCGGCCTGAGACCGGCTCCAGTCGACGACGCTTGACGTCGCCGGCGGTCCCCCGCACGCGGGACAGGCGCCGTCGCCGGTGGCCTTGATCCGTTCCGCGGGCAGCAGTGAAGCGAGCCGGGTGAAATGAATTTGCAGCGCGGCGGCGACGAAAATGTGTTCCGCGATTTCCTCCGCCGGGATTGAATCGGCGACGAGGTTCACGATCATCGCGCGCCGCTCGCTCATGTCGGCGGCGACGACCCCGTCGCGCGCCGCCGCCGCCGCGTCGGGCATTGCAATTTCGCCGGTCTCCGCGAGTAATCGTTCAAGCGTCGTCATGGCGACGTCGTCGATCGGGACCCGCGCGCGCGCGATTGGAGCCATGCCGTGCTGGAGGGCGAGTTCGAACTCGTCGGAAGCCGGGAGCGTCGGAGGGGGCAGACCCGCGAGAACGCGGGCCTGCGCATCGGCGAGCGAAGCCAGAAATCGAAGATAGGAGGCGAGTGGATGATCGGGCGCCAGTTGGCGCAGGCGATCGGCGCGGGAGCGGAACAGGCTCTCTGGATTCGGCAATACAACGGCCGGCGGATTGGCTTCCTCGCCGATGTGAACTGGCTGAAATTGTGGCGCGACAGGTTGCGACATACGAACGAACCTCACGGGTCACGTCTTGGGGTTGCGTGTTTCGCGAGTATGGCGGACACGCTTGGCGTCGGCAGGAGATCGGAAACAGCGCGAGCGGCACGCTACCGCACCGCCCACGAAAAATCACGTTCGATCAGGGCGCCTTTCCGGTCGTCCCGACCGGTTTGCGGGCTTCCTCGCGCAGCCATTTTCGATGGTGTCGAAAAGCCCAGCCGGCCGTGACAGAGCCCCGCGTCATGGCGCGGATTGTGCCGCGCACCCAGATCGCCGCGTAAACGTGGACAATCCAGATGGTGATGGCGCCGACGGCGAGCCATGAATGCGCCAGTTGTGCGACACGCTTCTGATCGACGCCGGAGAGGTGATCGAAATATTTGTCCCAGATGACGACTCCGGACGAAATCAGCCCGAGAATCAGAAGCGACATGCCCCAGAAGACGAGCTTTTGACCGGCATTGTATTTGCCGAGCTCCGGGAGCTTGTCTTCCTCGCCCTTCGCCACCGCGCCGAGGTTTTTCATCCATTCCGTGTCGTCCTTGTTCCAGGCGTTCAACGACACGAAACGAAAGAAGAGACCGGCGAAGCTGAAGAACAGGATTACGCCGAGCCATGGATGGATCGCGCGCGTCGCGGCCCCGCCTCCAAACAGTCCTGTCAGCCAGAACAGCACCGGGTGAAACAGCGCCAGGCCGCTGGTCGCCAGCAGAACGAGGGTGATCGCGGTGATCCAGTGATTGATGCGAGCTCCGGTGGTGTACCGGGACACCGCGTGTTTTTCGACCACTTGCGGGTCAATGGCCATTACTTGCCCTCCTTGATCCGCTCGCCTTCATTTTCGTCCTGCTCCGTGACGCGGTTGGCGCCCATGACGGCGTGGTGAACGAGACCCGCCAGCGCCGTGAGGCCCATGATCGCGAAGCCAGCGTATTTGGTCGCGCCCTTCCACAATTCGACGACGGGAGAAATACGAGGATTGTTCGCGAGTCCGGCGTAAATTTCAGGCTGGTCGTTGTGATGCAGCACGTACATCACATGCGTTCCGCCGACGCCTGGAGGATTGTAGAGTCCGGCGTTTTTGAAGCCGCGCGATCTGAGATCGGCGATCCTGCTGTCGGCCAGCGACTTCATCTCGACGGTCGTGCCAAACGAGATCGCGTGAGTCGGGCAGGCCTTCGCGCAGGCCGGACCCTGCCCGACGGACACCCTGTCGACGCACAACGTACATTTATAGGCTTTTTCGTTTGCCTTCGAAATTCGCGGAATGTTGAAGGGGCAGCCCTTCACGCAATAGCCGCACCCGATACAGGCCTCGTGATTGAAATCGACGATGCCGTTTGAGTACTGGACAATCGCGCCCGGCGACGGGCAGGCCTTGAGACAGCCGGGGTCGGCGCAATGCATGCAGCCATCCTTGCGGATGAGCCACTCGAGCTTGCCGTTCTCGGGATTGTCCCATTCCGTGAAACGCATGAGCGTCCACGTGTTCTCGCTGAGATCGTGCGGGTTGTCGTACACGCCGGCGTTGATGCCGACCTCCTCGCGCAGATCGTTCCACTCCAGACACGCCGACTGGCAGGCCTTGCAGCCAATACATTTCGACGTGTCGATCAGTTTGACGACCTGAAAGTCGTCTCTGGCGGCGAGCGGTCCGGCGATCCCGCCGCTTGTCGCGGACTGGCGGACGATTTCAAGAGTAGCCATCGTTCCCGTCCTCCCTCACGAGGTCACCGGACCGGAGTCCGGCTTGATGTCGACCAGGAAAGCCTTGAACTCCGGCGTCTCGATATTGGCGTCGCCGACGAAAGGCGTCAGCGAATTCGCGCCGAAGCCTTTCTTCGCCGCGCCCATGAAACCCCAGTGAATGGGGATGCCGACGATGTGCACTGTCTTTCCGTCGCATTTCATTGGCTTGATGCGTTTCGTCACGACTGCCTTCGCCTTGACGTAGCCGCGCGCGCTGTCGACACGCACCCACCCGCCCTTCTGGATGCCCCTCTCCTTCGCGAGCTCTTCTGAAATTTCCACGAAGAATTCAGGCTGCAAGGCCGCGTTCACGCGATTGTGCTTGGTCCAGTAATGGAAGTGTTCCGTGAGTCGGTAGGTCACCGCCGCGTAGGGGAATTCCTTCGAATTGCCGAACTGCTCCATGTCGCCCTGGAACACCCGCGCCGCCGGATTACCCTGAATTTTCGGAGCAATCGGGTTGGCGATCGGGCTCTCGAACGGTTCGTAGTGAACCGGGAAGGGCCCGTCTTTCATCAGGCCACGCACGAAGAGGCGACCGACGCCCTCGTTCGTCATGATGAAGGGCATCATCACTTCGGGCTTCGCGTTTGGCGCGATGTCCGGAATATCCGGCCCCGTCCAGATTTCGCCATTCCAGGCGATGGGCGCGCGCCTGGGATCCCAGGGCTTGCCCCGCAAGTCGGCGGAGGCGCGATTGTAGAGGATCCGTCTGTTCGCCGGCCATGCGAATGACCAGTTCTGGAAAACGCCAAGACCGGACGGATCGCGGTTGTCCCGCCGCGCCATGTTATTGCCGGCTTCTGTAAACGAACCCGAATAAATCCAGTTGGCGCAAGCCGTCGTTCCGTCGTCGCGCAAGGCGGCGAAGCCCGGCAATTGCTTGCCTTTCTCCAGAATGTTCCTGGTGGGGTCGTTCGGATCCTTCACGGTCTCGAGCGCCGAGCCGTTGAACTCTCGGGCGAGTTCTTCCGGCGTCGGTTCGTCGGGGTTCTTGTAGTTCCAGGTCAGTTTCGTGAGCGGTTCCGCGAACGCGCCGCCATCCTTTTCGTAAAGCGCGCGCAGCCGCTTGTACAATTGCGCCATGATCCAGACGTCGGACTTCGCTTCGAAGGGCGCGTCCTGTCCGGCCCAGTGCCATTGCAACCAGCGTGAAGAGTTCGTCAGTGAACCCTCGTCTTCCGCGAAGCAGGTGGTGGGCAGTTCGAACACCTCCGTCTGGATTTTGGCGGGTTCCGACGGATTGAACTCGCCATGGTTTTCCCAGAAACGCGCGGTCTCCGTTTGCAACGGATCCATCACGACGAGGAACTTCAGCTTGCCCAGGGCCGCGGCGATCTTCCGTTTGTTCGGAAAGCTCATCAGCGGGTTGAAGCCCTGGCAGAAGTAGCCATTCATCTTGCCCTGATGCATCAATTCAAACGCGCGCAAAACGTCGTAGGACGGCACGTCCAGCTTTGGCAGATAATCATAGGCCCACTGGTTCTCCGCGGTGGCCGCGTCTCCCCACATGGATTTCTGGAAGCTGACAAAAAATTTCTTGTAGTTCTGCCAGTAGCTCATCTGGCCGGGCCGTTCCGGCTTGAAGGCGCGCGTCGACATGTAGGTGTCGAGCGTCGCTTCCCGGTCGCTCGCGAGCGTGAGATACCCGGGCAACAGGTTGGACATGAGCCCGAGGTCGGTCAGACCCTGGATGTTGGAATGACCACGCAGCGCGTTCATTCCACCGCCGGGCATGCCCATGTTTCCAAGGATGAGCTGAAGCATCGCCATGCAGCGGATGTTCTGCGATCCCTTGGAATGCTGGGTCCAGCCGAGCGCGTACATCGACGTCATAACCTTGTCCGGCGCCGACGTCTCCGCGATCATTTTCGCGACCGTGAGAAAGGCTTCCCTGGGCGTGCCGCAAATTCGTTCGACGAGTTCGGGCGTGTATTGCGCCACGTGCTGCTTCATCAGGTTCCAGACGCAGCGCGGATGCTGAAGCGTCGGGTCCACTTTCGCGAAGCCGTTCTCGTCGAATTCGTACTGCCAGCTGGCGCGGTCGTAGTCGCGCTTGCTCTCGTCATAGCCGGTGAACAGTCCGTCCTTGTAGGCGAAACCCTCCTTAACGATGAAGGCGGCGGACGTGTAGTTCTTCGCGTACTCCCACTGCACCTTGTCGTTCTGGACACAGTAATTGATCACGCCGAGCAGGAACGCGATGTCGGAGCCCTGACGGATCGGAGCGTAAAAATCCGCCACGGACGCCGAACGCGTGTAGCGCGGATCGACGACGATGAGTTTCGCGCCCCGGTTGGCTTTCGCCTCCGTGACCCATTTGAAGCCGCAAGGATGGGCTTCGGCGGCGTTGCCGCCCATGATGACGACGAGATCCGTGTTGCGGATGTCCGTCCAGGAATTCGTCATTGCGCCACGGCCAAACGTCGGACCCAAACTGGATACCGTCGGGCCGTGTCAAACACGCGCCTGGTTGTCGAACACCACCATGCCGGCGGAGCGAACGACCTTGTAGGTCATCCACGCCGTCTCGTTCGTCGTCGCGGACGCCGCGAGAAAACCCGTCGTCGTCCAGCGGTTGACGGTCGCGCCATCGCGGTTCCTCGCGATGAAGTTCGCGTCGCGGTCGGCCTTCATCAGCCCGGCAATTCGGTCCAGAGCGGCGTCCCAGCTCAGGCGTTCCCATTTGTCGGAGCCAGGCTTGCGCACCATCGGGTATTTCGTGCGCGTTTCCGCGTTCACGGTGTCGAGCAGGGCGGCGCCCTTCGGGCATAGCGTGCCACGATTGGTGGGATGGTCCGGATCGCCCTCGATGTGGACGATCTTCCCTTTTTTCCCGGCAGCCTTGTCCGCGCCCTTCGAATAGAGAATGATTCCGCAAGCCACGGAACAATATGTGCAGGTGTTGCGGGTCTCGGTCGTGCCGGCCAGTTTGAAATCACGGATCGAGGCGGCGAGCGCCTGTCCGGAATCTTCAAAACCCAGGGCTCCGATCGCGGTGCCGGCAATACCCGCGCCCGCGGTTCCAAGGAACCGCCGTCGCGAGATTTCTCTCAGCATGGGTGTTCGCTCCTCAATTTTCCGGCTCACCATTTAGGGAAAACCGTATCAAGAGCTAAACAGGCTTCCCGGTCGAGGTCAAATACCCGGGGTTCATCAAATGGTGGTATGTCGGATCCGGGCGTCGTCTCGCGGGTGTTCCGGATTGGCGTCTTGGGAATTGCCTGTCCCCTGGCTGTTTTCCGGAACGACGCCGCAATATCGCGTGAAGAAATCCTGAAAACAGGTCAGTTTCAAAAAACGCTGGAGAAACCTGAAATGCTCGACTTATCGGGCTTGAATTGTCCCGAAGTCGTCTTGCGCGTCAAGGAGTTTGTCAAACAACAGCCTCCGGGATCGCGACTTGAGATCGTGAGCACTGATCCGCTCAGCCAGATTGATATTCCTCTCTTTGTTCACAAGGGCGGGCACGAACTCGTGAGCGGGGCCGCGGAGGGGCGCTGGTTTCGCTTTGTCATCGTGACTCGCGCGCCGGGCGCCTGAGACTTGGCTGTCGTCGTTGTCCACCCATTCCTTCCGGCGATGGAGTCCGGTGGGGCAGTCGATGGCGGAGAGTCCCGCGAGGACGGGGTGCGCCGATCGGGACGCCACATACCGGGAAATCCGTATACCGTGGCGGTCACGCCGCCGTCGAAACCAGGATGGTGTCCAGACCCGGCATCGATCGTCTTGACAAATTAGGTGTCGCGACCAACTATTGTAACCAAGGCTACATTTTCACGCATGAGCTTCCCATGACCGGCCTGGTGGACCACGCGATGAATCCGGGATTGACGACGCGGACCGTCAAAGCCGCCCGGGCCGCGCTCGACGGGCGCGTGGCTGGGCCGCGCGGGTTTTTGCCGTTCGTGGGTCCGGCGGTGATCGCGTCGGTTGCTTACATGGACCCGGGTAACTTCGCGACCAATATAGAAGCGGGGGCGAAATTCGGGTATCAACTCCTGTGGGTCGTGCTTCTGGCAAACCTGACGGCGATGTTGTTTCAGGCGTTGTCCGCCAAGCTCGGAATCGTCACGGGTTCGAGTCTCGCGGCGCTCTGTCGCGACAGGTTGCCGAGGCCGGTCGTCATGGCCATGTGGATCGCGAGCGAAATCGCGGCCATGGCGACCGACCTCGCCGAGGTTCTTGGAGCTGCGATCGGGCTGTTCCTGCTCACGAACTTGCCTCTTTTGTTTTGCGTCGCGGTCACGGGAGCCGTGGCGATGGCCATTCTCTCCATCGAGAAAAATGGCTTCAGGCCCATGGAATTCATCATCGCCTGTTTCGTGCTCACGATTGGCGGATGTTATTTGATCGAAGTGTTTTTCGCGCCGCCCGACTGGAGCGCTGTTCTGGCCGGCGTTGTGACGCCGCGATTGCCGGACGCGCGCGCGGTCACGCTCGCCGTCGGGATTTTCGGCGCGACGGTCATGCCGCACGCGATTTATCTTCATTCCAGCCTCACCATGGATCGGGTGCCGACGCACAACAACGATGAAAAAAGCAGGGTTCTCGCTTGGTCGAATCGCGAGGTCTTGCTGGCGCTCGGGTTTGCCGGCCTGGTCAACATGGCCATGGTTTCGATGGCCGCGACCGTGTTCAGCGCGGGCAACTCCGACATAGCCGAGATAGAAACCGCTTATCGCACGTTGATCCCCCTGCTTGGCGGCGCCGCCGCCTTCGTCTTTTTGCTGTCGTTGCTGGCGTCCGGCTTTTCGAGTTCCGTCGTTGGAACGATGGCGGGACAGGGAATCATGCAGGACTTCGTGCGGTTCGGAATTCCCCTGTGGGTTCGCCGGATCGTGACGCTGGTCCCGGCCTTCATCGTTGTCGCGGCGGGGGTTCGCGCCACCGAGGCGCTTGTGATGAGTCAGGTGGTGCTCAGCCTGGTGCTTCCGGCGCCAATGATCGCGCTGGTGTACATGACCTCCAGCCGCGAAGTCATGGGCGATTTCGTGAACTCGCGTTATGTCACCGCGTTGGCGGTCGCCGCCGCCGCTGTCGTTATCGTGTTGAACATCCTGTTGCTGGTTCTGACCCTGGGCATGGAAATTCCAGGATTGCCCGGGTGAACGGAATTCAGGCCGCGGAGAGCGCCCTGCCCGGACGAGCAAGCCGCCAGGACGCGCCCCGGAGGAACGTTTCGGACGAAGCGCCGGATCTATTGCTGTTTCAGCCGGTTGAACGTCGCCACGACTCCTGGAGTAGCGCTGGCCGCGAGGTCTCGCATCATTTTCGTGACAATCGCGCCGTCCAGCGGCGCGGTTCGTGTTGTCTCGAATTTGGCGACATCCGCCCTGTATTCGTCGTCGTTGGCCATCGCCATGAACGCGCTTCGCAATATGTCGAGTCGATCCGCGGGAATGTTTGCCGGCGCCGCGACCATCATGCCCAGTGTTTCCCCGGATTGCGAAAGTTCCAGAACAGGGCGAAGATCCGTCGGCACGAATTCGCTCACGAGGGGTATATCCGATTGTAAGGGCCGCGACTGCAAAATCGGGAGAACTCGCTTTTGCTCGATGAGTTCCTTGTGAAGGCTGAATGAATCCTCTGTCAGAAAAACCGCTTGCACCTCGCCTTGCTGCAAGGCGAGCAACAATCGCGCGGACCCAGGGTAGCCGCTGACGAGCCGCAAGGGCATTCCGCTCGCGGCGAGGATCGCCGCGACCATCGCCGTGGGCATGCCAGCGCCCAGCGCGCCAAAAACGATGGGTTCCCGACTGTTGGTGAACTCGCGCATGGTTCTCGGGCCGGAATTCGCGTTCACCCAGAGCAGTGAATTCATGGTTCCGGTCGAGCCTATATAGGAGAATTTCGCGGGGTCGAATTGCGCGTTCGGGTTTTTCAGCAAGGGTTCGAGGAACCAGCTCCGGCCTGGAACCGCGATGGTGAGACCATCCGGTGACACGCGCTTTTCGAGATAATTCGCCGCGACGACGCCCGCCGCTCCTTCAACCGTCTGGATCACGATGTTTGGAGACCCGGGAATAAACCGCGTAATGTGCCGCGCGACGGCGCGCGCCGACGTGTCGATGCCGCCGCCTGGAGCGAAGCCGACAACCATGGTCATTGTCTTGCCGCGATAAAAGTCATCGGCGTTCGCGCTGGCGGCGGCCAGCGTCGCGAAGGCGAGGCCGAGCCGGACGGCGGCGATTCTCATTCTCGCGCCTCCCGGTCGCCCACCGTCGCGGACCTTCCGCGCGTGTCCGCCAGCCCGGCCAAGTCTGGCAAGCCATAGTGTAGAAATTGCGTTGTGACGGTGGTTTCAATCGTCGCGCTTTCGCCCTTGTCGAGAAATAGCGAGGTGTATTGCCGGATGGGGTCTCCGCCCACGCGACCCGCGCCGTCAAGCGCGATCCAGAGCCCTCGGCCGCGCGCCTCGAGGCGCGCGCCAGGGGCCAGCTGGAGGAGCGAGGCTTCCGTGCGCCGTTCCGTGAAGACGCCGAGAAGCTTTTCATCGACGCCTTCGCCTGTTTCAACCCATTCGAAGTTCCCGGCGTTGACGAGCGTGGGCGCCTCGTATCGCGCTTTCGGATAGGTCATTTCGCGTCCGTGGAAATGTTCCCAGATCGCCTGGTAGGGATCCGTGCGTTTGCGTCCTGGAACCCCTGGATTTCGGACGAAAAGCCCCTCCTCGAACCGCCCGAAGGCTTTCAGTTCCTCCATTCCGCGTTTGACCTGCGCCGGCAGGAGGTAGCCGCTTCCGCTGGCGCCGCCGAACTGGAGCACGATGACGAAGGTCTGTTCGAGATTTGTCTGTGGTCCGTAAAAGACGCCCTCGGGAAAATAACCGAGCATGCCCGGACCAAGCTTTCCGTCTCGCTCGAAATCCGCGACGCCGGAGACCATGTACCTGTATTGATCGAAATTGTGCCTGTGGCGCGGACCGTAATGATCCGTCCCATTTTCGGAAAGCGACAATTTGAAGTTTCCGGGCGTTCCAGGCTCGCCGCAGACCAGCGTGCGCGAAAAAAACGTGCCGCCACGATGCTCGAGACCGCGCCGGCGTTCGACTTCACCGGCTTGAACGACTTTCATGGCTGCCCTCCTTCTGGCGAGAACGCTCGCGCCGTTACATCGTTCGTCCCGGCGGCGTCCGGTTTCGACACGCGTTTCCCCGGGAAGACAGTAGAGGACACTTGCCGCCGGGCTCAAGGGGCATCATCTTGCGCCGGCCCGATTCCCGGAGACCCCGTGACATGATGACCGACGCCGAACGCCTCGCCGCCGCCGACGTGCTCGAGAAGGCCGAGCGCGACCGCGTGCAGGCGACACAACTGTCCATGACCTGGCCGCACATTGACTTTGACGACGCCTACGCCATTTCCGCCGAGGGCGCCCGGCGCAAGGTCGCGCGGGGCGCGAAAATCATTGGCCACAAGGTGGGACTCACCTCGAAGGCCATGCAACGGTCGTCGATGATCGACGAGCCAGATTATGGCTATCTCTTCGATACGTTGATGATACCCGATGGCGGCAAGGCGAAACATGATTCCTTCTGTTTGCCGCGCGTCGAGGTGGAACTCGCCTTCGTCATGGGCAAGACCCTGAACGGGCCGGGGGTCAATCTCACGGACGTTTTGCGCGCGACCGAATATGTCGTCCCCGCCATGGAGATCGTCGACGCGCGCCTGAAGGACGTCCGGAAAATCTACGACACGATTTCCGACAATGGCGCGGGCGCCGGCCTCGTGCTCGGCGGACGCCCGGTTGGGCCGCTCGACGTCGATTTACGCTGGGTTGGCGGCATGATGTTGCGCAACGGCGAGGTCGAGGAGACCGGGCTCGCCGCCGGCGTGCTGGGCCATCCCGCCATGGGCGTCGCCTGGCTCGCCAACAAACTCGGCACGCATGGCGTGGCGCTCGAGCCTGGCCATATCGTCCTCGCGGGCTCGTTCACGCGGGTTGTCTTCGCCAGGAAGGGCGACACATTGCAGGCTGATTTCGGTCCGCTTGGCAGTCTCTCCATTCAATTCATATAGGTGTGGCGTGGATCTCCCGAAAAATAAATTCAAACACGCGCTGGCGCGCGGCGAATTGCAGGTCGGGCTTTGGTGCAGCCTCTGCTCCAGCATCGCGGCGGAACTTGTCGCCTATAGCGGCTTTGACTGGCTGGTGCTCGACACCGAGCATTCGCCCAACGAGGTTCCCGATCTGCTCGCCCAGTTGCAGGCGATCATGCCGGGAACCGCGTCCGCGGTTGTTCGGCCGGCCTGGAACGACACGGTTCTGATCAAGCGCGTGCTCGACATTGGCGCGCAAACGGTGCTTTTGCCCTACGTACAGAACGCGGAGGAAGCCCGTCGCGCGGTGGCCGCGACGCGATATCCCCCAAGAGGCGGCGTTCGCGGCGTCACCGCGAGCGGGCGCGCGGCCCGCTATGGCCGGGTGGGCGACTATCTCCAGCGCGCCGAAGAGGAAATCTGCGTGCTCGTGCAGGCGGAAACGCGGGCGGCGCTCGACAATATCGAGTCGATAGCGTCGGTCGATGGCGTCGATGGCGTGTTCATCGGCCCCTCCGATCTCGCCGCATCCCTCGGATACATTGGCCATCCCGGCCACCCTGTCGTACAGGCGGCGCTGAAGGAGGCGGTCGATCGGCTCGGGAAAGTTGGAAAGCCCGCCGGAATCCTCACCGGCAACGAGGACGAGGCGAAGCGCTATATCGAATGGGGCTATCTGTTCGTCGCGGTGGGCGCCGACGTGGGCCTTCTCGCGAAAAGCGCGGACGCGCTGGCGAAAAAATTCAAGGCCTGATCGTCCAGCCAGAAGGGCGCCCGGGAGCGTCCTTCACAAATCCAGCACGAGGCGTTCACTCTTCGAACCGGAGCAGCAGATCATCATGGTCTTGCTCGCCGCGCGTTCGGAAGCGGTGAGAATCATGTCGCGGTGATCGGGCGTGCCGGAAATCACCGTCGTTTCGCAGGCGCCGCAAACGCCTTCCTCGCACGAGGTCGTCACCTCGACCCCGGCCTCGCGCAGCATTTCCAGAATGGACTTGCCAGGCGGCACGGCGATTTCGCGCTTCGAGCGGCGAAGTTCGACGACAAAGCCGCCTTCCGTCGCCGCCGCTTCGGCGGCGGTGAAATATTCGATATGAACCCGGTCGCGCGGCAGAGACGCCGTCGCCGCCTCGAAGGCCTTCAGCATGGGCGTCGGACCGCAACAATAAAGGTGCGCGCCGACGGGGGCCGAAGCCGCGATGGCCCCGAGGTCGAGGAACTTGCCGCCGTTTTCCTCGTCGAAGTTGAAGACGACCCGGTCGCCGGCCATGTCCCGCAACTCGCGCAGGAACGCGGTCTCCGCGCGGGAGCGGCAGGAATAGTAGAGCTTCCAGGAGCGCCCGAGCGTCTCCAGCCGTTCGATCATGCACATGATCGGCGTGATCCCGATGCCGCCCGCGAAGAGAATCGAGTTCGTCGCCGTTTCGTTCAGCGGAAAATTGTTGCGGGGCCCGCCGATGTCGAGTTCCTCGCCGACGCGCAGTTGCTCGTGCATGAATTTCGAACCACCCCGGCTCGTGCGATCCCGCTTCACGCCGACCACGTAGACTTCGGGCGCGTCCCCCGCGTGAACCAGGGAATATTGCCGCATCATCCCGTTTGGCAGATGCAGATCGATATGCGCCCCGGGCGTGGCGGACGGCCAGCGTCCGCCGTCGAGACGGCGGAATTCATAGAGATTTGTTTCGTGGGCGGCGTAGCGTATCGCGGTGAGACGCGCCTTCATGAGGCCATCCGGCATGAAAAGCTCCGGTCAGAAAATGACGATTTCGCTCGGCATAGCATGAAAATCCCGTCAGGCGGCAAGGGTGAAACAAGCCCGCGCCAGAGCGAACCGCTCAGGGCGACAAAATGGCCCTCAATTTCGCCACCGCGGCCGGCTTTGTCGCCATCACTTCCCGGGTGAGCGCGTCGAGTTCCTCGCCGCTGACGGGATTGATCTCGAGGCCGGCGCGTTCCGCGTCGGACCGGAGATCGGAATCTTTCATCGCGGCCATGTATGCCCTGCGAAGGGCGGCGATGCGCTCGCCGGGCACGCCCGGCGGCAGCAGCAACGGGCGGCCATATTCCTGGCGCGAGAACATCATCAGCATGGCCTGACGGTTGGTTTCGTCCTCTGGCAGGGGAAACAGCGGAACGTGCTGGAGATCCGGGTGCTTCTTCTGGCCGAATTGCGCGTGAACGATGAATTTCCCGGCGTTGATAACGCCCATGTTGCGCGCCTTGGCGCTGATCCATCCGAGGCCCGCCTGACCATGAACTTCGCCGCGTTCCGTTGCCAGATCGATTTGCGCGGTTCCTTCATAACCGGTGACGATCTTGAACTTCGTTCCCATGAGCGCGTTGAGAACCGCGGGCATGTCGTAAATCGCGAAACCCGGCGCCGTCGCGCCAACGATGGTCTCGACCTTGAACAAGTCCGCGATCGATTTCGCCGGCGCGGTGTGCCAGAGCACGATGATCTGCGTTTCCGGCGCGTTGCTGCCGATCCAGGCGAATTTCGTCGCGTCGAACCGGGCCTGGTCCGGCGCCAGCAGCGGCGTCGTCGGCAGGCCGTTGGAGACGAGGCCCAGCACCGTGCCGTCCCTGGGCGCCGTGTTGTAAAGCTGGTTGGCGAGCGTTAGCCCGCCCGCGCCCGGCACGTTCTGGACGATGACCTGCGGATTTCCCGGCAGATATTTTGCCAGATATGGTGCGACGATGCGTCCCGCGAGGTCGTAGCCAGAGCCAGCGGCCGAGCCGATGCGCAGAAAAATCTGTTTGCCACGGTAAAAATCAGCCACCGCGTCCTGCGCCCGGACCTGTCCGCCGGCGACCGCGCTGAACAACATCGAGGCAAGCGCGAAGCATTTCAGGCGGTTCTTCATGGTTCAATGCCTCTCCAGCAGCGCCGTCGAGGCCAGCGGATTTTCCGGATCGCGAGGCAACTCGAGGTCAAGCGTGTCGATGGGCCCCGCGAGGCGAACCGAAGCCCCGGCAGACTTGCCGCGCCTTGCGCGGCGATCCCCGGCCGTGGTGGTCTCGGCCATGGCGGCGACGGAGCGCGCGAGGGCGATATCGACCGCGCGAGCGGCCGTCGGGTTGCCGTTCGGGTCGATCCGCGCGCCGCCCGTCAGAATTGCCGGGCGCCTGTCGAACAATTCCATTGCCCGCTCCCGGTCAGACCTTTGCCAGCGGTTTTTCCACCCATGGGTGTCCGTCGAGTTCTGAATCGTTGTAACGCCTGACCGAGGCAAGATGCGTCTCGAAGTCCTCGCGCATGAAGGAATTCCCGACGCCAATCATCAGGCGTCGGACGCCATATTTCAGCCCGCTGACCCGGCCTGTCGGCCCCATGCTGAGCGTCGCCGATTGCGTGAAGTTGAAAATATATTTGAGCCAGGGCGCCTCGCCGGGAATTTTCTCGACGAATTCATAGTGCCGGCCGAGATAGGGAGACCATGGAAACTTGTCGGACCCGCCGCTTTCCGGCGTGTAGCGATCCCGCCACAGCGCGATGTGTTTGGCGATGGAGGCGAACAGCGGCGCCTTGTCGAGGCGGAACGAAAAGCCGGTCGCGCAGAGGACGTGATCCACCCGATGCTCGCCCGTCGCCGTGACAATGACGACCTTGTCGCCGTCCATCCTCGCCGATGAAACCGGCGAGGAAAAATGAATGTGGAAGTCTGGCCTCTTGTCGACGCGATTGAGCGCCCGGATTGGCGGAGGTGAGGGATTGCGCTGCACCTCGGCGGCGAGTTTCCAGCGCTGGTCGTCGTCGAGATCGGCGTAGGTGTTGAGGAATCCGGAAAAATCCGTCCAGCGGATCAGGCTGAGACGGGGAATATGCGGCCGGCGGACGAAGAGATGGACCTCACCGGCGCCTTGTTCAAGAGCGGTTCCCGCGTTGTCGAAGGCGGAGGCGCCGGCGCCAATGACCGCGACGGCCTTGCCCTTCAGCGCGCCGAAATCGACATGGTCGTAGACATGCCCGTAAACGTGTTTTGGCAGGCCTTCGGCGATGGGCTCGGGAATGTTCGTCCCGCCGGTCGAGAGGGGGCCGGAGGCGAGAATGATTCGACGTGCGTACACCAGACCCGATTTTCCGTTCTCCCGCGTGGAAAGGCGGAAGACGCCGCCGACCCGATCGATCAAATCAACCCTGACGCCATTGCGCACGGGCACGTCGAGCAACCGGCGCATCCACTGAAGATACGAGGTCCACTCGTCGCAGGTGATTCGCTTGAGATTTTCATAGGCGGCCGCGCCGAACCGCGCTTCGAAATAGGCGCGATAGGTGAGGTTGGGGTATCCGAGTTCGGCTCCCGTGACCGACTTTCGCGTGCGCAGGTCCGGCATCCGCGCGTAGGTTTGCCATGGGCCTTCTTCTCCCGCGGCGTTTTCGTCGAGAATGATCGAATTGAGAATTTTCTCCCGCTTCAGCGCCATGCCCGCGCAGAGCCCGCTGTGCCCGCCGCCGATCACGACCACGTCGAAGACATGCGCGCCGTCTTCCCGCGCCACGGGTCGAATCCAGGATTTGAGCGGATAATCGAGGATTTCGAGATCCCGGAGCGCCGCGGCTTCCAGTTCGGCGAGAGATTTGATGGAGCGGCCGGCGGCGGGTCTCGCGCCCGGATCGAGCGTCGCTGTGTCGGGGTTCATTCACTTGTCCTCAATGCAGCGACGTGCCGCCTGAAATATCGAGACACGCGCCGGTCATGTGGCTCGCCTTGTCGGAGATCAGAAACGCAATGGCGTTCGCGACATCCCGCGCGCTGGTGCGCGAACCGATGGGTGGAAGTCTCTCGCCGCCTTTCGAAACATCCGGTTGCCAGCGCGATTCGGCGCTGCCTGGCGCGATGGAATTCACGCGGACGTTGTATTGCCCGACTTCCTGGCACAGCGCCCGCGTGAAACCGATGATGGCCGCTTTCGCGGCGGAATAGGTCGTCATCCGGGCGGAACCGCGCAGGCCCATGCCCGAGGAAATGTTGACGATCGAGCCGCGCTTTCCGGCGATCATGTGCGGCAGAACCGCGTGGCAGCAATTAAGGGTTCCATAAAGATTGGGCCTCAAAACGAGATCCCAGTTCTCCGGCTTCGTTTCATGGAAGGGCAAGCGCGGCATCCCCAGATAGTTTGTGCCGCCGGCGATGTTCACCAGCGCGTCGATGGACCCGAAATCCCTGAAAATCTTGTCGGCGAAGCTCTTCACCATCGCGAGATCGGTGACGTCGAGCTTTCCTCCGGTCACGCGCGCGTCGCCGATTTCGCCCAGTACTTCCGCGAGATTCGTCTCGTTGATTTCCCCGAGAACGACGCGCCAGCCTTCTGCCAGCAGAAGGCGCGTCGTCTCCCGGCTGAACCAGCTAGCGCCCCCGGTGATCATGGCGACCGGCATCTTGGAGCCTTTCCTCGCGAAAGTCCGGGGCCGAAAACCAGCTCGGATCGTTGCGAGAAAACTACCGGCCTTCTCCCGCACGCGCAAGACGCGTGTTGTCGCCGGACTTGCCGAGCGCGGCGGTGAAGTCGTAACGTAACCCGAACGCGCGCTCGTCGTGGCGCACGGGAGGAACGAATGTCACACCCCCTCGCGCGGGTGGCGCTTTGCGCCCTCGCGATTGTCGCTCCGGTGTTCGCGCGCGCGCAATCGGCCGCGGACTTTTACAGGGGTAAAACCGTGTTCCTGCAGATCGGCTCCGTGCCGGGCGGTGTCTATGACATCGTCGGGCGCATGGTGGCCCGTCATATCGCGCGGTACATTCCCGGCGAGCCAAAGGTTGTCCCGCAAAACGTGCCGGGCGGCGGCAGCCTCCTGCTCGCCAACCAGTTCGGTTCCATCACGCCGCGTGACGGCACGGTCTTCGGCGTCTTCAACAATGGCATGCCGACGACGCCGCTTCTCGATCCCGAAGCCGGCAAGTTCGACGCGCGCAAGTTCGCCTTCATCGGCAGCACCAGCCGGGAAGCGCATATTCTCGTCGTCTGGCGCGACGCGCCGGCGAAGACGTTCGAGGATCTCTTCCGGATGGAGGTCATTCTCGGCGCGACGTCGCCCGGCGCGGCGCCTTACGACTTTCCTCTTTTGACGAACACGCTCGCGGGCACGAAATTCAGGATCATCAAGGGTTATCCCGGCGGTCCGGAGACGCAGCTCGCGATGCGCCGCGGCGAAATCCATGGCAATGGCGGTCTCGCGCTCGGTTCCTACAAGACGGATTACCAGGACGCCGTGAAAGCGAACGAGGTCCGTGTTCTCGGCGCCTTTGGCATGCGCCAGCACCCGGAGCTGAAAGACGTGCCGATGTTCCCGACGGGAAAGACGCCTGAGGAACGGCAATTGTTCGAACTCATGTACGCGAGGCAGGACTATGGTCGCCCCTTCGCGGTCCCCGAGGGCGTGCCGAAGGACCGCGTCGAGGCCTTGCGCGACGCCTTTCAGAAAACCATGAAGGACGCCGCTTTTCTCGCCGAGGCCGCGCGCGCGAACGCCGATATCGATCCGGTCCGCGGCGAAGAGCTGGCCGAACTGACGACGCGTGTTTACGCGACGCCGCCCGAGGTCGTCGCCCGAATTCAGAAAATCATCTCCTCGACAAAATGAACCGCCGGAAAACAGGAAAGATTCATGCCGACAGTCGCACAGGCGATCGCCAGGACGCTCGCCGCCTATGGAACCGAAAAATTCTTCTGCCTGTGTGGCGGCGATCACGATCTCTGGTACGCACTCGAGGATGAAAAGATCGAAATCATCAATTGCCGCACGGAAAACGCGGCTGTTTACATGGCGGACGGCTACGCTCGCATGACCGGAAAGCCCGGTTTTGTTTATGGCCAGCGCGGTCCGGGCGTCGCCAATCTCGCGGGCGCGCTCGCCGATCCACTTTGGGCCAAGAGCCCCGTGATTTCCCTGACCTCCTCGATTTCGATGCCCTCGCGCGACCGGTTCGAATACCAGGAGCTCGATGGCATTCCGCTGCATGTCGGCGTCACCAAGTGGAACAAGACGGTTTCCTCGCCGGACCGCGCCGCGGCGATGGTGCGCGCCGCCATTCGCGTCGCCCTCTCGCCGTCGCCAGGTCCGGTTCATCTCGAAATTCCCGCGGACATGTTCGAGATGGAATCCGGCGAGGAAATCTTTCGCGAGGAGGACATCGACACCGTCAATTCCTTCCGCGCGCCGCCGGATCGCGCCAGGCTCGCCGCGATCGTCGAGGGCATGATGAAGGCCGAGCGTCCGCTGATCGTCGCGGGCAAGGGCGTCGTGATTTCACGGGCCTGGAACGAACTCACGGCTTTCGCGGAAGCCCTGTCGATTCCGGTCGCGACGTCGCTTGGCGGCAAGGGCGCCATCGACGAGGCCAACGATCTCGCGATGGGCGTCATTGGCCGTAATTCCCGCAAGATCGGCAACGATTCCGTGCGTGAATGCGACGCGATCCTGGCCATTGGAACGCGGCTCGGCGGGCTCGCCACTCATCGCTGGACTCTTCCTTTCGAACAGAAACGACTGTTCCACATTGACGCCGATCCGCAGATTCCCGGGCATAACTATCGCACCGTCGCGAGCGTCGCCGCGGACGCGAAACTCGCGCTCGCCGCGGCCCTGGACATCGTCAACGCGCGCAAGCTCGCGCGTGAGCGAACCGCCTGGGCGAAAGGCATGGCCGAAAGGCTCGCGATCTGGCGCGAGAACGCGGCGGAATTGTCGACGGTGCAGAAGGTGGACGGGATTCATCCAGCCGACGTGATCGCCGCGGCTCGTCGCGCGATGGGGCCGAGCGACGTGATTGGCGCCGACACCGGCGCGCATGGCGGCTGGGTCGGAGCGCTGTTTCCGGTCGCCGCCGGGCAAACCATGATTCGCGCCAATGGCTCGCTCGGCTGGGTGTTCCCCGGCGCGCTGGGCGCCGCGATCGGGGCGCCGGATCGCCGCGTGGTGGCCATTACTGGCGATGGCGGAATGCTTTATCACATGTCCGAATTCGAGACGGCCTTGCGTTGCAACATCCCCGCGGTGGTCATCGTTCTCAACAATGCGTGTCTCGCTTCGGAATACCAGACACAGAAGCGGCACCAGCGCGTGGTGAAGTCGGTTCTGGATTTCCGCGACGTTGACTTCGCCGCGGTGGCGCGGTCGTTCGGGGCCTTTGGAGTGCGCGTCACGAAGGTTGGGGAACTGGACGCGGCCATCGCCGCCGCGCTCGCCAATGGCGGGCCGGCGCTTGTCGACGTCGTCGTCAGCCGCGAGGCGCAATCGCCCTCGGCCAATCGCGACAAGACCCGGCTCGTCTGAATTCGGAGGGATCATGTACAAGTGCAAGTTCGAATGGCCGGACGGCGCGCATATCGCCGTCGTGTTCAACATGTCCTGGGAGACCTGGGAAAAGTCCCTCGGCACGCCGCAAAACAACCAGAAGGCGCATGAGCGCGTCCCTCCTCACGCGCAATACCAGCGGGGCATGCGGTGGATATACGAACACGCCTACGCGGAGACAGGCGGAATGCAGCGGCTTCTCGACATCTGGAGGCGCCATGGAATCAAGTCGAGCTGTTACGCCGACGGTCACACGGTCTCGCTGTTTCCGGACCTAGCGAAACAGGCGGCGAACGAAGGGCACGAATTTCTCGTGCAGGGCTGGAACCACAATTATTTCTGGGACATGACAGTCGAGGAACAGGCGGACTCCCTGCGCCGGACGAAAGAGGTCTTTGAACTGCTTGGCATCATGGCCACCGGCTTTTCGAGTCCCGGCGGTCACGTCACCGCGGAAACGTTCCCCATTTGCGCCGATCTCGGCCTTGATTACGTCTGCGGTCTGCGCAACGCGGACGTGCCGTTCATCATCAATTGCAATGGTCGCAAGATGGTGGGCCAGACAAGCTACGCGTTGACGGACTTCTCGAACTACAGCGTGTCCGACGCCACGCCGCGCGATATTCTCGGAATGTGGAAGGATGGTTTTGACGGGATGTACGAGGAAGGCCAGCGAGGTCATCCGAAATTCCTCGCCTACGGCACGCATCCAATTCTCGCCCACGCTTTCCGCACGAAGCCGCTCGAGGAGATCATCGAATACGTGAAGTCGAAGCCTCGCGTCTGGATCACGACTCGCGGCGAAATCGCTCGCTGGATGCTGGACAATTATCCGGATCACGATCTCGCCGCCTTCTATCCGGAGGCTGTCGCCTCCGACCGGCATTACGGCCTTGGCATCGGTCTCGGCGGCGAGGAGGCCGTGGAGGAGGCCCTGAGTTTCCGCAAGACCTGAGCGATCCGGCAACGAGGGGCGAATAGCCACGGGGAGAAAATCATGTACAATGCCGATTTCAAATGGCCCGGCGGCGCCCATGTCGCCGTCGTGTTCAATATGTCGTGGGAAGTGCCGGAACACGCCGTCGGAGCGAAGCCGAACGCGAAATACAAGCGCGCGATGCGGCCGGTTTATGAAAACGCCTTCGCCGACACGGGCGGTATCCAGCGCCTGACTGACCTCTGGGAGCGTCACGACATTCGCACGAGTTGCTACGTCGATGGCTTGACCGTGACGTTGTTTCCCGAAGCGGCTCGGGCCCTCTCGGAGCGCGGCCACGAATTCATCGTTCAGGGCTGGACGCATGAATTTCTCTACGACATGACCGCCGATGAACAGGCGGACGCGATCCGGCGCACCAACGCCGCGATTGAAAAAGTCACGGGCAAGCGCGCGTACGGCTTTTCAAGCGCGGGCGGCCACCTGACGGCGGAGACTTTCCAGATTCTGGCGGATCAGGGGTTCAAATATTCCTGTGGCCTTCGCAATGCCGAAGTTCGGTTCATCATTCCGGTGGCTGGCGGGAAAATTGTCGGCCAGACGAGCTACGCGGTGTCCGACACGCCGGCCGCGCGCCAGACGTTGACGCCGCGCGAGATCGTCGAGCAATGGCGGGACTATTTCGACGCGCTTTACGACGAGGGCAAGCGAGGCTATCCGAAAATGCTCGCTTACGGTTCTCATCCGCACCACGCCAACGCCCACAGGGTGCGTCCCCTGGAGGAGCTGATTCGCTACGTGAAGAACCACGAAAAGGTCTGGATCACGACACGCGGCGAAATCGCGGACTGGATGCTGAACAACTATCCGGACCACGACCTCGCCGCCTTTTATCCCGAGGCGGTGAATTCAGACCGGCTGTATGGCCTGGGTCTCGGGCTGGGCGGCCAGGAGGCCATCGACAAGGCGAAAAGTTATCGCGCCGGTTGAGGCCCGCGGGGCGGCGGGACGATTTCCGCCGCTGTCAACGCCCAGGCGATCACGAAATTGCAACTTCATTTTTCGCCCGCGACCGGATAAACAGCGCTGGTTGAAAGTTTTCGCGCCCGTGTGGCGCTCAATTCAGCGCCTCGCGCGCACAGGGGGAGTGAAAGATGGCGTCTCTCAACGTCAATGGCAAAACCTTTCAGGCGGACGTCGATCCGCGCACGCCGCTTTTGTGGGTGCTTCGCGACTCGATTGGCCTGACGGGCACGAAATACGGCTGCGGCATCGCCCAGTGCGGCGCCTGCACGGTTCACATCGATGGCGTCGCGACGCGGTCCTGTTCCGTTCCCGTCAGCTCCGTCGGCGGCAAGCAGATCACCACCATCGAGGGACTTGCCCAGAACGGCGTTCTCACCAAGGTGCAGAAGGCTTGGGTCGATAACGACGTTCCTCAATGCGGTTACTGCCAGAGCGGCATGATCATGGCGGTTTCGGCGCTGCTCAAGAGCAAGCCGAAGCCGACCGACGCGGACATCAACGCCGCCATCACCAATATTTGTCGCTGCGGCACCTATCAGCAGGTTCGCGAGGCGATTCACGCGGCGGCCAAGGCCTGAAGGGGGACGCAACCATGAACGACATGCCCAAGTTCGACCGCCGCTCGTTTATCGTCGGTACGTCCGCCGCTGGCCTTTCGCTTGGCCTTTCCATCCCCGTCGCCGGCGCCCAGACCGCCGCCGGCGCGCCTGCCTCGACACAGACGCCCGAGGTGAACGCCTGGGTCGTCGTGCAACCCGACGACAAGGTTGTCATTCGCGTCGTGCGCCCCGACATGGGCCAGGGCAGCCTCACCGGCCTCGCCCAGCTCGTGGCGGAGGAGCTGGACTGCGACTGGTCGAAGGTTTCCACGATTTATCCCACCGCGGGCCAGAACCTCGCGCGCAAGCGCGTCTGGGGCGCCATGAACTCGACCGGCAGCCAGGCTATCCGCACCTCCCAGGAATACGTCCGCAAGGGCGGCGCCGCCGCGCGCATCATGCTCGTCCAGGCCGCCGCGAATGAATGGAAGGTTCCGGCCTCCGAGTGCACGGTCGAGAAGGGCGTGATCACGCACAAGGCCTCGAAGCGCAAGACCACCTATGGAAAGGTGGCCGAAGCCGCCGCGAAGATCACGCCGCCGGATCCCAAGACCATCGAACTGAAGGATCCCAAGGTCTGGAAGATCGCCGGCAAGCCGCTCAAGCGGCTCGACACCGCCGACAAGGTGGTCGGCAAGCATCAGTTCGGCGTGGACGTGAAGCGTCCGGGCATGCTGATCGCGGCCATCCGTGATTGCCCGGTCAATGGCGGCAAGATCAAGAGCTTCGACGCGGCCAAGATCGAGGGGATGCGCGGCGTCAAGAAAGTCGTCCAGGTTGGCGATTCCGGCGTCGCGGTGGTCGCCGACACGTTCTGGAACGCGAAAACCGCCGTCGCGGCCTTGCCGATCGTCTGGGACGAGGGTGACAACATCAAGGTTTCCAGCGCTTCGATCGCCGAGTTCCTCAAGGAAGGGCTCTCCGCCGAACAGGCCTACGTCGGCAACAAGGCGGGCGACGCGAAGACGGCCCTCGCGGGCGCTGTCAAGAAGGTCGAGGCGGTTTATTCCTACCCGTTCCTGAACCACGCGGCGATGGAGCCGATGAACGCCACCGCGCTCTACACGGCGGACCGGTGCGAGGTCTGGTGTCCGACGCAGAACGCCGAGGGAGCCCTCGCCGCGGTGATCGCGACCTCCGGCCTGCCCGGAGAAAAATGCGAAGTCTACCAGACCCAGCTTGGCGGCGGCTTCGGGCGCCGCGGCCGGACCGACTTTGTCATCCAGGCCGTCCAGATCGCGAAACAGATGCCGGGCGTGCCCGTCAAGCTGATGTGGACTCGCGAAGAAGACATGACGCATTGCTCCTATCACCCGATCACGCAGTGCAAGATGGAAGCCGCTCTCGACGCCGCCGGCAATGTCACCGGGCTGCACATGCGCATTTCCGGCCAGTCGATCCTGGCCTCGCTGGCGCCGGAGCGCCTCGAAAACGGCATGGACGGCGCGACCTTCCAGGGCCTGACCGCGTCGAGCCCCGAGGGCGCGTTCGGTTACAACATTCCGAATTTGCTCATCGACCACGCGATGCGCAACACCCACCTCACGGCGGGCTTCTGGCGCGGCGTGAACTCGAACCACAACGCGATTTACGTCGAAAGCTTCATCGACGAACTCGCGCACGCCGCCGGCAAGGATCCACTGGAGTTCCGTCGCGGCCTGCTCAAGCCCAAACAGCTCGCTGTTCTCAACGCGGTCGCCGCCAGGGCTGGCTACGGCAAGGCGCCGAAGGGTGTTTTCCAGGGTCTTTCCTCCATGCACACGTTCGGCAGCTATGTCGCGGCGTGCGCCGAGGTTTCGGTCACGGACGGAAAGGTGAAAATCCACCGGATTGTCGCCGCGACCGATCCTGGTCACGCGGTCAACCCGGCGCAGATCGAGCGTCAGGTCATGGGCTCCTTCGTCTATGGCCTCTCGGCGCTCCTCTACGGCGAATGCACGGTGAAGAACGGGGCGGTCGAACAGACGAATTTCGATAGCTATAACGTGATGCGCATGGACGAGATGCCAAAAATCGAGGTCATCGTCATGCCGTCGGGCGGCTTCTGGGGCGGCGTCGGCGAACCGACGATTTCCGTCGCGGCGCCGGCGGTGCTCAACGCCATTTTCGCGGCGACGGGCAAACGCATTCGCAGCGTTCCCCTGATGAATCATAATCTCACCCAGACCTGACGAAAACACGCGGCGGCTTCCGGGCCGCCGCTCTCGCATCGGATCGGCAAATGTCAGCGCGCGCGTCGTTTGCAATTTTGGCTTTTTTTCTGGCCTCGCCGGCCATGGCGCAGACTCCGGCATCGCCGGCCGGTGCGACTTCTTGTTCGGGGTGCCACCCCGCTGGCAAGTCCATCGACACGCCCGCGCCGCGCCTCGTCGGTCGCGCGGCGCCGGACATCGTGGCCGCCATGCGGGCCTTCAGGACAGGAGGTCGTCCCGCGACGATCATGGACAGGATCGCGAGAGGTTTTTCCGACGACGAGATCGGGGCCATTGCGGCCTGGTACGCCGGATTGCGGGACTGACATCGAACCAATGACGGGAGGCCTGATGTTCAAGGGCAATTTCACCCGGCGCGGCGCGATACAGGCGTTTGGCGCCAGCGCGGCGAGCGTGGCTATCGCCGCTCCCGCCATCGCCCAGGGCGCGGCGGGCAAGGTTGTCGTGGTTGGCGGTGGATTTGGCGGAGCGAGTTGCGCGCGCGCGCTCAAACGCCTTGATCCGCGACTCGACGTGACACTGGTGGAGTCGAGCCAGACGTTTACCGCCTGCCCGTTCAGCAACGGCGTGATCGCCGGCTTGCGCGAGTTGAAGGACCAGCAATTCGGATATGAGGCCATCGCGCGCGATGGCGTGAAACTCGTGTTCCAGACCGCGACGGACGTCGATCCGGGGGCGCGCACCGTGACGCTCGTGGACGGTTCGCGTCTTTCCTGGGACCGGCTTGTCCTCTCCCCGGGCGTGGATCTGCGCTGGGATGGTCTGCCCGGCTATACCGAATCCGCCGCCGAGCGGATGCCGCACGCCTGGAAGGCGGGCGCCCAGACCCTGCTTCTGCGCCGTCAGCTCGAATCCATGGAAGATGGCGGCCTCGTCGTCATGTCGGCTCCGGCCAATCCGTTCCGGTGTCCGCCTGGTCCATACGAGCGCGCCAGCCTGATCGCCTGGTATCTCAAGACGAAAAAGCCCAGGTCGAAACTGATCCTGCTTGACGCCAAGGACGTTTTTTCCAAGCAGCGCCTGTTCCAGAACGCCTGGAAGGACCTTTATCCCGAGCATCTCGAATGGGTTTCGCTCTCCTCGGGCGGCAAGGTGACGGGGGTCGATCCCGCCACGCTCACATTGACGACCGATTTCGGAGTCCACAAGGCCGCCGTCGCCAATGTCATTCCGCCGCAAAAGGCGGGCGCCATCGCCGGGAAGGCCGGGGTCGCCGATCGCACCGGCTGGTGCCCCGTCGAGCCCGTGGCGTTCACGTCCACGCTGCAGCCGGACATTCACGTCCTCGGCGACGCGGCGGTGATGGGGGCGATGCCGAAATCAGCCTTTTCCGCCAATGCCCAGGCCAAGGTTTGCGCCGCGGCGATTGTCCGGCTGCTCGCCGGCGGACAACCCGAGGAGCCGCGGTTGATCAACACGTGCTATTCGATTGTCGCGCCCGGTTACGGCATAACGGTCGCCGGCGTGTACAAACCGGCGAACGGACAACTCGTCGATATCGAGGGCGCGGGCGGCACGAGTCCTCTGGATGCTCCGGCGGCGACACGGGCGCAGGAAGCCGCCCTGGCCGATGGCTGGTTCCATACGATTGGCGCGGAAACTTTCGGCTGAGCGCGATGCGCCACGCCGCGGGGCCGGCGCTCGCTCTTTTGGCGGCGATGGCGCCGCCGGCCCTGGCGCAGGGGGCTTCCGGCTCACCGGTCGTCGCCGGCGACGTCATACCGGCCTCGCTCACCGGGCAGCCAGGAGATCCCGCCCGCGGCCGCGACATCGTTATCAACCGCCAGACAGGCCTCTGCCTGCTCTGCCATTCCGGTCCGTTTCCCGGAGAGCGGTTCCAGGGCAATCTCGCGCCTGATATGACGGGCGCGGGCTCTCGCTGGACCGAAGGGCAATTGCGATTGCGTGTCGTGGACGCGAGCCGCCTCAACCCGGACACGATCATGCCTTCCTATTATCGAATTGACGGCCTGACGCGCGTCGCGCCGGCCTTCGCCGGCAAGACGCTGCTCACGGCGGAGCAGATCGAGGACGTGGTGGCTTTTTTGACGAGCCTGCGGGATGGAGGCAAGTGACATGATCCGATCGGACGCGTCGTCGCGGCGCGATTTCCTGACGCGGGCGGCCGGCGCCCTCGCTGGCGCGGGCGCCCTGCAGGCGCTGGCGATCGACCGCGCCTCCGCGACGCCCGAGACGATGCAGGCGGAAATCCGCAAGATCGTCGGCGACGCGAAGGTCAATCAGGGCCGGGTCGAACTCGACATTCCCCAACTCGTAGAGAATGGCAACACCGTGCCGATGGTGGTGAAGATCGACAGCCCCATGACGGAGGCCGATCACGTTCGGGAAATTCATGTCTTCAACGAAAAAAATCCGCAACCGCACGTTATTTCCATCAAGCTTGGTCCGCGCGCCGGGCGGGGGATCGTATCGACGCGAATCAAGCTCGCCGACACGCAAAAAGTCATCGCGATCGCGCGGATGAGCGACGGCACGTTCTGGAGCGGATCGGCCGACGTCATCGTCACCATCGCCGCCTGTCTCGAGGATCTCTGATCATGGCGCGCGCTCTCATCAACGTTCCCGCGAAGGTCAGGCGCGGCGAGATTTTCGAGATCAAGACGCTGATTCAGCATCCCATGGAGACGGGTTTTCGCGTCGGCTACAACGGGGCGCTCATTCCACGCGAGATCATCGACGCCTTCGTTTGCACTTACAACGGCGAGGAGATTTTCAGCGCGCGCCTCTCCTCCGCCATCGCGGCCAATCCCTTCATTTCCTTCACGACCATCGCGACGGAGAGCGGGATGATCGCCTTCAAATGGACGGGCGACAAGGATTTCGAGGTCGTTGAATCCGTGAACATCACGGTCGAATGAGCTGGCTGTCCACAGCCTTCGCCGGCCTTGCGCTTTTCAGCGCTACGTTCGCGCGCGCCGCCGACATCCCGCTCGCCGAACGTCGTTCCAGCTACGAGACCATGGCGCCGGAAATCCGCGCCATACAGGACGACGACACCGCCAATCCCGGCATGTTCTGGGTGCTCGACGGGGAGGCGCTGTGGCGGCGCGAGGCGGGCGAGGCGCGCCAGTCCTGCGCCGGGTGCCATGGCGACGCCGCGATCAGCATGAAGGGCGTCGCGGCGCGTCATCCCGCCTTTGACGGGGCGCTGGGCAAGGTCGTCGACATCGAGGATCGCGTCAATATCTGCCGTGTCGAGCGCCAGCGCGCCACGCCGCTCGCCCGGGAGAGCAAGGAGCTTCTGGCGCTGACGGCTTATCTCGCGCGTCAGTCCAGGGGCGCGCCGATCTCCGTCGCGGAAGACCCGGAAACCCGCCGCGCGATCGAGACGGGCCGCGACATCTGGAACCGCCGACAGGGTCAACTCAATCTGTCCTGCGCGATTTGCCATGACGACAATCCGGATCGCAAACTGGCGGGCGCCCGAATCCCGCAGGCGCATCCGACCGGCTACCCGCAGTACCGCCTTGAATGGCAGACCATGGGTTCGCTGCAGCGGCGGTTGCGCAATTGCATGACGGGCATGCGCGCCCTGCCTTATGATTTCGGGTCGGAAGAATTCGCGGCTCTCGGCCAGGTCCTCGCCTGGCGAGCCCGCGGCCTCGCGATGGACGCGCCCGCCGTGCGCCCCTGACGCGTGAACGTGTTGAAAGCCGGAATGGCGCCCGCTTCTTTTTCAGGCGGCCTCGGGTATCGCGACCCACTTCGTCCGCGTCGGTCGCGCGATTGACAAGGTCGAGCCTGTCGCGGAACTCTGGCGTGGTTCATCCGGGAGGCAGGAATGATTGGTCGCCGCGCCCTGCTGCTGTCCGCCGCCTCGCTCGTCGCGCGGCCTTCGTTCGCGCAGCCGGCCTGGCCGGCGCGTCCCGTGCGTCTCGTCATCCCCTTCACGCCAGGCGGCGCCAACGACGTGATCGGCCGGGTCGTCGCCGCCCAACTCGGGGAAATATGGGGCCAGCAGGTCATCGTCGAAAACAGGGGCGGCGCCAGCGGCAACATAGGTTCGGAATCGGTCGCGCGCGCCGGAGCGGACGGCTATACGATGTTGCTCGCGCCAACCTCCTTCGCGATCAACCCGTTTCTCTACGCCGCCGCCGGTTATGACCCGGTCGCCGACTTCGCGCCGGTGACGATGCTGTGCAGCCTGCCCTACATCATGGTCGTGCCGAATTCCTCGCCGGCGAAAAGCGTCCGCGAATTCATCGACCACGCGCAATCCGCGAAGGCGCCGCTCACCTTCGCCTCGGCGGGCGCCGGATCGGGGCTGCATCTGGCGGGCGAAATGTTCCGGCGCATGGCGGGAATTGAAATGACTCACGTGCCCTACCGCGGCGGCGGGCAGGCGCTGAACGATCTCGTGCCCGGTCGCATCGACGTGATGTTCAACGCCATGGCCTCGACGCTGCCGATGGTCCAGGCTGGCGCGCTGCGGGCGCTCGCGGTGACGACCGCCGCCCGTTCCGGCGTCGCGCCCGACCTGCCGACCATCGCGGAAGCCGCGCTGCCAGGCTTCGACATGGTTTCCTGGTTCGCGCTGTTCGTCGCGGCGCGCACGCCGCCCGGCATTGTCGCGAAAATACACGCCGACACGGCACGCGCGCTGGCCTCGCCCGCGGCGAAGGCGGCGCTGGAGAATCTTGGCGCCGACATCGTGGCCTCGACGCCGGAATCCCTTGGTGCGACCGTGCGCGCCACGATGGAGAAATGGGGCCCGATTATCCGCGAGGCGGGGATCAGGGCGGAGTAGGGTCGCCCGCCAGCCGTTCCCCCGAGCCGCCCGACGCGCGGCGCGCCGGAGACGGAGCCGTGGTGTTCGACCATTTCGATCAGATGGATTTTGCCGTGAACGACGGGGTGGCGAGGTGCGTCATGGATCGGACGCCAAGAATTTCTCCACGGGCGCCTCGGGGCATTTCTCGGGCTTGATATCGACCAGCGGCGTGCCATCGACGCAATCGAGGCCGCGCACGACGAGATGATCAGGGTGGACCTCGACGAGTTCGACCAGCGAAGTGGAGACGGGATTGGGACGGATCGGCGAGCGCAGCGCGAAAGTGCCGGCGGTTTGTCCGTTGTGGCGCGGACTCTGTTCGACGAGGTCGCGGCGAGCGAGATGCATCCAGTACAGGATTTGCAGATGGGTGTGCTGGCCGACGCCCTTCAACGCGGCGCGCCACGGCTCGTTGATTTCGACGCGGCACAAGGGACCATTCACGCGGTCGCCCTGACGGGGACAGTCTCTCCGCTCCGCCCAGGGCGTGCGAAGACGCCCGATGAAATAGACGCTCGCGTCAGACGTCGCGGGCGGCGGAACCGCGATTTCTCCGGGCCTGATGTCGCCGTCGGCTGGGGAGGCGGTCGTGGCGACGCTCATGGGCTGGCTCCGGCTTTCCTTGACGGGGTCATCATATCGGAGCGCGCCAATATGTCACCGCCCGGCAGGCGCGCTTGCCTCGACAGTCCGGGGAAGCGGCGGCTATCCTGAACGCGCCAGAACCGGAACCAGGCAGGAAACCTCCCATGCAGAACCGGAAGCCGTCAGTCGTCGCGGAGCCAGACGCCGAAACGCTGGTCGCGCGAGCCCGCGCGCTGATACCCGCGTTGCGCGCGCGTTCGGCCGCGGCGGAGAAGGCCCGCCAGTGTCCGCGGGAGACCATCGACGACCTTCGCGCCGCGGGCGTCACGCGCGTCGTGCAGCCACGCCGTTACGGCGGTTATGGCATGGACTGGGACGTGCTTTGCCGGATCGCCATGGAGCTTGGCCAGGGCTGCGGCGGTCAGGCGTGGGCGGCGACGGTTCTCGCCGATCATCCCTGCCTCGCCGGCATGTTTTCGAAACAGGCGCAGGACGAAATCTGGGGCGCCAATCCCGAGACGCTTGTTTCCACTTCCTATGGCCCGCGGGGGATCGTTCGCCGGGTTGACGGCGGCTACGCGCTCACCGGCCGCTGGATGTTTTCGAGCGGCGTCGCCCATTCCGGCTGGACCATTGTCGGCGGCTTCCTGGCGGGCGACGACGGCAAGCCGCGATATCACTTCTTTCTCGTTCCCGGGTCCGATCGTTCGATCGTGGACGACTGGGACGTGATGGGCATGGCCGCGAGCGGCAGCTATTCCTTCGACCTCGCCGACGCCTTCGTGCCGGCGCATCGCGTTCTCGATGGAAGTCTCGTGACGGCGGGCGATCCGCCCGGCGCGAGCGTCAATCCCGAGTCCCTTCACCGCATGCCGATCTTTGGATTTACCGGCACGGTGCTCGTGTCCGTGACCGTGGGCGTCGCCATCGGCATGGTGAAGGAATTCGAGGCCATGCTGCGCGAGGGCGCGGGGGCCGCGCCCGGACGCCCGGGGACGGAGGACATGATGGCGCGCGCCGCTGAAGCGAGCGCGGAAGTCGAATGCGCCCGTCTGCTCGTGCTCGAATCCGCGCGCAACAACATGGTTCGACTGCGCGCCGGGCATCGGCTCGACGAGGGCGACGCCGCTCTGACCTCGCGCAATTCCGCTTACGTGGCGAAGCTGGTCAAGCAAGCGGCGACGCGTCTGATGGAGGCTTGCGGCGGATCGGGCCTCGCCACGTCGGGTTACATGCAGCGCGCCTTTCGCGATATTTTTGCCGGCACGGCGCACACGACGCTCAACTGGGGACGGAGCAACGCGCGCTATGGCCACCATCTCGCTGGCTGGCCGCCGCAATCTCCGATTTGACGGGCATCGCCCTCGCTCACCAGTATTCCCAATGTCGCAGCAACGCCCGAAGCCGCGCGCGCAGCGGCGTGAAAGAGGCTATGCGTGATTTTTCGCGCGCGCCCGTGACGATGTTGAAAACATCGCGGCTCGACATCTGGCGCGCGAACACGTCATTGCCCGAAGGTTTCGTGTAGCCGCAATCGGCGAAAAAGTAATGAGTCACCTGGCTCCAGCGCGTGCGGAACTTGTCATCGTGAGGCGTCCCCCCGTGAACGAGGTTCGACGCCCAGACAAGCGCCTGGCCGCGCCGTCCGAGAAAGAGCTGGCGCTCGACCCCTTGGCTTCGCGCGTATTCCCGCCAGAGCGTCTCCTTTTTGCCGAGATGGCTGTACTTGTGGTCGATGTCCCGCCAGGTGACGCCGATATGCTCGTTTTGCCACGCAGGCCATTTGTGCGAGCCGGGGTAATAGAACAATGGGCCGTTGGTCGCGTCTATGTCCTCGAGCGGCGTCCAGACGCCGCACATGAAATGCTCGGGAATGCTGCTGAAATGAACGTGATCGCCGTGCTCGGGCTGCTGCGACCCGCATGGAAAATTCAGGGTGGAGGAGGGAAACGCGCGACGGCCATAGACGCGCGACAGCAGCGCGAGCACTCCGGCGTTCGTGGCCATGGCGCGAACATCGGCGTTGGTTCGCCATTGCTCGGCCATTCTGAGATCGCGCCCGTCGCGGCGCCAGCCTTCGAAATCACATTTCGGCGCGAGCGCGCGAATGATCGCCGCGGCTCGCGCGTCGAGCCCGGAGTCGGAAAAATCAATGATCGCGTAGCCATGATCCCGGAGGGAACAGGCGACGCGGGCGGATTCAGCGTCGAAATCCTGGATCAATTCCTCGAGGAGGGATTTTCAAAGACAGGCACCCCGGGCAACAGTCGCGAGCGCATGAAGAGATTCCATCGGACGTCAGTGAACCCGAAATCCGCGCTGGATACTTGACCCGAACGGACGCCCCGTGCAAGTCGCGCACCGTTGGGGCGCTCCGGACGACACTCGGGAACGGCTGCCGGTCGCGTGGTTTTCCGACGCGGCGACATGAGTTGCGCCTTAGCGGGGCTGTCATAGAATGGCCCGGGGATTCGACTTTCCGGAGAGGCTAGCCCGTGACCGATTCATTCGAGGACCATTGCTGGAAGGATGTCGTACCCGCCGATGTGCTGGATATCTACAAGCACTACAGGCGCGACACGTTTGTCGGTCCCAGCCCCGCGCTGCTGATCATCGACCTTTACAACATGTCCTACCGCGGCGGACCAAAGCCGGTGAACGAGGTCGTTCGGGACTATCCGTCGGCCTGCGGCGTGAACGCCTTCAACGCCATCGAGCCGACGAAACGGTTGATCGCCGCCGCGCGCGAGGCTGGCGTGCCCATCTTCTATTCCACCGGCGACACGCGCGACGGCAGCAAGCCGGATCTCGTCAAGGCGACCAACCGGCGAAGTTCGGGCCCCGTCGACGACGACATGGAGATATGGCCCGATTTCGCGCCACGAAAGGGCGATGTCGTCATCACCAAGCAGCGCGCCAGCGCCTTTTACGGCACGCCGCTCACCGCCCATCTGACGCAGCTTGGCGTGCGCAGTCTCGTGATTTTCGGCACCAGCACGTCCGGGTGCGTGCGCGCCTCGACGGTCGATGGCTATTCGCACGGCTATCACATGACGATGGCCGAGGAATGCTGCTTCGACCGCAGCGATCTCTCCCACAAGGTCAATCTGTTCGACCTGCATCACAAATACGCCGACGTGATGAAGACCGAACAGATCATCGCCCATTTCGAGGGTCGGCGCCCCGCCGGAGTCAGCTCATGAAACCGTCGTCCTACGGCCCGTTTCCCTATTCGCCCGTCACTCGCCGGCCAAAATCCCGCTGGCCCAACGGCGCGCGGGTGGCGCTCTGGCTCATTCCCAACATCGAGTTCTTCGCGCTCACCGACATGATACCCGTTTCCGCGGGAGGCGGCGGCAAGGTGCCGGACGTGTCAGGCTGGGCCTCGCGCGATTATGGCAACCGAATCGGCGTTTTCCGCATGATGGAGGTGATGGACCGCTACAACGCGCGCGGCACGGTGGCGCTCAACGCCAACCTTTGCGAGCAGCATCCCGAGATCATCGAGGAATGCCGCAAGCGCCAATGGGAATTCATGGGCCACAACGAGACCAACACAAAGCGTCTCAACGAGGTGCCGGAAGGCGAGGACGCCGCCATCGTGCGGCGCACCGTCGAGAAGATCACGAAGGGAACTGGCGCGGCGCCGAAGGGATGGCTCGGCTCGGGGTTGCAGGAAACCTGGAACACGCTGGAGCAACTCGTCGACAACGGCGTGGAATATGTCGCTGACTGGGTGAACGACGACCAGCCCTATCCCATGACGCTGGAGGACGGGCGCACGATCATGTCCGTGCCCTATTCAACCGAAATCAACGACAAGCCGGCCTATGAAAAATACCACCGCACGGCGGACGAATTCTTCGTCATGATGCGCGACCAGTTCGACGTGCTCTGGCGCGAGGGCGAGCACCAGGCGCGCGTCATGGCCATCGCGCTGCATCCCTACATCACCGGCGTGCCGCACCGCATCGGCGCGCTCGACCGGGCGCTGGCGCATATCTGCAAACACGAGGGCGTCTGGCTCGCGACAGGCGCGGAAATTGCTTCGGCGGGACGAACTGTCCTCGCCGGAAAATAAGCGCCCGAACGGGCCGTCAGGAGGGGAAGCGCATGAAGTGGACCAGGGGGGCCGCCGCCGCGGCCATGATCGCGTTTGGATGTGTGTCGGGATCTCGCGCGGACGCGCAAACGAAAATCAGCATCGGCGACGTGGGCTCGGGATCCTCGCTTCACTGGGCTGCTTACATCGCCATGGAAAAGGGCTTCTTCAGGGCCGCCGGCGTCGCGCCGGAATACGTGCCGGTGCAGACGAGCGCGGGCGTGTTCCAGCAACTCGCCGCCGGCTCGCTTGACCTGGGGTCCGGCGGATTCCCCGATCCGATCCGCGCCATCGACAAGGGCGGGGCCATGTCGATCTTCCGTATCGAGGGCCAGGTCGCGCCCTACGAACTCATGGTCAAGCCGTCGATCAAGACCTACGCCGACCTCAGGGGCAAGACGGTCATGAACGACACGCCCAAGGGGAACACACGGCTCTATCTGGAGCGCATGATCACGCCGCATGGCTTGAAATACGGCGACTTCGATCTCGTCTTCGCGGGCGCGACGGCGGCGCGGTTTCAGGCGCTGGTCGCTGGCGCCGTGGACGCGACGCTGGTCAATCCGCCCTTCAACTTCAAGGCGCGCGCGGCGGGCATGGCCTCGCTTGGCAAGTCGGCTCCGACTTCGCTCGACGTGCCCTTCAACGGGTACGCGGTCAGCCACGCCTGGCTGAAGAACAACCGCCCCGCGCTCGACGGATTCCTTGTCGCCTACCAGAAGGGTGTCGACTGGTTCCACGATCCGGCCAACCGCGCGGAAGCCGTCGATATCCTCGTGAAACACGCGAAACTCGACCGCGGCGAATGCGACCAGACATATGAACTCTATCAGGAGCTCAAAATTTTCGATCGCGTTGGCGGCATCCCGGGAAGCGGACTCGACAACCTCATCAAGATCATGAAAGACGACGGGGATATCGATGGATCGGCGGATCTGGCGCGTTTCGCGGACGTTTCGCTGATGACGCCGAAATGAGCGCGCGGGCGCGAAACCGCGGGGAGTTCTGACGTGCGGATGTTTCTGATCGCGGGTCTCGCCGCCACGGTCGCGGCGAGCGCCGCCCCGTCGATGGCGCAAACGAAAATCTCCATCGGGGAGGTTGGCGCCGGCGCCGCCAATCACTGGCCGTCCTACATCGCCATCGAGAAGGGCTTCTACAAGGCGCGCAAGTTGCAGGTGGAATATGTCGCGGCCTCCTCGTCGGCCAGCGTCATGCAGCAGCTCGCGGCGGGCTCGGTCGACATGGGCGCGGGCGGTCTCGTCGATCCCGTTCGCGCCATCGACAAGGGCGCCCGGATCACCCTGTTCCGCACGGAGGCGAGCGTCGCGCCATACGAGGTCTATGCCGGGAAAAACATCAAGGGCTGGATGGATCTTCGCAAGAAGACGATCATGATTGGCGGCATCAAGGACATCACCCGGATTTATCTGGAGCGCATGGCCATTCCGAACGGACTCAAGCCGGGCGACTACGATCTGGTTTTCGCGGGCGCGACGGCGCAACGTTTCGCGGCGCTCGCCTCGGGCTCCATCGACGCGACGATCGTCAATCCGCCCTTCAATTTCAAGGCGAAGGGCCTCGGCCTGAC
>CAISEY010000387.1 GCA_903884435.1 uncultured Hyphomicrobiales bacterium | reverse complement strand
GGCCAGGTCGATGCCGCGCTTGAGGTCCATCGGGTTCATCCCGGCGGCCACGGCCTTGCATCCTTCACGCACCAGCGCCTGAGCCAGCACGGTGGCGGTCGTGGTGCCGTCGCCGGCGGTGTCGTTGGTCTTCGAGGCGACCTCCTTCACCATCTGGGCGCCCATGTTCTCGAACTTGTCCTCGAGCTCGATTTCCCGCGCGACGGTGACGCCGTCCTTGGTGATGCGGGGAGCGCCGTAGGACTTGTCGATGACGACGTTGCGGCCCTTGGGGCCGAGCGTCACCTTCACGGCGTTGTTGAGAATTTCGACGCCGCGCAACATGCGGTCGCGGGCGTCGGACGAGAAGCGTACGTCTTTGGCGGACATGACTTTTGTTTCCTGATGATTGAATGATTTGGGAACGGGCGGCGCGCCGTGCGCCGCGCCGGCGGGTTCAGCCCAGAACGCCCATGACGTCGCTCTCCTTCATGATGAGGAGATCCTTCCCGTCGATCTTGACCTCGGTGCCCGACCACTTGCCGAAAAGAATCTTGTCGCCGGCCTTCAGATCGATCGGGATGAGCTTGCCGGCCTCGTCGCGGCCGCCTGGACCGACGGCGACGACCTTGCCCTCCTGGGGCTTTTCCCTGGCGTTGTCGGGAATGATGATCCCGCCCTTTGATTTCTCTTCGGCGTCGAGGCGCGCGACAACAACCCGGTCGTGCAGGGGGCGAAGCTTCATCTTGCTGGGCTTTCAGGTTGGCCGCACACGAACGGCGCGTCAAACGCGCGGCAAGCATAATCAACGGCGAGGTTGGCTCCCGGACGTCGAGCGCGCTGGATGACAGATAACGACGCCGCCCCCGGGTTACAAGGGCGCGGGCGAACATTGGCGTCCGGCGTCCGCCCCCCGGGGCGTTGCTTCAGGCGCCGTTCGCGGGCTTTTGTCCGGGCAGGCGCGCCACGAAATCGATGAGCGCGCGGTCGTGAAGAACGACCATGCGCTCGCGCGGCTTGAGCCATTTCACGGCGTCGCCGATGTCTTCGGCGTCGTTGAGCTTCGCCTCGGCCACGGCGCGGTCGGGATTGACGTGGCCGCGCTGGTGCGCGGGCGCCGCCGGGAGCATGGATTCATGCGAGGCGCGGAATTCCGGTTCGGCGTGGATCGTCGCGATGGCGTCCATTTCGTCCTCGCCGGCGGCCGCGAGCCTGGCCGAGAGCGCGTTCGCGCGCGTCGCGATTTCCGGCGGGCTGGTTTCCTCGGGCGTGACGAGCAGGCCCGCGCGACGAAGTGCGAGGCCGATGGACAACATTCCGCTCGTCCAGGACAGGAAGATCGCGAGGACGAGGCCGGCGATCGTCGGCGACATCCACGCCGCCAGCGACGGGGAGATGATCAGGCCGGCGATCAGCGTGACGATTCCGAGCGCGACATGCGAGCGGTGCCGGCGCACGATGCTCATGAAGGGAATCGAGCCGTCGTCGCGTCGTTGCGGATTCCAGCCGGTGTCGCGGCCCAGCAGGATTTGCATCACCGATCCCGTCTGGATCACCATCATCACCGGCGCGATAAGCGCCGACATGAACACCTCGATCAGGGCGGAAACGACGAGCCTGACGACGCCGCCGCAGGCGCGACGCGTCGGCCCGTCGACGAGCGCGACGATCAGCCCGAACAGTTTCGGCGCGAGCAGCACCGCCATGGTCAGCCCGAACAGCGCAAGCGCGCGCTCGGAATCGAACACGGGCCAGGCCGGAAACAGGCGAAACTCGTCGGTGAAATATTCCGGCCTCACCCAGGCCGATTGCAGCACCAGCACGATGCCGACGATGAGTTGCGTCATCCACAGCGGCGAGGCGAGATAGCCCATGATGCCCGTCGCGAAGTGCTGGCGCGTTGGCAGTTTCAGCCCTTTCGTCGGCAGCACGCGCAGATGTTGCAGGTTGCCCTGGCACCAGCGCCTGTCGCGCGCGGCGAGATCGATCAGCGAGGGCGGGCTTTCCTCGTAGCTGCCGCCCAGCGTCGGCAGCATGTAAACCGCGTATCCGGCGCGGCGGATCAGCGCCGCCTCGACGAAATCGTGGCTGAGAATGTGCCCGCCGAACGGCGGCTTGCCCCGCAGATCCGGCAGGCCGCAATGATCGGCGAAAGCCTTCGTGCGGATGATCGCGTTGTGGCCCCAGTAATTGCCGTCGCGCCCCGACCAGAGCGCGAGGCCGGAGGCGATCACCGGTCCGTAAATCCGCGCCGCGAATTGTTGCAGGCGCGCGAAGAACGTGTTGCGGTTGATGATCAGCGGCAGCGACTGGATGATGCCGGAATCGGGGTCCGCCTCCATCGCCGCCGTCAGCGCCACGATGGCGTGGCCGGTCATCAGGCTGTCGGCGTCGAGGACCACCATGTGTTCGTAGGCGCCGCCCCAGCGGGTGACGAAATCGCCAATGTTCCCCGCCTTGCGCGAGGTGTTTTTCGGCCTGTGCCGATAATAGACGCGCGCCCGCTCGCCAAGTCGATCGCGGATGGCGATGAAGGCGCGCTCCTCGGCGATCCAGATGTCGGGGTTCGTCGTGTCGGACAGGAAGAACCAGTCGAAATTGTCGCCGAGGCCGGTCGCCTCCACGTCCTCGATGATCGATTGCAGCGCGCCGAACACGCGCGAGGGCGCCTCGTTGTAGATGGGCATGACCACGGCGTTGCGGGTGGCGAGGGCCGCGGGAAGCGCCGGCGCGGCGCGTCGTCCAAACAGCAGCCAGAGAAATCCGGCGATCCCGCTCGTGAAGGCCAGCGCGATCCACGAGAAATTCAGCACGAACAGCACGAGCAGCGCGAGCTTCAGCGCTGTGATGGCGCCGACGTTGATGACGCCATACATTTCATTGGCGCCATGCGCGGTCAGCGCGAGGGCGCCGCCGAAGACGAACAGGCGGGTCAGCCACGGCGTCCGCGCGAGGTCCGGCGCCGCGTTGGCGCGCCGCCGCGAAGCGTCGAAATGCGACAGCGACTGCGCTGGCATGGCGAGCGGGGCTTCCCGGGGCATGGCCTCGCCTCGATCTGGCGCGCGAGCCGTCTCCGTCGCCGCCGCCGGCTCCTCCGGAAGGGACGGGGCGGTCAGGGCGTCCATCGGTACAGCCATGTTTCGCTGACAGGCTTGCCCTGCGCCTCGATTTGCAGGCGCAATTCATTCAGCGCGTCGGAACCGCTTTCGATGTCGAACAGCGCGCGCGCGCTCTTTCGTTCGGCGCTCAGGAACAGGCGTTGCGAGACTATCGCCCCCTGCGAGGCCTGGAGATTCGCCGAAACATCCTGAAGGCGGGCGGAATCGGCGAAGACGTCGCCCGAAAACTCCACCATGAAACGGCGCCGCCGCGAGTTCGCCGGCGCTCCGGGCAGGCGTCCGCCGCGCGAATGCACGACGATGGCTCCGGGCGGTCGGGCGGGCGGCGTCCAGCACCAGAATTGCCGGTAGGCGAAGGAGGCTTCCACGTTCGCCGCGAGGCCCGCGCGCGGGCGCCAGTAGGCCACGATATTCCGGTTGACCTCGGAATCCGAGGGAATCTCGATCAGGTTCACCGCGCCGGGGCCCCAGTCGCCCAGTGGTTCAATCCAGAGCGACGGGCGGCGCTCCCAGCGGACGTCGTCGTCCAGAAACCGGGCGAAATCGCGGTCGCGTTGCAAAAAACCGAACCCGCGCGGATTGTCGTCGAGAAACGCGGAGATTTGCAGCGTCTCGCGGTTGGAAATCGGCCGCCACAGCCATTCGCCGCGGCCGTTCAGCATTTGCAGGCCGCCAACGTCGTAGACGCCTGGCCGCACGTCGTCGCTGCGCCGCCGGTCGAGGGGGCCGACGATGCTCGTGGCGGCCATCGCCGCGAACCCGACGTTCTCGACGGCGGCGCGTGTGAACAGCGTCGCCTCGGTGTCGATGATGACGGCGTCGTCCGAGCGGAGCGTGAACCTGTAGACGCCTGACAGGCTCTCGGAATCGAGCAGCGCGTGAATGACGAGGAGATTGTCGGCGAGCGTCGGCTTTTCGATCCAGACCGCGCGGAACACCGGGAACTCCTCGCCGCGCGGATCGGCGGTGCGGATCGACAGGCCCCGCGCGGCCACGCCATAGGACTGGCCGCGCGCGATGGCGCGGAAAAAGCTCGCGCCCTG
>CAISEY010000386.1 GCA_903884435.1 uncultured Hyphomicrobiales bacterium | reverse complement strand
GTCCTTCGCACGAACGCCCGTCGGGCGCTTCAGCATCCGTTGCATCGTCATCTGGCCCCCTTGAATTGCGCCGCCGCTCAACAACGCCAGGTCACGATATCACAACTAATGATTGTATCAACAGTTTGATGCAACCTTTCACGGCCTCAAGTCTATTACAGTCAAGCTTCTGTTCGGGGCGTGATTTTGGCGAGCCGGTCGAGCGCGCCCTGAAGAATATAGGCTGCCGCCATTCTGTCCACGACTTCGGCGCGGCGGGCTCTCGACGCGTCCTGTTCGATCAGGGAGCGGGTGACGGCGGCCGTGGACAATCGTTCGTCCTGGAAGGCGAAGGGAATATCGGTGAGCTTCGCGCAGTTCGCCACGAAAGAGCGCGTCGATTGCACGCGGGGGCCCTCGCCGCCGTCCATGTTGAGGGGCAGTCCGATGACGAAGGCGGCGATGTCCCGCGCCTTCGCGAGTTCGATCATGCGCGCGGCGTCTTTCGTGAATTTCTCGCGGCGGATGGTTTCGAGGGGCGTCGCGATGCGGCGTTCGATGTCGGAAACCGCGAGACCGATGGTTTTCGAGCCGAGGTCGATCCCCATCAAACGCGCCTTCGCGGGCAGGAGGGCGGCGAGTTCATCGAGGGTTACAACAGGGGAGGTCATGGCGAATGCCCGTGCGAGAGCGCGTGCGCCGTCATGGACCGTCGCCAGCTCGCGGGCAAGTTCAGGACCGCGGGATTTTCACGCGCCTGAGCAGGAAAACCTGGTGTGGATCGATGCGGTAGGTCGCGCCCTCCCGCAAGGAGAAGTCGGCGCGTCGGGCCACCTTGATCGTGAGGGAATCGAAGAATTTCAGAGTGCGCGGCGTGACGCCGGTCAATACGCTCCAGTGCTCCCAGGGGTCTTTCAATCCAACGATCAGCACCCGGTCCGGCTCCGCCAGAAGCGCGGCGAGGCGCGTCCAGTAGAGATCGGCGCGGCGAGGCGCGCTTTTCAGCATGGGCTCGGATCGCGCGACGCCGAATCCAAAATGTTTTCGCGCGTGGGAATCGGCGCGATCCAGAATGGCGCGCATTTCTGGAACGCCCGTGCCTTCCCAGAGCACTTCCGGAAATTTCCCGCGGATGGCGCCGACGAGATGTTTGAACAACTCGATCGCGGGCTCCTCGTTCAGGGCCTTGCCACGCAGGCGTTGCAGCGCGTTGATCGTGGCGTAGACGCCGCAGAGGCCATCGAGGCCGCCCTGCGCGTAGGCCTCGCGCCGCCGTTTCGTCTTGCCGCGCGCGCCCGTCGTCGTCATCGCCCGTTGTCCTTTCGCGGCGCGAACCTAGCCGATGTCGCGCGCGCCGCGAAGCTCCGCGCGTTGCGCGGCGAAAGCCGGCGGTGCTATAGGCGGATGGATTTTTTGGCGTGGAGACAGCATGTCCGTCGATCAGGCAACGGTTCGCCGCATCGCGCATCTCGCGCGCATCGCGGTCAGCGACGAGGAGGTTCCGCGCCTCCAGGGCGAAATCAACGCCATTCTCGGCTTCGTCGAGCAACTGGCCGCGGTCGATGTCGAGGGCGTCGAGCCGATGACGTCGGTCATTCCCATGCGGATGAAATGGCGCGCCGACGAGGTGACGGATCACGCCGGCGCCGACGCCATCGTCGCCAACGCGCCATCGGGCGAGGGCCGTTATTTCACCGTCCCGAAGGTGATTGAATAAACATGAGCGATCCAACCCGCCTCGGCCTCGCGGAAGCGCGCGCCGCCCTGAGAACGAAATCCCTGTCGGCGGTGGAGCTCGCGAAAGCGCATCTGTCCGCCATCGAGAAGGCGCGCGGCCTCAACGCCTACGTCGTCGAATGTCCGGAGAAGGCGCTCGCCATGGCGCGGGAGTCCGACGCGCGACTGGGACGCGGCGAGGCTCGTCCGCTCGAGGGCTTGCCGATCGGCGTCAAGGATCTCTACGCGACCGAGGGCGTTCACACGCAGGCGTGCAGCCATATCCTCGACGGTTTCCGCCCGAAATATGAATCCACCGTGACCTCGCAACTCTGGCGCGACGGCGCCGTGATGCTCGGCAAGCTCAACATGGACGAGTTCGCCATGGGCTCGTCGAACGAGACCTCGTTTTACGGTCCCGTCGCTTCGCCCTGGCTGCCGCCCAACCGGGACGCGGAGTGGGCGCGCGCGGCGCTCTCGGGCGACAAGAAGGGATTGCTCGTGCCTGGCGGGTCGTCGGGCGGCTCGGCGTCCGCCGTCGCGGCGCATCTGTGTCTCGCGGCCACGGCGTCCGACACGGGCGGCTCCATTCGCCAGCCCGCGGCCTTCACGGGCACGGTCGGAATCAAGCCGACCTACGGCCGTTGCTCGCGCTGGGGCATGGTGGCCTTCGCGTCCTCGCTCGATCAGGCCGGCCCCATTGCGCGAAGCGTGCGCGATTGCGCGATCATGCTCGGCTCGATGGCGGGATACGATCCGAGGGATGCGACGAGCCACGACGCGCCGGTTCCCGATTACGAGGCCGCGGTCGGCAAGTCGATCCGCGGCATGAAAATCGGCATTCCACGCGAATATCGCATCGACGGGATGCCCGCCGAAATCGAAAATCTCTGGGAGAGGGGAATCGCCTGGTTGCGCGCGGCGGGCGCCGAGATCGTGGACATATCCCTGCCGCACACGAAGACGGCCTTGCCCGCCTATTACATCGTCGCGCCGGCGGAAGCCTCCTCCAATCTCGCGCGCTACGATGGCGTTCGCTACGGCTTGCGCGCGCCCGGCAAGGACATTCGGGAGATGTACGAGAACACGCGGCGGGCCGGGTTCGGCGCCGAGGTTCGCCGCCGCGTGTTGATCGGAACCTACGTGCTCTCCGCCGGATATTACGACGCCTATTACGTGCGCGCGCAGAAAATCCGTACGCTGATCAAACGCGATTTCGAACAGGCCTACGCCAGCGGAATCGACGCCATCCTGACGCCGGCGACGCCGTCCGCGGCTTTTGGAATTGGCGAGAAGACTTCCGCCGACCCGATCGAAATGTATCTCAACGACATCTTCACCGTCACCGTGAACATGGCGGGCCTGCCGGGCGTCGCGGTTCCCGGGGGTTTGTCGGGCGATGGGTTGCCGCTGGGGTTGCAGATCATCGGGCGCCCCTTCGACGAGGAGACGCTGTTCTCCATCGCCGAAGTCATCGAGCAGGCCGCTGGCCGCACGGCGTTGCCGCAACCCTGGTGGACATGATGGGGCCGTTCGCGACCGCGATCGCCACCGGCTGTCTCGACGCGTTGCGCTGGCTGCTGTGGCTCGTCGCGGGATTGCTCGTCGCGCTCGTGGCCGTTCAGGCGCTTCGCGGCGACGACGCCGCGCAACCCGCGCAACTTTCGATCATGGCGGCGGTGGCCGCCGCCGTTGGCCAGGCGTGCGCCTTTCTGTCCGGCAAGGTTTTCGTCGCGGCCGGTTCGCCGTCGGCGCCCGACGAAAAATAGACCATCCGCCGCGGCGCGCGCGGCGCAACTCGTGGACGTTCAGTCATGACGCAACCCGCCAGCTCCCCGAACCGGTCAGCGAAACTCCTGAAGGGCGCCACCGGCGACTGGGAAATCGTCGTTGGCATGGAAATTCACGCGCAGGTCGCCTCGCGCTCGAAGCTCTTCTCGGGCGCCTCGACGGAGTTTGGCGGCGATCCGAATTCGCACGTTTCGCTCGTCGACGCGGCGATGCCCGGCATGTTGCCGGTCATCAACGCGGCCTGCGTGCGGCAGGCCGTGCGCACCGGTCTTGGACTAAAGGCCAGGATCAACAGGCGGTCGGTGTTCGACCGCAAGAACTATTTCTATCCCGATCTTCCGCAGGGCTATCAGATCTCGCAGTACAAGAGTCCCATCGTCGGCGAGGGCGATGTCGCGGTCGATGTCGCGCCGGGCGAACAGATCATCGTGGGCATCGAGCGCGTTCATCTCGAACAGGACGCGGGAAAGTCGCTGCACGACCAGTCGGCGACGGAAAGTTTCGTCGATCTCAACCGTTCCGGCGTCGCGCTCATGGAGATCGTGTCGAAGCCAGACATCAGGAGCGCCGACGAGGCGAAAGCCTACGTTTCCAAGCTGCGCTCCATCCTGCGCACGCTCGGCACCTGCGACGGCGACATGGAGAAGGGCAATCTGCGCGCCGACGTGAACGTCTCGGTTCGCCGTCCCGGCGCCGAACTCGGGACGCGTTGCGAGATCAAGAACGTCAACTCCATCCGCTTCATCGGTCAGGCCGTCGACGCCGAGGCGCGCCGCCAGATCGAAATCCTCGAGGATGGCGGCAAGATCGATCAGGAGACGCGCCTGTTCGATCCGGCGAAGGGCGAGACGCGCGCGATGCGCTCGAAGGAAGAAGCGCATGACTACCGCTACTTCCCGGACCCGGACCTGCTTCCGGTCGAGTTCGACCAGGCTTTCGTCGACGAGATCGCCGCGAGCCTTCCCGAACTGCCGGACGAGCGCAAGGCGCGCTTCGTCTCGGAATATGGCCTCTCCGCGCAGGACGCCTCCGCCCTCGTCGCCGAGCGGGCGACCGCGGATTATTTCGAGGCCGCGGTCAAACACGAAGGACGCGCGCGCGACGCGAAGATCGTGGCCAACTGGATCAATGGCGACGTCGCCGCCTTCGCCAACACGTCGGGTCTCGAGGTTTCGCAAACGCACGTGACGCCCGCGCAGATCGCCGGCCTCGTGGATCTCATCGCCGACGGCACCATCTCCGGAAAGATCGCGAAGGACGTGCTCGCGATCATCGTGAACGAAGAGAAAGACGGCGATCCGCGCGCCATCGTCGAAGCGCGCGGGATGAAACAGGTCATGGACACGGGCGCGATCGAAGCCGCGGTCGACGCGATCCTTGGCGCCAATCCGGACAAGGCCGCGCAAGCCATCGCGAAGCCCGCGATGCTCGGATGGTTCGTCGGACAGGTGATGAAACAGACCGGGGGCAAGGCGAACCCGCAGGCGGTCAACGACCTGTTGAAACAAAAGCTCGGCGTCTGACGACGCGCGCGCGGCGCGTCGCGAATCAAAAAGCGATTCGTCGCGTTGCGCGAATCGCGTTCGCCGCGGACGCGCAAACGCGTCACGCGGAACAAAAAAAGCGAACGTCGCGATTTTTTTTTGCTTGCGTCGCGTCTTCGCTTCACGGTTGCCTGTCGCGCGTCCCGTCCTGATTTTGTTTCGCGCGCGCCGCTTGTCCGCCCGGCGCCAGACCACGCGGGCAAGGCGCGCGGCTTCGACGCAAAAGCGTCGGGACGGAATGTTCGACGCTCGGCGGCGTGCGAAAAAAATTTATTAAAAATCAAATGGTAATGCACCGGGTGGCGCGCGGCGGCGAAACCGCGCGCGCGGCGGTCCACGCTCCGCGCGCGACGTCGTTCGCGTTTCCAGACATCGCGCGCGCCGGCGCGACGCGCGATGTTTGTTCGCGTCGCGCGCGGTTTTCATCGCGTCGCGCGACCTGGATTCAAGCCATCGCGAACGCCGCGGCGATGAGAATCGGCGCGTCGCGCGTCGCCTGTCGCGGTTCGCGCTCTTGCGCAAGAGAATATCTCGGCTACTCTGTTTTCGCCTGTTGCTGGCCGTCACTTCTCGACACGCCGGTAATCAAATCAGAGGGGACCTCAGATGGCGAAAGCTGTGAAACGTAAACCGGCGAAGAAAGCCGCCGCGAAGAAGACCGCCCGCAAGGGCGCCGCGAAGAAGACAGCCGCGAAGAAGACCGCTCGCAAGGGCGCCGCGAAGAAGACAGCCGCGAAGAAGACCGCTCGCAAGGGCGCCGCGAAGAAGACCGCCCGCAAGGGCGCCGCGAAGAAGACAGCCGCGAAGAAGACCGCTCGCAAGACCGCCGCGAAGAAGGCTCCCGCCAAGAAAAAGCGGGTCGCCCGCAAGCCGAAGGCCGCGCCTCCGGCCGCTCCGGCCACCAACTGATTGAAGCGGCGCTCCGGAAGGCGGAGTCTTTCACCGTCTTCCGGCGCGCCGTTCGCGCTTGATGAAATCCCGCCAGTCCGGCGGGATTTTTCGTTCTGGAACGCGCGCGCCGAAGCGAGGTGAAGACATCTGGCGGAGCCGTTGCCGCCGAACCGTGTCAGGCGCCTTCGACGGCCTCGCCTGCATGGGGCGGCAAATCTGTCCGGCGCCTGCTCTTGCGCACGAGGGCCCTGTCGAACCGCAGCGCGATCAAAAGCGTCGCGCAGACGGCGGTTCCGATGCAAATGGCGCCGACGATCTCGTCCGGCCGCACGGAGAACCAGGCCGCCGACACGCAAATCCCGCTGAACAGGCCAAGAAAGAGCGTGAGGCGTGGCGGCATTCTTTCCATGATCTCGCGTCCGGGGCGGGCAGTCTCGCGTGACGCCCTCGCAAATCTTTAGGCTCTTCCGGTAAATTAATTCTAAGGTTTGGGCCGGAAAGCCAGGCCGGGCTGGCGCCCGCTCGGATGGACGGGTAAATCTTGACGCGAAATCGCCGCGCGCGGGGACATCATTTAAGGGAGCCAGTCATGTTGAATCGTCGTTCATTGCTCGCCGGCGCGACGGGCGCCGCGTCCATGGCCTTCGGGGGAAGCGCCTTCCCGCAAACGCCGGCGTCGGGCGATCTCGTCGAGCGCGCGAAGAAAGAGGGCAAGGTCGCGATCTACACGTCGACGGACGAAGCCCAGGGCTTGCCGCTCGTCGAGGCGTTCAAGCAGGCTTACGGGATCGCGGTCGATTACAACGGCATCGGCACCACGGATGTCTACAACCGGGTCATCAGCGAGGCGGCGGCCGGACAGGTGGGCGCCGACATCGCGTGGACGAGCTCCATGGACCTGCAGATGGCGCTCGCCGCGAAGGGCCTGCTCGACGTCTACAAATCGCCGGAGGCCGCGGCCTTTCCGGCGGCCTCGATTTACAGGGACACGGTCTACGGCACGTCGATCGAGCCCGTGGCGATGCTCTACAACAAGAACCTGCTCAAGGCCGATCTCGTGCCGACGACGCGCGCCGGCCTCGTCAAGCTGTTGCAGGACCACAAGGCCGAGCTGAAGGGCAAGGTCTGTTCCTTCGATCCCGAAAAAAGCGGCGTTGGCTTCCTGCTGGCGGTGACGGACCTGCGCAACACCGCGAATTTCTGGGATCTCGCGAAAGCCTTCGGCGCGGTCGATGGCAAGGTTTACGGCAGTTCCGGCGCCATGCGCGAAAAAATTGTCTCCGGCGAACACGTGCTCGGGTTCAACGTCATCGGCTCGTACGCGATGCAATGGGCGAAGGAATCGCCGGCCGTCGGCTTCGCCTTCGCCAGCGATTACACCTCGGCGTTCCAGCGCGTCGCCAGCGTCACGAAGGGAGCGCCGCATCCCGCCGCCGGGCGGCTGTTTCTCGACTTCATGCTCTCGGAAAAGGGTCAGGGCATTCTCGCCGGCAAGGGCGTGCCGCCGCTGCGGACCGGCTACACGGGCGAGCTCGACGCGGCCGCGCTTGGCAAGATCACCGGGCCGAACGTGAAAATGATTCCGGTCGACGAGAAACTCGCGGACAATCTCAACCCGAAAATCCGGGCCGAGTTTTTCCAGAACTGGAAGAAAGCGATGCGCGGCGAGGGCTGAGCGCCGGCGCGCGGAGCGGGGGGATTCATGCGGTCGAAAACTGCCGGGGACGCGCGCGGGTTTCGCCTGACGGTCGTCGCCGCGCTCGTCGTGGTGGTGATGACGCCCGTCGGGCTCATCCTCTACCAGAGCCTGCTCGACAATCCGTTCTTCGACAAGACCGCGAGGTTCAGCCTCGAGGCCTACGAGTATGTCCTGACGGATTCCGATTACTGGCGCGCGCTCGGCACGACCGCCGTGTTCGCGCTGGGCCTTGTCGCGGTCGCCGTGCCGCTCGGCGCGATGCTCGCCTTCGTCCTGACGCGCACCGATCTGGCCGGGCGCAAGTGGCTCGAGCCCGTGGTGCTGGCGCCCATGTTCCTGTCCTCCATCGTGCTCGCCTTCGGCTACACGGTCTCGGTCGGGCCTTCCGGGTTCGTGTCGCTCTGGGCGAAGCAAACGTTCGGCGGCGCTCCGTGGAACATCTATTCGCTGCCGGGGATGATCCTGATCGGCGGATTGAGCCACGCGCCGGGCGTCTATCTTTATGTATCGTCCGCCATGCGCGGCCTGCCGTCCGATCTCGAGGAGGCGGCGCGGGCGACGGGCGCGGGCCTCTGGCGCGTGTCGCTCGACGTGACGCTGCCGATGGTGCTGCCGTCGCTCGTCTTCGCCGCCGCGCTGAACCTTTTGCTCGGGTTCGAGACCTTCGGCATTCCGCTGGTGCTTGGCGATCCCGGCGGAATCGTCGTGCTGACGACCTATCTTTACAAGGTGAACAGCCTGTTCGGGACGCCGACCTATCATGTCATGGCGGTCGTCGCGATCTCTCTCGTGCTGATGACGCTGCCGCTCGTCTTCGTGCAGCGGTTGTTGCTGCGCAACAGTCGCCGCTACGCGTCGATGGGCGGCAAGGGCGCGCGCGCGACGCCGCTGCGGCTGGGCGCCGCCGGGCAGGTCGTCGCATGGGCGGTCATCGGCCTCTGGCGTCTCGTCTCGGTGGGCTTTCCGATCGGCGGCATCGCGGTGCGCGCCTTCGTCGATTCCTGGGGCGAGGGCGTCGTGCTGAGCGACCATCTGACGACCCGGCATTTCCAGCACCTGCTTGAAACGCCGAGTCTGTTTCGCGGCATCGTCAACACGCTCGTTCTGGCGGTCGCCGGCGGCGCGCTCGCCGTTTGCGTCTACCTCGCCGTGGCGCTCGCCGGGCATCGCAACAAGGGGTTCGGCGGCGCGCTGCTCGACTACATGGTGCTGCTGCCGCGCGCCCTGCCGGGCATCATCATCGGCCTCGCGTTCTTCTGGGTCTTCCTGTTCGTGCCTTTCCTGACGCCATTGCGCCCGACGCTCGCCAGTCTCTTCGTCGCCTACACGGTGGTGGGGCTTTCCTACGGATTGCGCGTCATCCAGGCGACGCTGTTGCAGGTCGGACCGGAGCTCGAGGAGGCCTCGCGCGCCACGGGCGCGAATATTTTCCGCACCTGGCGCGACACCGTGATCCCCATGGTCAGGCCGGGCCTCGTCGGTGCATGGTCGCTGATCATGATCGTGTTCCTGCGTGAATACGCGACCGGCGTCTATCTCATGGGCGTCGGCACCGAGGTGATGGGCTCGCTGATGGTGTCGTTGCTGACCTCCGGCAACATGGACCAGATCGCGGCTCTGGCCTTCATCAGCATCATTCTCACGGCGGCGGGGCTTGGCCTCGCGCTGCGGCTCGGAGCGCGCATCCATGACTGATCTCGTCGTCGCCGACGTGAACAAATGGCTCGGCGGAAATCACATTCTGCGCGGCGCCTCGTTCACGGCGAACAAGGGCGCCATCGTCGCGCTGCTGGGCGCCTCCGGCTCCGGCAAGACGACGCTGCTGCGCTGCATCGCCGGCCTCGAACAGCCGGAAAAGGGGCTGATCGAGATTGGCGGCGTCGCCGTGCTCGACGCGGGCAGGGGCGTCGCCCTGCCGCCGGAGAAGCGCAACATCGGCCTTTGCTTCCAGTCCTACGCGCTCTGGCCACACCGCAGCGTCTTCGACAACGTGGCCTACGGGCTCAAATTGCGCGGCGTTGGCGCGGATGAGCAGCGCCGGCGTGTCGAGAGCATCCTGTCCAAAATGGGCCTTGGCCATCTCGGGGCGCGGTTTCCCGACCAGCTCTCGGGCGGCCAGCAGCAGCGCGTCGCCATTTGCCGGGCGCTCGTCTACGAGCCGAAAGTGCTGCTGATGGACGAGCCGCTGTCCAATCTCGACGCCAAGTTGCGCGAGGACGCGCGTTACTGGATTCGCAAGCTCATTCTCGAGGTCGGCATCTGCGCCATCATGGTGACGCACGACCAGGAAGAGGCGCTCGCCATCGCCGACGACGTGTTGCTGCTCGAAAATGGCGTGATCGTGCAGCAGGGCGCGCCGCAGGAGATCTACACGCGGCCGAATTCGTTCTACGCGGCGGATTTTCTCGGCGCCAACAACGTGCTCGCGGGCAGGCTCGCCGGCGGCGGCGACGCGGCCGCGATCGAAGGCGAGGGCTGGCGGCTCGACGGCGTCGTGCGCGAACGGGCGCCGCTGTCCGCCGGGGCGACCGTGCGGGCCGTGGTGCGCACCGAGCGTCTGCGGGTCGTCGATGGAGACGGGCCGAACCGATTACGGATGACTCTCGACGCCTCGCTCTATCTGGGAAGCGCCTGGGAATATCGCCTGTCGCGCGGAGAACTCGCGCTCAAGGCGCATGGCGAGACGCAACACGCGCCCGGCGAGGTCTGGTGTGAAATTCCGCGCGACGCCGTGTGGATTTTCGCGGGCGCCTGAGCGGGGTTGCCGGGGAACGCCGGGAGGCGCGGGCGTTTCCGCGGCGGGACCGGGCGACGTTCATCTTCGGGATGAACGCGGAACACAGCGGGCACGAATCGCTGGCGCGGACCAATTGCCCGGATGTTCCCGGCATATCTGGCTCCAGGCGCGATCGTGGCCGCTACATCTGGATGACCTTCGCCGGTCTTGTCCGGGGCTTTCGCGCGGCGCGTTAACGATCCGTCCGGTTTTGGCACGGCGCGCGACGGGTTTGACGCCGCGCCGCCCGCCATCTTGCCCGAAGCTCCAAATTGCGCCGCGGCGTGGACTGGCGCAGAATGTTCCCAGGGCCGGCGCGTCTGGCCGTCCGAGGGAGCGCTCCGAGATGCACCGCTGTTTGCTGGCGGCGATTCTGGCCTCGTTGTTTGCGTTGGCGAACGCAGCGTTCGCGCAGACCGACGCGGCGCGTCAGGCGAGGGAAGTCCGGATCATGGTGGGCTCCGCCTCGGGCGGCGGCTATGACGCCTACGCGAGGCTCGCGGCTCCGTTTCTCGGGCGGCATCTTCCGGGCAATCCCGCCGTCATCGTGCAAAACGTCCCTGGCGGCGGCGGACTGAAGCTCGCGAACACGATGGCGCAGATCGCTCCGCGCGACGGGACCGCCATCGCGATCACCAATCGCAATCTCATCGCGGCGCCATTGCTGAAGATGGTCGAGGCCGGCGCCGCGCAATACGATCCCGACGCTTTCGTCTGGCTCGGCAATCTCAACAACGACGTGAGTTTTCTCGTCATGCGCGCGGAGCTTGGCGTGACCTCCGTGGACGATCTGCGCAAGCGCGAATTCATCGCCGGCGCGGCGGGGCCCACGGACAACAACGGGCTGTTTCCATATTTCTTCAACAACCTGCTCGGCGCGCGTTTCAAGGTCGTGTCGGGTTATCCAAGCAGTCCGGAACTGGCGCTGGCGCTCGACCGCGGCGAGATCGATGGCGTCGTGGGATTTTCCTGGGCGAGCCTGAAAGTTCAGCGGCCCGACTGGCTGCGCGACAAGAAGGTGTTGCTGCTCGCCCAGTTTGGCCTGACGCCGCTGCCGGAACAACCCGACGTGCCGCTCGTCATCGACCTCGCGCGCAACGAGACGGACCGGCGCGCGCTCGAATTGATGGCGACGCTCAACACGCTGGGCCGACCGTTTTTCGCGCCGCCAGGAACCGCGCCGGCGGCCGCCGCGAACCTGCGCCGGGCCTTCGCGGACCTCGCGCAGGACGAGGATTTTCTCGCCGCCGCGGCCAGACAGCAATTCGACGTGACCTTCAACGACGGCGAGGCCGTGCAGCAATCGGTCCGGCGCATCAATTCCGCGCCGCCGGAGGTCGTCGACGTCGTGCGCCGCGCGCTCGAAAAGAGCGGCGCCACGCCCTGAAACTCCCACGCGAGAGCTAGGTCCACACATGGCGAAACAGCATCATCCGGAACCCGGCGCCATCGAGGCGCTCGCGACCATGGCGTCCTCGACGAGAACGGCGGACATTCCCGCCCGCGCGATGGAACAGGCGAAACTCATCGTGCTCGACGCCATCGGCTGCGCCATCGCGGGGCTCGGGGAAGAGACGTCGAAATCCGTTCTCGGGCACGTCAACGAGGCTGGCGGGGCCGATCGGTGCAGCGTCGTCGGCCAGCGCGGGCGCACCAGCCTTCTCAACGCCATCCTCGCCAACGGTTGTCTCGTGCGGGTGCTCGATCTCAACGATTATATCGGCGGCGTTTCCGGCAAGGGGCCGCAAATCGGCGGCCATCCCAGCGACAACGCGCCGACCGCGCTCGCCGCCGGCGAGGCTTTCGGCTGCTCCGGCGCCGACGTGCTCGCCGCCAGCGTGGTGGGGTATGAAATCTTCGGACGGCTGAAACAGCTCATGGATCCGCATGGCGTTTGGGACGAGGTGACGGTGTCCGGCCTCGTCGCCCCCGCCATGGCCGCGCGGCTGATGGGTCTCGACGAGACGCGTTTCGCGCACGCGCTGGCGCTCGGGATCGCGCGCGCGCCGACGCCCGCGATCGTGCGCGGCGGACACGTTTCCGCCGCCAAGTCCATCGCCAACGCGCTTGTCGCGCAGAGCGGCGTCCAGGGCGCGTTGCTCGCCGCGCGCGGCGTCACCGGGCCGCTCGCGGCGCTGGAGGCGGAACGCGGATTGCGCGGACTTTTCGACCGCGGCGACGCCAGGGCGCTTCTCGCCGCGCCCATGCCGGACGATCTCTACATCATGCGGGCCAACGTGAAGATGTATCCCTGCCTCGCCACGGGGCAGGCCGCCGTCGCCGCGGCGCTGCGATTGCGCGAGATGGCCGGCGGCGACATCGCCGCGCTTGAAAAAATCGACGTTGTCATGGCCGATTACCCGATCGTGCGGAAACAACAGGCGGACGAGGCGCGCATCCGCCCGCGATCTCGCGAGGCGGCGGACCACAGTTTCAACTTCCTCGTCGCGGTTTCGCTGATCGATGGCGAATTCGGGCTGCGGCAATACGAAAACGAGCGCTGGTTCGATCCGCAGGTGGTGGCGTTGATGGCGCGGCTCGCGATGACTTCCAGCGCGGACCTCGCCGCGCGGGCGCCGGGCGCCTATCCCTGTCAGTTGCGCGCCCGCCATCGGGACGGACGGGAGCTTGTCGCCGACGTTCCGTTCCCGCCAGGCTTTTCGCGCGGCGGCCTCGAATCCGGCGTGGTGACTGAGAAGTTCATGGCGATCAGCGCCGCGCACGCGCCGATGGAGGCGCGCGCGGCGATCGTCGAGGCGGTGGCGGGGCTCGACCGCGCGGCGTCTCTGGTCCGGCTGATGTCCGCCGCCCGATTCGACGCGCGGATCGCCTGAGGGTCGCTATCGGCTCGACGCGGGGGCGCGGGAAGCCTATCTCTGGGGGCTCGCGCCGAAAGGAAGTCTCCATGCCCTGGTCGATCACCATTGGACGCATCGCCGGAACGGCGGTGCGGATACACGTGACATTCCTGCTGTTTCTGGCCTGGATCGGCTTCAGCGCCTTCTCGCAAGGCGGCGCGGAGGCGGCGAAGCAGAACCTCGCCTTCATCGTGGCGCTGTTCGCCTGCGTTCTCTTGCATGAATTCGGGCATATATTCACGGCGCGCGCCTTCGGCATCAAGACGCCCGAGGTGACGTTGCTGCCGATCGGCGGCGTCGCCAGCCTCGAACGGATTCCCGAGGAGCCGAGGCAGGAACTCGCGGTCGCGCTCGCCGGGCCGATGGTCAATGTCGTCATCGCGATCGCGCTCGTCCTCGTCTTTGGCGGCGCCTTGCCCGAGGAGGTCTCGAAGATCGACGACGCCAAAATCGGGCTCGTGCCGCGGCTCGTCGCCGCCAACGTGTTTCTGGCCCTGTTCAACATGCTTCCCGCCTTCCCCATGGATGGCGGACGCGTCCTTCACGCGATCCTGTCGATGCGGATGGGGCCGCAACGCTCCATCCAGCTCGCCGCGCGCATCGGTCAGGGACTGGCGTTCCTGCTGGGCTTCCTTGGCCTTTTCGGCAATCCGATGCTGGTCTTCATCGCCGTCTTCGTTTACGTGGCGGCGGCGGGGGAGGCGCAGCAAAGCGTGTTTCGCGACGCGGTTCGCGGCCTTTCGGTTGGCGACGGAATGGAGACGCGGTTCGTCAGTCTCGGGCCGGACGCGACGCTCGCCGGCGCCGTCGACATGTTGCTGTCGACCCCGCAACACGAATTGCCCGTCATCGACGCGCACGGAAAGCTGATCGGCATCCTGACGCGCGAGGAGCTTGTTCTCGCCCTGCGCGACAAGCCCGCCGCAACGCCCGTGCTCGACGTGATGCTGGCGCCGGCGGCGACCCTGCGCGATGGCGAGGACCTCGAGGCCGCCTTGCAAAAGCTGGGGGCGGGCGGCGCGCCGGCCATGGGCGTCGTCGACGCGGATGGCCGGCTGGTGGGCCTGCTCACCCGCGAGAACATCGCGGAGATGATGATGATCAAATCGGCGTAACCGGGCTGGAGCTTCGGCCGCCGCGGCGCCTGACCGCCCTATTGCATTTCGATGTCGAGCGATCTGATCAGCGTCGTCCACATCCGCGCCTGCTCCCGGAAGAAGGCGCCTGTCTCGGCGACGGATTGTCCGCCTGGCGTGATGTTCATGGCGCGAATGCGTTCGGAGACCTCGGGACGCCGGACCACGGCGGCGACGTCCCGGTTGATTTTTTCCGCGAGCGCCGCGGACGCCTTCGGCGGCAGGGCGAGGCCGAACCAGGTGATGGAGCGAAAACCCGTCACGCCCGCTTCGTGAAACGTCGCGATGTCCGGTTGCAGCGGCGAGCGTTCCGTGTCGGCGACGCCAATGACGCGCGCGGCGTCGCCGCGGTGCAGGGGCAGGGAGGTCGTCAGCGTGTCGAAGAACATATCGACGTGTCCCGCGGCGATGTCCGTCAGCGCCTGCGCGGCGCCGCGATAGGGGACGTGGACGAGCGAGGTTCCCGTCTTCTGCTCGAAGAGCTTCATCGTGAGATAGCCGGTCGAGGAAACGCCCTGTGAAGCGTAGTTGAACTTGCCGGGACTGGCGCGCAGCAGCGCGAGGAAGTCCGCGATCGTTTTCGCCTCGATGGTCTTGCGGATGACGAGGGCGTTGGGCACCGAGCCCAGCAGGGACACGGGAACGAAGGTCGCGGGATCGAAACGCGTGTCCCTGAACAGGAGATGGTTGAAGCCGAGCGGTCCCGGCGGCGAGGAGAGCATCGTGTAGCCATCGGGCTCCGCCCTCGCCACCCGGTCGGCGCCGATGTTGCCGCCGCCTCCGGCGATGTTCTCGACGACAACGGCCTGTCCCCACAGGGCCGCGAGCGGATCGGCGACAATCCGCGTGATGCTGTCGAGCGCCGAGCCGGGCGGAAACGGAATGACGATCCTGACGGGGCGGTCAGGGAAGGCGTCCTGCGCCATCGCGGGCGAAACAGCCGCGCAGAGGAGGGCGGCGCAGGCGAACAGGCGCGGCAAAAGTCGCTTCGTTGTCACTCACAATCCCCTTGTCAGCTTTTCCGCGACCATGGGCGCGAAATAGGTGAGGATTCCGTCGGCGCCGGCGCGCTTGAAGGCGACGAGGCTTTCGATCATCGCCTTGTCCGCGTCGATCCAGCCGTTTTGCGCGGCGGCCATGATCATCGCGTATTCGCCGCTCACCTGGTAGGCGTAGGTGGGCACGCCAAACTCGTCCTTCACGCGCCGGACGATGTCGAGATAGGGCATGCCGGGCTTCACCATGACCATGTCGGCGCCTTCTTCCAGATCGAGCGCGACTTCGCGCAGCGCCTCGTCGGAATTGTGCGGGTCCATCTGGTAGGTGCGCTTGTCGCCCTTGAGCAGGCCGCCGGAGCCGACCGCCTCGCGGAACGGGCCGTAAAAGGCGGAGGCGTATTTCGCCGCGTAGCTCATGATCTGCACGTGTTCGAAATTCTCCGCGTCGAGCGCCTTGCGGATTTCGCCGATGCGCCCGTCCATCATGTCGGAAGGCGCGATCACGTCGCAGCCGGCGCGCGCCTGGTTGAGCGATTGACCCACGAGCACGGCGACGCTCTCGTCGTTGAGGATTTCGTCGCCGTCCATCACGCCGTCGTGGCCGTGGCTGGTGTAGGGATCGAGCGCCACGTCGCAGACGATTCCGATGTCCGGCACTTCCTTCTTGATGGCTCGCAGGGCGCGGCAGACGAGATTGTCGGGGTTGAGCGCCTGCGTGCCGCCCGCATCGCGCAACGCCGGGTCGGTGTTGGGAAACAGCGCCAGGGCGGGGATGCCGAGCCGCGCGCCGCGGGCCGCCTCGCGCACGGCCTCGTCGATGGTGAGGCGCTCGACGCCGGGCATGGAGCCGACCTTCTCGCGCCGCTTCTCGCCGTCGATGATGAAGATCGGCCAGATGAGATCGTTGGTCGTGAGCACGGTTTCGCGCACGAGGCGGCGCGACCATTCGGTGCGCCGGTTGCGGCGCATGCGGATGGTCAGATCGAGCTTTCCGGCGGCCGTCGCGGCCCTGAACGAGGGAGTGGGGGAATTCATGGGCGATGCTCCGGAGCGGACGATGACGCTTTGTTAGCACGCGCGGCGCGCCCGCGGAAAGTTCGCCCGGCCCATTGCCGGACGGGCCGGCGGTGCACTAGCATCGCGCCATTATCAACCCTGGAGGATCCCATGAGCGACGCCTTGCCGACCTATGCAAACGTGAAGATCGAGCGTGACGGAGGCGTCACCTTCGTGATTCTCAACCGTCCCGAGAAGCGGAACGCCATGAGCCCGCAACTGCATCTCGACATGTGCGAGGCGCTGGACTGGGCCGCGGACGACGACATGACGAAGGTCGTGATCGTCACGGGCGCCGGCGGCAATTTCTGCGCGGGTCAGGATCTGAAACTGTTCTTCCGCGCCAACGAGGGCAATCCCAAGGCGATGCGCAAGACCGGCGCCGCCTCGCAATCCTGGCGCTGGGACAAGCTCTCGCGCTTCCCCAAGGCGACCATCGCCATGGTTCACGGCTATTGCTTCGGCGGCGGCTTCACGCCGGTCATCGCCTGCGATTTCGCCATCGCGGCGGACGACGCGACCTTCGGCCTTTCGGAAGTCAACTGGGGCATCATCCCCGGCGGCCTCGTCGCCTGGTGCGTCACGCAGATCATGAACTATCGCGACGCCATTTATTATTCGGTGACCGGCGACAAGTTCAGCGGCAAGGAAGCCGCGGCGATGAAGTTCGTCAACAAATCCGTGCCGCTGGCGCAATTGCGCGAGACGACCATGGAACTCGCGCGCAAGCTCGAGGCGAAGAGCCCGGCCGCGGTGCAATACACCAAGGAAGCCGTGCGCTCCGTGCGCGGCATGTCGCAGGACCAGGCGCTCGACTATCTCGAGTGCAAGAGCAACGCGCTGAAGGCGCTGGACCCGGAAAAGGGCCGCGAAAAGGCGATGAAAATGTTCCTCGACGACAAGGTGTTCAAGCCCGGCCTCGGGGAATTCAAGCGGGGCTGACGTCTCGTCCGGAGCGCGGTCGGGAACGCTTCCCGGCCGCGCTCGCGGGTCAATAGTAGCTGATGGCGAAACGCACCAGCGAGGACGCGCCGCGCCCCGAGTTGAAGCGAACGACCATTTCGTCCTTGCCGGTGTAGCCCTTCGCGGGCGTGACGATCAGGCCCGCCCTGCCTTCGGGGCGCGCGGTCGCGTGTTTTGGCGCTTCCACCACGTCGATGCCCGCCGCGCGCGCCCGCCCGGTCATTCGACGCTCGAACCTGCAGGGGGTTCCGGCGGGCATCGAGAGGCTCCCCGGAAACTCGCCGGTCACACCGCTCCTCGTCCTGTATCTCGACAGACACGTGGCGGTTTCCGCCCGCGCGGCGGCGGCGTCCGCAGCGACGAAGACGACGGGCGCCAACAGGGCGAATGCGAATCGAAGGCTCTTCACATGCCGGATCATGGTTTCCTCCTTCGTCGTGCGGCGCGACTGGCGCGCTTTGTCCGTCCCGCGGACGGAGCCACAATCAGAACTTGCCCGGCGCGGAAGTCAATCCCGCCGTCGCCATGACCACAAAAGGCGCGCTCCCGGAACATGGACGACGCCGGACCGCGCGGCTCCCCATTTTGTCAAACAGCCGATCGGTTCTATGTTCGACGACACAGGAGATGACCATGACCGACAGCGACCGCATCGCCCACCTCGAAGCCCGTCTCGACGCGATGAGCCATCTCGTCAGGAACGTGCTCACGGCCCTGCTGGTGCGCGGATTGCTGACGCGCGCCTCCGTCGATCACATTTTGAAGGAATCCGCCGAGGCGCTTGAGGATTCCCATCCCGGAGCGCACGCGGAGTTGAAGGGCGTCGGGGAGCAGGTGCCCGAGCGTCTTCGCGAGGCCGCGGGACCGGGCGAGGACGACGACGAATACGGCGGGCACTGAGCCCGCCGCGGCGCGTCAGCGTGATTTCAGCGCGTCGCGCACGCGCTTGACGATGTCCGCCGGCGTCGCGTTGACGTCGCGGACGAGTTTGGCGACGTCTTCGCCGGAGACGGGCAGAACCTCGAGGTTGAGTTTCTCCGCCTCCGCGACGAAGGCCTTGTCCGCCATCACCCTGTCGAAGGCCAGGCGCAGGGCTTCGGCGCGCGCCGGCGGCAGGCCGGGCGGCGCGAGGAAGGGGCGGCCATATTCCAGCCGCGCCATGACCAGGGAGAGCGCCTGGCGGTCCGCGTCGTTTTTCGCGAGGTCCATGATCGCGGGAATGTCGGGAAGGTCGGGGTGCTTGCGGAAGCCCCACTGGGCGATGACCTTGATTTTGCCCTCGTCGAGGCTTTTCTGCGCCAGCGCGCGCAAGCTCGCGTAGGCTGTCGAGCCGACGCCGTGCACCTCGCCCATTTCCATCGCCTTGTGGATTTGCGCAGTGCCGTCGTATCCGCTGATCACCTTGAATTTCAGGCCGAGAATGGCTCGCGCGACGACGGGAAAATCGACCTGGGTCGTACCGGGCGTGGTAGCGCCGACGACGAGTTCCTTCTCGAAGAGATCGGCGAGTTTCAGCACCGGCGAGGTGTGCCAGACATAGGTGGTCTGCACCTCGCGGTTGACGCTGCCGAGCCAGAGGAACTTCGTCGGATCGAAGCGCACGCCGTCGGGTTCGAGGATCGGCGCCGTGGGCATTCCGTTGATGGCGGCGCCTATCACCGTGCCGTCGCGGGGCGCGAGGTTGTAGAGCGAATTCGCCATGGTGATGGACGCCGCGCCCGGCTGGTTCTGGATCACGAAGGCTGGATTGCCGGGAATATACTGCGTCATGTAGCGCGCGACGAGACGCGCGCCGATGTCGTAGCCCGACCCCGCCGCCGAGCCAACGAGCAGGCGGATGGGCTTGTCCTTGTAGAAAGCGGCGACCTCGTCCTGCGCGCGCGCCGGGGCGGCGAGGCAGGCGAGGGCGGCGCAGAGGGCGGCGAGGCGCGATGTCATGGACACTCCACGGGGCGGGGCGAATGCGCGCCTTGTACCATGGCGGCCGCTTGCGTCACGCGGCGAGGGGCGCGCGAAGGCCTTTCTTTTCGAGGCGTCCCAGAACCTCCTGACGGAAGTACGGCAGTTCCTCGAGATAGTTCACCATGGAAATGGCGATGCCGCGCAGGCCTGACTGGTGCAAGCGCTCGAATTGCGCCGCCACGTAGTCGGGATCGCCGATGATGGGAACGCCGCCCATGCCGTTGGCGTACTGGGTTCGCCGCGTTTCGAAGGCTTCCTTGCCCATGCTCTCGGGCGTCAGCCCCTTGATCGCCATGATGTCATCGACGGCCTTCCAGTCGGCGCGCTCGACGGCGGCGTAGTGGTAGTAGTCCCGCGCTTCCTTCATGCTCCCGCGGCAGGTGACGACGCCAACCGTGTAGCATTCGAGATCGCGGCCGAGCGCGCGCGCGTCCTGCTTGATCGCGGCGATGCGCGCCTGGGTCGCCTCGACGTTTTCGCGCGCGGCCTGGGTGAAATAGGCGTCGCAATTGCGGATGGCGAAGTCCTGTCCTTCCGGCGAGGCGCCGGCGTTCATCAGCACGGGACGCGCGCCGCCCATCGGCTTCGGCTTGGCGCGGATGCCCTTGTGCTGGTGATAGACGCCGTTGAAATCGAACTCGACCTCGTCGTTGCTCCAGGCGCGCTTGAGCACCGCGATCCATTCGTGCGCCTGTTTGTAGCGGTTTTCGTGGTCGCGCTGTTCGATGCCGAACATCTCGAACTCGCCCTCGTTCCAGCCGCAGATGATGTTGAGGCCGAAACGGCCCTCGCCGACGTGATCCGCCGTGACCATCATCTTGGCGGCCATGATCGGGTTGAACAGCGGCGCGTGAACCGTGCCGAAAGCGGTGATCCGCTTCGTGGAGGCGAGGATGCCGGTGGCCCAGGTGATGGTCTCGTAGGTCGCGCCCTGGTAGTCGGTCTCGCCGCCATATCCCTTCCAGCGGCCGATGGGCAGCATGAAGTCGATGCCGGCCGCGTCGGCCATTTGCGCGAGTTTCTTGCAATCCTGCCAGTCGCCTGTCCAGCGTTCGGGCACCAGCGTCACGGCGCGGCCGGACGAGCAGTTGGAGCCGAACAGGCCGATGACGAACTTGTTGTCGCCGTAAAAGGTGGCACGGTTCGCCAGCGTCGGCGGTTTGGCGTGGATCGTCATGGGCGGTCTCCCCGGAGATTGTCCTGAAGCAGGCTAGCCGATTTCCCGTCCCGGTGAAATCGCGACGCGCCGGCGCATTGTCGCACCCGGACGCTTGCGCCCCGCCGGCCAGTCGCTAAAAGTCGCGGCCACGCGAAAAACCGGAGGGGCGCATGAGCAACGACCACAACAATTACGATCGCGGCAAGGTCTCGCGCCTGCCGGCGCTGCCGCTGCCGCCGGACCCGATCACCCGGCGGATGTTCGACGAGCAAATCGCGCGCGGCGGGCATATTCTCAACATGCATCTCGTCAACGCGCACGCGCCGGAGATCGCCCGCGCCCGCCGGCACGTCACCTTCGCCCTGCGCAACGAATGCGTCGCCTCGCGCAAGATTCGCGAAATGGTCATCGTCCGCACGGCGAGCCTCGTGAAGCAGCAATACGAGATCAACCACCACATTCCCCTCGCGCTCGCCGCCGGCGTCACGAAGGAACAGCTCGAGGCGCTGCAGGGCGACTGGCGCGCGAAAAAGGAGATTTTCTCCGCCGCCGTAATCGCCGCCATCGATTACGTCGATTGCCTCGTCGAGCGCCGGGGCGACATTCCCGACGCGATTTTCGACGAGTTCGCGAAACATTATTCGCCGCGGGAAATTCTCGAGATCACCCACACGTCGAACGGCTATTACGCGACGGGCGTGTTCATCCGCGCGATGAAGATCGAACTCGACCCGGAGGACCGCACGACGGCGCCGGGGAAGTTCTGACCCGCGTCAGGCGTCCGGCTCCATCCAGTAGCCGGCGCCCCGGCGGACCATCCTGACCATGCCGGGATAGTCGAGGTGAGCGCCGGCGACGGCGAGATTGTCAGTGATGACGCGTTCGAACATCGACATGCGCGAGCGGCGGGCCGCGTCCTGGTCGAGATCATAGACCATGACGACGTCGGGGCGCGGCACCTGAAGGGCGGCCATGTGAACCGTGTCGCCCCAGAAGACGAGCCCTTCCCCGCCGGACTGAATCTGCCAGGCCGTGTGGCCGGGCGTGTGGCCATTGCTGGAGATGGCGGCGATTCCATTCATCGCTTCGCCGTCCTTCACGCGCCGCAACCGGTCGAGATAGGGGGACAGCGTGCGCCGCGCCGCCGCCGTGCCGCGCTTGAGGCGTTCGCTGTCGCTTTCCGAGGTCTGGCGCTCCAGCCAGAAATTCGCCTCGCGCTCGTGCACGATCAGTTCGGCGTTGGGATAGTTCACCTCGCCCTTCGGGCTCAAAAGGCCGTTGGTGTGGTCGGGGTGAACATGGGTGATGAAGATATAATCGATCATGTCCGGCGCGACGCCGATTTCCGACAGGCGCTGGATCAGAAATCCGAGCGTCGGTCCCTGGGTGTCGCTCGAGCCGGTGTCGACGAGCGCGAGCTTGCCGCGAAACTTCAGCAGGAAGGCGTTGACGGGGATTTGCACGACGCCGCCCTCGGGAACGCCGGAAAGCCGCGCCGCCGCGGCCTGATCGATGCCGACCGCCGAGGCGTTCGAGGCGGGCAACAGGCCGTCCGAAATGGCGATGACTTCGAATTCACCCAGCTTTTTCGTGATGAGAGCGGGAACGGCCTGCGTCATGGTTTCCTCCGGTTGGTCTGGCCGCGAGCTTACAGACATGGCCCGCGGCGAGCCAGGAAAAATCCGCGTGACGCGCCGGGGGCGGGCGCCGCCGGCCTTTTCGACCTTTTGCTCAATAAATAATCCTTAGGAAACGTCGCTTAATCTCGTCCGCGAAAGCGATCGCGGGCAGGGGGCGACCCGCCGCGCCGCCGGAAACGGGAAACATCCATTGCGCGGCGCTGCTTTCGGTCGAATCACCATGCTGGCCGCCATGCTCATGGCGATTTCCGCCGGCGCCATTGGCGTCACGCTGTGGCGGCTGCGCCTCGACGCCATCAGCCAGGCGCAGTCCGAAATCGGCAATATCGCGACCGTTCTGGCGCGCCAGGCCGCCTATTCGACCCAGGCGATCGATCTGGTGCTCGAGGACATCCAGATGGAAATCCGCCGCCGGCGCGTTTCGACGCCGGAGGAGTTCGACCGCCTGATGAAGGCCGAAGGCGAGTATTTCTTCCTCGTCGAGCGGCTCGCGCGGCTTCCGCAGGCCGAAGCGATCAACATCGCCAACCGCGAGGGCAAGGTCGTCGCCTCGTCGCGCGCCTGGCCCGCGCCGGACGTGAGTATCGCCGATCGTGATCATTTCGCCAGCCTGCGCGACCGGACAGAGCCGGGGCTGTTCATTGGCGCGCCCGTTTTCAGCAAGGTCACGGGAACCTGGACGATGTTTTTCTCGCGGCGGCTCGAGACGCCCGAGGGGGAATTCCTCGGCATCGTCCTCGTCGGGGCCCAGCCCGGAACCTTCATGCGCGTCTATGACGCCATCACGTCGATACCCGGCGCCTCCTCTTTGCTCCTTCGCAAGGACGGCACGGTGTTCCTGCGCCATCCCGACAACGTCGAACGCGCCGGCGAGAAGCTCCCCGCGGGACTCGAATGGCACGACGTGGTGGCGCGCGGCGGCGGCTATTACCGCTCGGAGGGCGTGTTCGACAACGAAGCGCGCTGGGTTGGCGTCCGGCCTCTGGAGAATTATCCGCTCGTCGTGAACGTCGCGTTGTCCGAGCGGGTCGCGCTCGGCGTCTGGCGCACGCGCGCGACGGTGATCGCGGTCGGCAGCCTGGCGATGGGCGTCGCGCTGGCCTTTCTGATCCGCTTGCTGTTCAGCCATTATCAAACGGTCGCCGCGTCCGAGGCCAAGCTCGTCGAGCACGAGGAGCAGCTCGAACGGCAATCAACCGAATTGCACGTCGCCAAAACGCGCCTCGTCGAAGCCATCGAACACATGTCGCAGGGTCTCGCGATGTTCGACGCGGAGAACCGGCTCGTCATTCACAACGAACGCTACGCCGCGATATACGGGCTGCAAACGCACGAGATCCCCGCGGGAACTCCATTGCGCGAGGTCATTCTCCGACGCGTCGCGGCGGGATGCTACAGCAGCGGCGAGACTCCCGAGGAATACATCGCCAAGCGGACGCGCCCGCCGGTGGCGAAAGTCACGGAAATCGACCAGCTCACCGGCGGCCGCTTCATTCTCGTCAACAGGCAGTTGATGAAGGATGGCGGCTGGGTCTCGACCCACGAGGACGTGACGGATCGCCAGAAGGCGGTCGCGCAAATCGCCCATCTCGCGCATCACGACGTACTCACGGGCCTTTCCAACCGCGGCATGTTCCGCGAGCATCTCGCCGAAGTGATGACGCTCAATCCCGCGGGAAGCGTGGCGATTCTCCTCGCCGATCTCGACGAGTTCAAGGAGGTCAACGACACCCACGGCCACGCGGTCGGCGACACGCTGCTCAAGCTGGTCTCCGCGCGGATGCGCGATTGCGTGGGAAAGCACGACCTCGTCGCGCGTCTCGGCGGCGACGAATTCGCCATTGTTTGCCGCTTCGAGGAGGGCGCCTACGGCGTCGCGACCGACCTCGCGGAGCGCCTGCTCAACACGATCCGCGCCTCCTATCTCATCGATGGACACACGGTGCAGGTCGGCCTCAGCATCGGCCTCGCGTTCCGGGATTCGGCGGCGACCGATCCCGACCAGATCATGCGCCAGGCCGACATCGCGCTCTACCGCTCGAAAACCGAGGGGCGGAACCGTTATCGCGTGTTCGAGCCCAGGATGGAGGACATGATCCGGTCGCGTCGCGAAATCGGCGCCGACCTCATGCGGGCGCTCTCGCGCAACGAGCTCGACGTGCACTACCAGCCCATTTTCGACGCGGCGACCCTCGAGGTGCGCGGGATGGAGGCGCTGGTGCGCTGGACGCATCCCTCGCGTGGCGTGATTTCTCCCGGCGTGTTCATTCCCATCGCCGAGGAAGCCGGGCTCATCAGCGAACTCGGCGCATGGGTGCTGGCGCGGGCCTGCCGCGACGCGATGAAATGGCCGCCCTTCGTCAAGGTCGCGGTCAACGTTTCGCCGATCCAGTTCAGCAAGGGCGATCTGGCGGCCTGCGTGGCGCAATGCCTCGAGGCGTCGGGCCTGCAACCCTCGCGTCTCGAGATCGAGGTCACGGAATCCGTGCTGCTCGCCAGCGACGAAAACAATATTCAGTTGCTGCGCGAACTCCACGAAATGGGCCTGTCGATCGCCCTCGACGATTTTGGCACCGGCTATTCCTCGCTCAGCTATCTCACCGCGTTTCCGCTCGACAAGATCAAGATCGACAAGTCCTTCATCGACCGCATGGGGACGCACGGTGGCGCGCTCGCCATCGTGTCGGCGACGGCCAATCTCGCGCGCGCCTTCAACGCCATCAGCACGGCGGAAGGCGTCGAGACGCGCGAGCAGTTCGAGATGCTCCGCGCGGCGGCTGTGACGCAGGTGCAGGGTTATTATTTCGGCAAGCCGGGTCCGGCGAGCCAGTGGGAATTTTCCGGCCGCACGGTGAAGGTTCGCGAGGCCGCGAGGAAACCCGCCGCGGCCTGAGGGCCGTCAGTCCTTCTTCGCCTTGCCGCGCGCCGCCTGCCGTCCGGCCTTCGAGAGGGGGCCTGATTTCGCGGGTTTTTTCGCCGGCGCGGGCTCGCCCGTGTCCCCCGGTTCCCCGGGCGCGAGGTCGCGGGCGCGGGGCGCCGCCGGCTGTTTTTCCGGCGGAGGCTTGTCGCCGGGATTGATGGCCTTGAATCTGATCATGGGGCGATCCTAGGCTTTTTCTGGCCGGACGCAAAGACGCCCCGGATTCCCGCGCGGGCCGCGCTGGCGCGGCGCGGCGTCGTCCTTTATGATCGCGCGCGGCTCCTGTCGGGCTGATTTTTCAGGGAGGATCGAGAGTGTTCACACGCCGGAAATTCGTTCAGACCGCCACGGCGGCGACGGCGCTGACGTCCGGGCTGTCCACCGGAGTTTTCGCGGAGGCCTGGCCCGAACACGAAATTCACTCGATCGGCATGTTCCCGGCGGGGTCCGGGGCCGATGTCATGGTCCGGTATTTTTCCAACAAACTGTCGGAACTCGTCGGAAAGCCCGTCGTCGTCGAGAACAAGGCGGGCGCCTTCGGCAATATCGCCACGTCCTACGTGGCGCGCTCGAAGCCCGATGGCTACACGATCTACATCGCGCCGGGCAGTTCGGTGCTCGCCGCGGCTCCCTCGCTGTTCAAGACCCTGAACTACGATCCGATCAACGATTTCGAGCACATCACGACGCTGTTCAAGGTGTCGTTCATCCAGATCGTCGACGCGAAGGGCCCCTTCAAGACCGTCGCCGACCTGACGAAGCACCTGAAGGAGAAGGGCGACAAGGCGAACTATGGCTCCGTCGCCAACACCGGCCTCGTCAGCAGCGAGCTTTACAAGAAGAGCGCCGGGCTCGACACGGTCGAGGTCAAGTACAAGGACGTGCAGGGGATGCTGGTCGATCTCGCGGCGGGCAGCATCGCCTTCTGTCACATCGATCCCACGAGCGTCCTCGGCCAGCTCAGGGACGGATCGATTCGCGCGATCTCGACCTCCTCCGTCCAGCGCATCAAGGCGCTGCCGGACGTGCCGGGCTCCGCCGAGGCCGGCATCAAGGATCTCGATGTCATCGCCTGGTGGTCCGTGCATGTTCCCAGGGGGACGCCGGCGCCCATCGTCCAGCAACTCGAAACCCTGTTCAACAAGCTCGCGGTGCAGGAAGACGTGGGCAAATGGCTGGTGAACATCGGTTGCGATCCGTATCCCGGCAATTCGAAACTCGTTCGGGAATTGCTCGAAAAGGACACGAAAGCCTGGGTTGAATACGTGCGGCTCGCGAATATTCCGCCGCTCGGGTAGTTTCCGGGTTCGACTCCGCGGTTCGTGGAGGGCGTCGATCCCCGCCGGGGCCCGGCGCCGTCTCCCCGCGCGCCCGGCGCTTCGGGGCGGTCCCGCGGGACTCGCCCGCGCCGGAGTTTTCCCCTAAAGAGCCGGTTCAAACCGGCTCGCGGCGACGCGAGACCGCCTTTTGCCGCGCCGCGGGAGAAGGACACGCCCACCAGGTTTTCGCACATGCACGCCTATCGTACCCATACCTGCGCCCAGCCCTCCGAAGCCCTGATCGGACAGGAGATTCGTCTCTCCGGCTGGTGCCACCGCATCCGCGACCATGGCGGCGTGCTGTTCATCGACCTGCGCGATCACTACGGCCTGACGCAATGCGTCGTCGATCCGGATTCCGCCGGGTTCAAAACCGCCGAGAAATTGCGCTCCGAATGGGTCGTGCGGCTCGACGGCAAGCTGCGCAGGCGCCCGGAGGGAACCGAAAACGCCGACATGGCGACGGGCCAGGTCGAGCTCTACGTCACGGGCATCGAGGTGCTGGGCGAGGCCGCCGAATTGCCGCTGCCGGTGTTCGGCGATCAGGATTATCCCGAGGAAACCCGCCTCAAGTATCGCTTCCTCGACCTGCGCCGCGAGCGGTTGCACAACAACATCGTGCTGCGGTCCAACGTCATCTCGAGTCTCCGCCAGCGCAT
>CAISEY010000385.1 GCA_903884435.1 uncultured Hyphomicrobiales bacterium | reverse complement strand
CCCTTCGACATCATCCTCATGGATATCCGCATGCCCGGCCTCGACGGACTGGAGGCGGCGCGTCAGATCCGCCGCGCCGAAGCCGAGTCGAGCGTCGGACCGACGCGCATCATCGCCCTGACCGCCAACGCCTTCGAGGAGGACCGTCGCGCCGCGCTCGAGGCGGGCATCGACGATTTCCTGACCAAGCCCGTCGACGTTTCGGAACTCGCCCGCGCGCTGGCCTCGCTGACCGCGGCGAGCGCGTGACAAAACATTCGTCCGAACGTCATCGAAACGTCGACGAAATGTGATCTAAGGTCGTCATCGAAGATAACCTTCATTGAATGGCCTCGATGTCGCGACAGACTCCGGCGATCTTCTTCAGGGACGGGACGCGCTTTCCCGTCGGCGTGATGTTTCCGGCCTTGCCGAAACCACGCGCGGTCCGCGACACCGAGGGTCTTCCCGCGTCGCTCGGCCGCATGGGTTCGCTGGAGGTCAGGCTCGCCACCAGCAAGAAGGAAATCCGCAAGGCGCAGAAGCTGCGCTTCAAGGTCTTCTTCAAGGACGGCGGCGCGCGCGCCGACCCCCGCTCGGCGCTCACGCGCCGCGATATCTGCCCCTTTGACCGCGTCTGCGATCATCTGCTGGTGATCGATCACGACGCGCTCAATCGCTTCGGTCGCCGCAAGCCGCGCGTCGTCGGCGTCTATCGCCTGTTGCGGCAGGAAAAGGCCGGCGCCGTGGGCGGCTTTTACACGCAGGGCGAATTCGATATCGCGCCCTTGCTCGCCCGCCACGCCGACAAGCGCTTTCTGGAGCTTGGGCGTTCCTGCGTGCATCCGGACTGGCGCTCGAAGCGCGTCATGGAGCTCCTGTGGCGCGGCGTGTGGACCTATGTCCGTCATCACCGGATCGACGTGCTGATCGGTTGCGCGAGCCTGCCGGGCGCCGACGCGCTACGTCATCGCCAGGTGCTGCGTTTCCTCGCCGACAACGCGCGCGCGCAAGGCGAATGGAGCGCCAGCGCGCTGCCGCGTCGCCGCGCGCCGGAACCGCCGGCCCATGCCGATCTCGGTCCGGTCCGCAATCTCTTGCCGCCGCTGGTGAAGGGATATTTGCGCGTCGGCGCGCGGTTTGGCGACGGGGCCGTCGTTGATCATCAATTCGGCACGACCGATGTTCTCGTGATCATGCCCGTCGCCGATATCGATCCGCGCTACAAAACCCATTTTTCCGCGGGCGCGCCGGATATTCAGACGGCCGCCTGACCGCCGCGTCGCCATGACCGTGGCGATCAATTCGGCGCCTCCGTTGCTTGCCATCCCGCGCGCCCATGGTCCATAGTGGGACCAACGAGGGAGGGCTTCGACGGCCGTTCTCGAGCAATCGTCATGGCCCCTGTCGTCGCGCCGCCGCCACGATTTTTCGGGCGAGGGAGGGGCAGCGATCATTTCCATGTCGATCGACTTCATCCCCCGCCAGGGCTTTTGGCGCGTGTTCGCGCGAGCGGCTGTTTTGATTCCCGTTTCTTTGTCGCGCCGCCGTTCCCCACCGGGAATTGGCCGACGCCCGTCGACTTTTTTCACCGTCAACTAAACCAGCAAGAGGTCCGGAATGTTTTACGACAAGCCCGAGGGCGCGCCCGACGACAAGGTCGCGTGGGGCAGCGATGTCGCCGCGCAGATGCTGCGGCGCTTCAACTTTCCCTACATCAGCCTGAATCCCGGCGCGAGCTATCGCGGCTTGCATGACTCCATCGTCAAT
>CAISEY010000384.1 GCA_903884435.1 uncultured Hyphomicrobiales bacterium | reverse complement strand
GTTACGAATTGAATCGAGCCTCCGCGCGGACCCCGCCGCGCGGCTCACGCGTCCGGGTGCTTGAACACCAGCGTCGCGTTGGTGCCGCCGAAGCCGAAGGAATTCGACAGGGCCGCCCCGATCTTCGCGCCGTCCCTTCGCTGCCGCAGGATCGGCATGTCCGCGAAGGCCGGGTCGATCTCCTGAATGTTGGCGCTTTCGGCCATGAAGCCGTCGCGCATCATCAGCAGCGAGTAGATGGCCTCCTGCGCGCCGGCGGCGCCCAGCGAATGGCCGGTGAGGGATTTCGTCGCGGAAATAGGCGGAATTTTCGCGCCGAAAACCTCGCGGATGGCCTCGATTTCCTTCACGTCGCCGACGGGCGTCGAAGTCGCGTGCGGGTTGATGTAATCGATCGGGAGTTTGACGGTCGACAGCGCCTGGCGCATGCAGCGCATCGCGCCCTCGCCGGAGGGAGCGACCATGTCGTGTCCGTCGGAGGTCGCGCCATAGCCCACGAGCTCGGCGATGATTTTCGCGCCGCGGGCCTTCGCGTGTTCGAGTTCCTCGAGCACCAGCACGCCGGCGCCGCCGGCGATGACGAAACCGTCGCGGTTCTTGTCGTAGGCGCGCGAGGCCGTCGCGGGCGTGTCGTTGTAGGACGAGGACATCGCGCCCATGGCGTCGAACAGCACGGACAGCGTCCAGTCCAGTTCCTCGCAGCCGCCGGCGAACATCACGTCCTGCTTGCCCCACTGGATCATCTCGGCGGCGTTGCCGATGCAATGCGCCGAGGTCGAGCAGGCCGACGAGATCGAATAATTGACGCCCCGGATCTTGAACCAGGTGGCGAGCGTCGCCGACGCGGTCGAGGACATGGCCTTCGGCACCGCGAAGGGACCGACCCGCTTCGGCCCTTTCGTGCGCGTCGTGTCGGCGGATTCGACGATGGTGCGGGCGGACGGGCCGCCCGATCCCATGATGATGCCCGTGCGGTCGTTGGAAATATCTTCCGCCGCAAGGCCGGAATCGGCGATCGCCTGGTCCATGGCGACATGGTTCCAGGCCGTGCCGCCGCCGTGGAAACGCATGGCGCGACGATCGACCACCTGTTCCGCGATCAGGGTCGGCATCCCGTGCACCTGGCAGCGGAACCCGAGTTCCGCGTATTTCTCGGCGCGCACGATCCCGGACCTGGCCTCGCGCAGCGAGGCGGCGACCTCTCCGGTATTGTTGCCGATCGAGGAAACGATCCCCATCCCCGTCACAACAACGCGTCTCATGTGTGTCTCCCGTCGCGGCCGGACAGCCGCGTCATGTGTCTGTGTTTGAATGGCCGGGACGACGCCCCGGTTCAGGCCGGGCCGGAGGCCTGAAACAGGCCCACGCGCAAGTCCCTGGCTTCGTAAATCTTCTTGCCATCCGCCTCGAGCCACCCGTCGGCGATGCCGAGGACGAGCTTGCCGCGAAAAACCCGCTTGATGTCGATGCCGTAAACGACTTTCCGAACCTCCGGCAGCACCTGGTCGGCGAACTTCACCTCGCCCACGCCCAGCGCGCGGCCGCGGCCGTTGGCGCCCAGCCATCCGAGGTAGAAGCCCACGAGTTGCCAGAGCGCGTCGAGGCCAAGGCAGCCCGGCATGACGGGATCGCCCTTGAAGTGACAGCCGAAGAACCAGAGGTCGGGGCGGATGGCGAGCTCGGCGCGAATCAGGCCCTTGCCATTGGCGCCGCCGGTTTCCGCGATTTCGGCGATCCGGTCGAACATCAGCATGGGCGGCAATGGCAATTGCGGATTGCCGGGACCGAACAATTCGCCCCTGCCGCAAGCCAGCAAGTCTTCATACTCGAAACTCGAGCGGCGTTCGCTCATGGCGTCCCTTCGCTTTCGGCGGCTGCGCGCGGCGTGTGTGAGACGTGGCTCACCGCCGGCCCTGATTGATCAGCGCCTTCCTATCACAGCGTCCGGCGGGCCGAAAGCGCCGAGGGGCCGCGCCTGATTGACTCCCGGCCGCCGGATATCGGGGGGGCCCGTCCGGTTGTTCGATCCGTCCCCGCCTCGCTTTGGGGATTCCGCGGGCCTCGGGACGCGATCGGGGCCCGGATCTCCACGACGCCCGGGCGGCGGGAAAGGAGCCGGATGACGGCGGGATGACGGTTTGTGGGCAAATGTTCGCCCGCCGTGATTTCGTGCACGCCGCCGTCTCCGGCGGCTCGCGCGGACAGCCGGCGTGATTTTCGTCCGCGGGGGACGCCGGCGCGCGCTCGCGCGGCGGCTTCGCGAACCGGGCCCGGCCACGCGCGTCATTCTGTCGCTGGCGAGATTCTTCGCCATCCCGCGGAGCATGGCTCCGGTGGTCCGGCGACGCCCCTACAGCTTTTCGTTGGGGTAGACGCCCCACAGGTTCTGCTGCTGCATGTAGCCGTCGAAACCCTCGCCAAAGATGCGGCACCAGCCGAGATCGCAGCCCTTTACATGGCCGATCACGCCGGACTGAACCCGTGCCACGACGTTCGAGGCCGTGTCCGCCTTCGCGTAGAGCGGGAGCACGTCGCCTTTTTTCCAGGGAGCGATGAGCGAGGTGCGCCGGTCGGAAATCAGCGCCTGCTGGACCCAGCCTTCCGATCCCTCGGAGTCGCGGACGCGCCGCCAGGTGTCGGATTCCGCCGTGATTTCGACCGGAAGCCCGGCGCGCTGGAAAATCCACGCGGTGCGGTGGTCGCGAGACGGCCCCTCGCGCAGATTCACCTTGTCGGACTTGAGGCTCGCGTAGCGCGGCATGGGCTTCCTCGTCACCGGCCCGAGCGGACCCGCCGGATCGGCGTTCGAGGCGGCTCCCGCGGGGCTCGCCGCGGCGATCGCGATCAGGATCAGAAGCGACGGAATACGTGTGGCCATTTCGACTCTCGATCAATGTCCGCCGACGCCGCGCGGCGTTGTTTTTGCCGGGCCATCTGCTAGGAAACAGGGAGCCTCGAAAGGATCCCCGCGGCTCGCCTGGCGAACCATTTGGGCCGGTCAGGGTTAAGACACGGTGAATGCTGACAAAGTCCGCGCGTTTTGCAACGGAATTCATCATCGCCGGATCGCCTGGCGGGACAGGCTGAAGGAAGAGGACGGATGGTCAGGAAAAAGCCGCTGGTCGTGGTGACGCGGAAATTGCCCGACATCATCGAAACCCGAATGTGCGAATTGTTCGACACGCGGCTCAACCTGACGGACGCGCCGATGAGCCGCGCCGCCCTGATCGAGGCGGTTGGCTCCGCCACCGTTCTCGTCCCCACGCTCACGGACCGGATCGACGGCGCGCTGCTCGAACACGCGGGCGAAAACCTCAAGCTCGTCGCCAATTTCGGCAATGGCGTCGATCACATCGATCTCGCGGCGGCCGCCAGCCGCGGCATCGCCGTGACCAACACTCCCGGCGTCCTCACCGACGACACGGCGGACATGACAATGGCGCTGATTCTTTCGGTGGCCCGCAGAGTCGTCGAGGGCGCGCGCGTCATTCCCGGCGGAGAGTGGGAAGGCTGGTCGCCGACCTGGATGCTGGGGCATCGCATCACCGGCAAACGTCTTGGCATCGTGGGCATGGGTCGCATCGGTCAGGCTCTGGCGCATCGGGCGAAGGCGTTCGGCCTGTCGATTCACTACCACAACCGCCGCAAGGTTGCCCCGGCCATATCCGAACGCCTGGAGGCGACCTGGTGGGAGTCCCTCGACCAGATGCTCGCGCGGACGGACATCGTCTCGGTGAACTGCCCGCACACGCCCGCGACCTACCATCTTTTGTCGGCGCGCCGGCTGAAACTGTTGCGCCCGCACGCGATCGTCATCAACACGGCGCGCGGCGAGATCATCGACGAGGCCGCCCTGACGCGAATGCTCGAGGCGGGCGAAATCGCGGGCGCCGGACTCGACGTGTTCGAACACGCGCCCGCCGTTTCGGGCAAGCTCGTGCGGCTGGCGAAAAGCGGCAAGGTGACGCTGCTGCCGCACATGGGCTCGGCGACCATCGAGGGCCGCGTCGACACGGGGGAAAAGGTCATCATCAACGTGAAGACCTTCCTCGACGGCCATCGGCCGCCCGATCGCGTTCTGCCGCCGGCCGTCTGACCGGTCCGGCGCCGGGCCGCGGCTTCACGCGCGCGGACGCGAACGCAGGGCGCCCGCGATGGCGTTCCAGCAGGGCTTTTTCTGCATCTGGTCGTCGTAGGGAAGGGGCCGCGGCTGCCGGAACGTCGTCCCGCGCTGCGTTTGCCAGAGCCCCTTCAGCCAGCTGTATTTGTCGCTCAGGCCCCAGGTGACGACCTGATCGACGGCGCGCGTGGAAAGCGCCTGCGTCAGAAACTTCTGAACGCGGTCCGCGATCATTTTGTCGCGCGTCGCGATGGCGTCCGGCAGGGTGAAGTCCCGGACGTCGAGTTCGGAAATGGCGATGCTCACGCCCAGATTCGAAAGTTGCGCGCAATAGGCTCCGAACTGCGCGTCGTCGTAGGGCAGGCCCATGTCGAGATGGCTTTCGAGGCCGACGCCGGCGAGGGGGACGCCGGAGTGTTTCAGGTCCCCGACGAGCTTGAGCAGGGCGGGCCGGATCGCGACGCCCAGCCCCGCCGCGTTGTTGTCGCATTGGGATTCATTGAGGTAGAGCCTGGCTTTCGCGTCCACGGCGGCGACGCGCTGAAAGGCGCGCTTGACCCAGTCCTGACCGAACGCCTGAAACCACGGGCCCGCGCCGAAGCCGCCGGGCTGGCCGTCCGCCGGCCAGAACGGCTCGTTGACCACGTCCCAGATCTGGACCTTTCCGGCGTATCGGGACACGACCGTGTCGATGTGCTTGTCGAAGACGTATTGCAGATCGGCGGTGGACAGGCCCGTGAGCCAGGCGGGATTATTGGCTTGCCAGAACAGGCAATGCGCCTTGAGCGTCTTTCCCTTGCGCGCGCTGTAATCGACCAGCTGGTCCGCGTTCCAGAAATCATAGACGCCTTTTTGCGCCTGTAGCGAGCTCATCTTGAATTGCCACTCCGAGGCGACGAGCTTCGTCTCGGCGAAAAGCTTCTCGTAGGCGGTGTCCGTGTAGATCTGGCCGCCGGCCGCCGAGCCAAAGGTCACGCCGACCCCCTGCGCGATGGTTCCAAGGGTGGAGCCGTCGGCCATCGCGCGCGGCGCGGCGGCGCCGGCCGCGAGGGTCGCCAGCGCCTCGATGACGCCGCGGCGGCTGAATGTCTGCATGTCCGGTTTCCCCGTTCGGGTCTCGACCCTGTCCATCCGGTGTGTCGCACGCCCCGATTTCGCCCCGGTGAAGGCGGCCGGTTGGATTTGTGGCAAAACTTTGCCTAAAAACGCGCGGCGTTTTGAATGTATCGGCCCGATCCCCGCGGAGCCGGGAGCGCGCCCCTTGCCCTCGCGCGCCACGACGGTTAACCCCGCACCCATGTCGGACCTGAATTCAGCGGCCCAGCCCGGATCTCTCGCCCTGATGCGGCGGGTTTTCGCGGAACACGGAAAAAAGCACGTTCTCGCCTATGTCGCGGCGGGAGTGATGATGGCGCTTGGCGGCGCCGCCACGGCGACGTCCGCCTGGCTTTTGAAGCCAATCCTCAACAAAATGGTCGAGGGAGAAGCATTCAAGGAATTACGGTTGCTGTCCTGGGCCGTCGCGGGGCTCTTCGCGGCCCGCGGTCTCGCGACCTTCGGCGCGCAGGCGCTGCTGGCGCGCGTCGGGACGCGCATCGTCGCGGACGTGCAGAACCGCCTGTTCAATCACCTGCTGCGTCAGGACATGCGGTTTTTCAACGAACGGCACTCCAGCGAGTTCATGACGCGCCTCGCCATCGCGGCCAACGGCATCCGCGATTCCATTCAGGTCGTCACGACGTCGCTGAGCCGCGATTCGCTCACCGCGGCCGGGCTCATCGGCGTGATGATCTACCAGGATCCGATGATGGCCGGGATCGCCCTTCTGTCCCTGCCGGTGGCGGCGCTGACGCTGGGGCGCCTCATCATCAAAATTCGCAAATACGCCCGCAGATCCTTCGACGGCTCGACGCGGATTCTCGAGATCATGCAGGAAACGGTTCTCGGCGCGCGGATCGTGAAATCCTTCAACCTCGAGCCGCTGATGAGCCGGCGCATGGCCGTCGCGGTGCGCGACGTCGAGCGCGCCGCCAACAGAATGGCGATTGGCGCGGCCATCGCCAGCCCCGTCTCCGACGTGCTGGCGGGCCTGGCCATCGGCGGCGTGATTTTCTACGGAAGCTGGCGCATCACCATTCATGGCGCGGACGCCGGATCGTTCTTTTCCTTCGTGGCCGCCCTGCTGCTGGCCTACGAACCCTGCAAACGGCTGGCCCGCCTCAACCTCGACATCCAGAACGCGCTGGTCAGCGTGCGGATGATCTACGAAGTGCTGGACCGCCCGGCGCCGGAAGACGGTCGGGCCGGCATGCCCCGGCTGGACGTGTCGAAGGGCCGGATCGAGTTCGAGGACGTGCGTTTTTCCTACCGTCCCGGCGAACCCGTGCTGGATGGTCTGGATTTCATCGCCGAGCCGAGCGCCACGACGGCGCTGGTCGGTCCCTCCGGCGGCGGCAAGTCCACGATTATCAGCCTCATACAGCGGTTCTACGAGGTCGATTCCGGGCGCGTTCTGATCGACGGTCGGGACATTTCCGCCGTCGATCTTCATTCCTTGCGGGACAGGATCGCCTTCGTGTCCCAGGATGTGTTTCTGTTTCGCGGAACGATCCGCGAGAACATCGAACTGGGCAAGCCGGGCGCGAGCGAAAGCGAGATCGTCGCCGCCGCGGTCAAGGCTCACGCCCATGACTTCATCGAGACATTTTCGGGTGGCTACGACACGAATATCGGTGAACAGGGCGCGCAACTGTCCGGCGGACAGCGCCAGCGCATCGCCATCGCGCGCGCGATTCTGAAGGACGCGCCGATCATCCTCCTCGACGAGCCCACGGCGGCGCTCGATTCCGAATCCGAACGGGAGGTTCAGAAGGCGCTCGACGATCTTCGCGTCGGGCGCACCACGCTCATCGTCGCGCACAGGCTGCAAACCATCGTCAACGCCGACCGGATTTGCGTCATTGAAAATGGCAAGGCCGTGGAATATGGCGCGCACGCGGACCTGATGGCGCGCGAGGGCACCTATCGCAACTTCTTCTCGACGCAGTTTGGCGAGTCGTTCCTCCGCCCCGACGCCGTGGCCGCTCCCGCCAGCGCGGGCTGATCGGGCCCGAGACCCGCCGCGCTTTCAGAGCACCGGTCGTTGGCCCGTGATGGCGCGGGCCTGAACGTGATGGTCGCGCTGATGGCCGCGCATCACGATCGCGAAACAGATGGCGACGATGGCGAGCAGCGTCACCCACCACAATTGCGCGACGGACACGCCCGCGACGCCAACCGTCAGAATACAGGACAGCGCCGCCAGCAGAAACGGGGCGATGGGCCCCGCCGCCCGTCCCGCCGCGCGAAACGAATGCCACGCGAGCGTGGCGAGACCCGCCGCGCCAAGCAGCCCGAGTTCGTACCAGACCTCGAAAAGCACGCCGCGCGGCGTCGCGGGTGGCAAATAACCGGATTCCAGCGCGCGGACCGCTGAATCGAAGCCGTGCCCCGTGATCAGGCGCAGACCATCCAGTTTCACGACCTGGGCCCAGACCGGGAAAATGACGAAGGCGCCCTCGGGATCGAGACGGGCCGGCAGCATGGGTTGCACGAGAACGGGAAAGACCGGCGCGGCCAGGATGATGACCGCCGAGGCGAGGGCCAGCGCGCGTCCCGCCAGAACCGGGCTGGAATAGGCCATTGAAAAGGTGAGCATGGCGACGATGAGCGCAGCGATGGCGTTGGGCATCCAGACGATGACGGAGGCCAGCGCCACCGCGACCGCGATGCCGCCGGCGGCCGCGATTCTGTGGCGGAGCACGAGGGCCCCCAGCGCGGGCCAGGCGAGCACGACAACCCCGATCATGGCGCGTTGCAAATTCGCGCCGTTGTCCTCGCCCGCCCGTTGCGCGAAAGGCGCGATGAGTCCGACGCAGGCGATCGCCAGCGCCGCCGCGGCGACGCCGATGGGCAGAAGGTTCGAATTGGACGCCTTGACGCGCTCCGGCAGGGCGACAATCGCGACCGCGGCGACCAGAACGGTCCCCGCGCTTTTCAGAAATCTCTCGACCGCGGGGCCCGCGAAGGGGGTCCAGACAAGCGAAAGTCCGGCCCAGAACACGAGAAACAGGGTGACCAGGACAATGGGCGACAAAGTCATCGTCCGCAAATGATCGAGCCGGCCGCGGCCTTCCGGAGACAGCAGGCCGCCGATGACGACAAGAGCGGCCCCGACCGGCATGAGCACGAACAGGAGGCGGCGCGACAGGACCGCGGCGCAGGGAACGCCAATCGACAGGATCGCGATTCCCAGCCTCAGGATCAGGCTCGCGGCCTCCGCTGCGGGATCGTCGAAGTTGCGAAAGGAGTTGCCGAACATGAACTGGATACTTCCACGGGACAGACCCGCGAACGGGCCTCAAACGCTCATCCTACAGTTCTTTTTGAAATTTACTGTGCGCCGCGGGCCACACTGCGTTGCCATTTTGTCACGAAAAATCAAGGCCGAGCTTGCCGCGCAGCGTTTTCGCGCTCGAGCGCACCTTTTTCCCCTCCAGACGCCGCAGCCGCGAGGCATGGGTGGGTTTCGTCGCGATGCGTCGCGCGGGCGGGCGCGCGGCCTGCCGCACGAGTTCCACCAGCCGCTCCAGCGCGTCGGCGCGATTGCGCTCCTGGGTGCGGAATCGCTGGGCGATGATGACGAGCCAGCCATCGCGCGTCATCCGCCGCCCGGCGAGAACGGCGAGCCGCCGGCGCACGCCCTCGTCGAGACCCGGCGACCCGGCCACGTTGTAGCGAAGCTGCACAGCGCTCGAGACCTTGTTGACGTTCTGTCCGCCGGGGCCCGAGGCCCGCACGAAAGATTCCTCGATCAGGCTTTCGTCGATGGACGTCCTCGCGTCGATCCTGATCACGTGTTTCTCCATGCCGCCGCTGGCGCGCCCGGACTGGCGAATCGCCGCCCCCGCGACGCGACGGGCCGCGACCTTTCCGGGGCGCCCGGGGCGGCGCCGTGTGCTGGCGCACGGACGCCGCGGTTTGTCGACATTGGTCTCCCGCCCGTGAGCTGGCGCGTGGCGTCCGGACATCCGGAGCCGCGCGGCGAAACTAGCGCGGCGGCGCCGGCCCCGCAACGAAACTCAGGGCTGGCGCGCGAAGATGGCGCGGGCCTGGTCCAGCACGCTGGCGGGAACGTCGAGGGTTTTGTCGACCGACGCCTGCAAGTCCTCGCCGGTCGCGAGATCGAGGTCGCCCCCCGCTTTCGCGGCCTCGGCGATGAATTCCGGATCGCGCGTCATCGCGACGAAAGCGTCGCGGAGGATTTTGGCGTTCCGCGCGGGCACGCCGGGAGCGGCGAAGAACGAGCGGCCGATCGAGCCCATGCTGGCGTAGAGGGCGAAGATTTGCCGCGCCTCGGGCGTGTCGCCGAGCTCGCCGAGCGCGGGAACGTCCGGGAGATCGGGACCGCGCGCGGGCAAGTCCTGAAGGATGACCCTGATCTTCCCGTCGCGCAGCCAGTCGCGCTTTCCCGCCTTCACCGTCAGCCAGTTCGACGAGGCGCCCTCGACCTCGCCTCGCTCCATGGCCAGCAAGGCCTCGTTGGCGGCGGGATATCCGCGGACAATTTTGAATTTCGTGCCGATCAGCGCGTTGAGCAGCGTCGGTATGACCTCGGCAACGTTGCCGGCTCCGGTGCCGGCGAGCGGCGATTCGAACTTTTTCGCGTCCTCGAGCGATTGCACTTTCGACGTGCGCCACATCATGTGGATGGCGTTGCTGGCGGCGACGCGGCCGATCCAGGTGTATTTGCGCGCGTCGTATTGCACCGCGCTGTTCCGCAGGGCCTGCTCGATCGCCACGGTTTCCGTCACGATGCCAAGGGCGGTCCCGTCCCTGGGCGCCGCGCCATAGATGAAATTCGCCGCGCGGATCGTGCCCGCGCCGGGCATGTTCTCGGCGACCACGGCGGGATTGCCGGGAACGAACTTGCCGAGAAAACGGGCCAGCAAGCGTCCGTAGAGATCGTAGGTGCCGCCGGCCGTGTTGCCGATGTAAATCGTGATGGTCTTCTTCGCGAATGGCGAGGCGGAGTCGTCCTGCGCTCGCGCGGCGGACGCGGCGAGAAAGGCGGCGAGGGAAGCTGCGAAAAGTCTCGCGATCATGGGCGTGTCCTGTTCGCGGCGATGTAGCACGAAGCGGCTTGGCTGTCCCGCGCGCGATGAAGCGTGATTGACAAAGACTCGCCCGCGCGCGAACCATCCGGCCACGCACACGGGAGATCGCCTTGCAGGGAAAAGTCGCCATCGAGGAACATTTCGCCATCGACGAGACGAATGGCGTTCAAAATCGCGTCGCCAACGCCTACTGGGCGAATCTTTCGGCGCAATTGCTGGATTTCGAGACGAAGCGCCTGAAGGAAATGGACGCGTGCGGCGTCGAGCTCGCCATTGTCTCGCTCAACGCGCCGGCCGTGCAGTCCATCCCCGACCCCGCGCGCGCCGTCGAGGTCGCCCGCCGCGCCAACGACGCGCTGGCCGAACAGGTGCGCAAGCGGCCCGACCGCTTTCAGGGTTTCGCCGCCCTTCCGATGCAGGATCCGCAGGCCGCCGCGCGCGAGTTGCAACGCTGCGTGCGCGATTTCGGCTTCAGGGGCGCGCTCGTCAACGGCTATTCCAACGCGAGCGAGGCCGGCAAGGCGCTCTATTACGACGCGCCGCGATATTTGCCTCTGTTCGGCGAATTCGAACAGCTCGACGTGCCCTTCTACCTGCATCCGCGCGATCCGCTGACGCTCGACCGCTACGAGGGCCATCCCTGGCTCGTGGGCTCCGCCTGGAGTTTCGCGGAGGAGACGGCGCTCCACGCGCTGAAACTCATGGGCTGCGGCCTGTTCGACAAATACCCGCGGCTGCAACTCGTGCTCGGCCACCTGGGCGAGCGCATTCCCTATGATGTCTGGCGCCTCGATCACCGTCTGCAATATCGCCACGATTATCCGGCGAAGCAGAAGATGGGCTACTACTTGCGCAACAACGTGCACGTGACGACGAGCGGGCACTTTCGCACGCAGACGCTGATCAACGCCATGCTGGAAATGGGCTCCGACCGCGTCATGTTCGCGGTCGATTATCCCTACGAGGAGCACGCGCGCGGGACGTCCTGGTTCGACGCGGCGGAAATTTCCGAGGCGGACCGGATCAAGATCGGACGCGAGAACGCCAACCGTCTCTTCCGGCTCAATCTCGCCTGATTATTCCCTGGTTTTGTCGGTCACGGCGGGGTGGGTCTTCACGTACCAGGCAACGAGCCCCACGCCGCCGAGCAGCAGGCCGCCAACGACGTGGAAACTCGCGGCGAGCCCGACGACATGGGCGATCGACCCCATGGAAATGGGCGTCACCGAGGCCGCGACGCGGTTCGCCGTGGTGCGCAGCGCCGCGCCGCGGGCGAGGAAGCCCGAACCGGCCGCGTCCGCGAGAATCGACAGCATGAGCGGCTGCGAAATGCCCATGCACAGGCCGCGCAGGGCCGCCGAGATCATCAGCAGGCCCAGCGAATCCAGCGCCGGCGTGATGGAAACGAATATGATCGAGCCGGCGGCGGTCCAGATCAGCACCCACAGCGGATTCAGGCGGCGCGTCACCGGCCCCACCCACAGCGAGCTGATGGCCGCCAGCGCCGACGAGACGGTGATGAGAATGCCGATCTGCGTCGCCGGCAGGCCGATCGACGACAGCCACACCGGATAGAACGAATCCTGGATGGAACTCGCGGCGATTCGCATGACCGTGATGACCAGAACGATTCGCATCGCCGGCTCTTTCGCGAGGTTGAACGCGTCGCGGTAGTCGGCGACGCGCGGCACGATGTCGCTCCAGGCCAGCGCGCGGCGTTCCGTCTCGGGGCCGTCGGCCTCTCGCGGAATGAACCACGCGGCGACCGAGGTTCCTCCGGCCCAGAGCGAAAGCACGGTGAAGGCGCCCCATACGCCGATTGTGTCGTAGGCCACGCCCGCGAGCGGCGGCCCGATGAAACTGCCGAAGCGCAGCGAGAAGGAAAAGCGCCCGGCGTAGGTGGCGCTCTGCGCCAGCGCGCGGCCGAAATAGGCCTGCGCCCCGATCCAGCTCATGGAAGAGCCGTAGCCATTGAGCATTTGCAACACGATGACCGCGGGAATCCAGGCCAGCACCGGAAACAACATCAGCATCAGCGCGCTCATGATGGAGCTCGCCATCATCAGTTGCCGCGCCCCGACGCGGTCCATCAGCGCGCCGCCGTGGATGGAAAACAGGAACGGCAGCAGATGCCGCGCGCCGAGCACGAAGCCGATTTCGGCGGACGAGACGCCGGAGTTCGACAGCCAGAGCGGAAGAACCACCGAGGCGACATCCGCCAGACTGTTCGAGAAAAGGCCAACCGCGTAGATCGGAAGCTGCGTTCGGAGCGGCACGTGACCGGGCGCTGTATTCGTCACCTTGGGCGTTGTCTCCTCATGCTGTTTCGGCTCCGCCGGCGTCAGGCTGGCTGGCCTCGCGGCGCCCGCGAGCGCAAATCGCCAAGGCTGGCGAGCGGCGCGACCCTTGTGTAAGACTTGACGGGACGCCTATCAACAGGGCGGCGCGCCCGGGCGCGCGGGGTGGAGCAGCGAGACGACATGAAAATCGGTATTTTCGACCACGTGGAGAAATCGGACCGGCCGCTCGCCACAACCTTCTCGGAGCGAATCCGCTTCGTTCAGGAAGCCGACCGCGCGGGAATCTATTGCTACCACGTCGCCGAGCACCACGCCTCGCCCCTCAACATGGTTCCCGTGCCGGGCGTGTATCTCGGCGCCGTCGCGCAGGCGACCAGGAACATTCACATGGGGCCGCTGGTCTATCTGCTGCCGCTCTATTCGCCGCTGCGGCTGGCGGAAGAAATCGTCATGATGGATCATCTCTCCGGCGGACGCTTCGAAACCGGCGTCGGCCGCGGGGTCTCGCCCTTCGAGCTTGGCTATCACAAGATCGACCATTCGAAGTCGCGCGACATTTTCATCGAGGCCTGGGAGTGCCTCGTCGCGGCGCTGACCAACGACAAGTTCTCCTTCAAGAGCGAACTGTTCGACTACAAGGACGTGCCGATGCCGCTGCGGCCCTTGCAGCGTCCGCATCCCGCTTTCTGGTACGCCTCCTCCAACACGACGGGTTCGGCCTGGGCGGGCGAGAAAGGCATGCATTTCACCACCAACGGGCCGACGGCGCGCGCGCGCGCCAACATCGACGCCTACCGGGAGGCGCTGGCCAGACGCGGCGGCGCCGCGCAGCCGAAGGCCGAATTCAGGGGCGGCGCCGCCATCGGCGTGCTGCGCCAGATCGTCGTCGCTGACACGGAGGCGGAGGCGCGCCGCATCGCCGAGCCCGCCATCCTCCAGCACCACGCGAACCTCACCTGGCTGATGCGCGTTCACGCCGACAGCGGGCTCGTCGGGCGCCTGAACGTGCCGCTCGCCGGTTCCTGGGAAGACGCGCGCCGCGAGGGCACGCTGATCGCCGGCACGCCGGAGACGGTGCGCGAGGAAATCGAGCGGCAGGTCGACGCGCTCGGGATCAACTATCTCGTGTCCTATCCTTTCTTCGGGGAAATGTCGCTTTCCGACGCCATGCGCTCGCAACAGCTCTTCAACGGCGAAGTGCTTCCGAAGATCGCCGGCCTGTAGTCGCCACGCGGAGCGCCAGAAATGACCATCATCATCACGGACGCCGACGTCGAACGCCTCATGACCATGCCCGATTGCATCGAGGCGATGCGCGTCGCTTTCCAGGATTTCTCCAATGGCGTCGCGGTCAACCGTCCGCGCATGCGTTATCTTGCGCGACACCCGGATCCCGCGCGCAAGTATCTCGCCAACGTGCATGTCGGCGCGGTGCCGTCCTACGGAATCGCCTGCGTGCGCGCGGGCTCGCAGATCATCATTCCGCCGGGGCCGGACAACGATCGCCGCCTCTATGAAAATCCAAGCCCCTTCAACTGGGGCATCGTGATTCTCTATTCCCTCGAAACCGCCGAGCCGCTGGCGCTGCTGCACGAGTTTTACCTCTCGGGGATTCGCGTCGGCGCGACGACGGGCGTCGCGGTCGACGCCATCGCGCGGGCGGACGCCGCGACGCTCGGCCTGTTCGGCACGGGCAAGCAGGCGCGCGCCGCGCTGGACGCCATCGCGGCGGTGCGGCCGCTCACGCGCGTCAATTTTCATTCGCCGAGCGCCGAACACCGCGAAATGTTCGCGCGGGACATGTCGCGGCCAGGTCTCGAGATCGTCGCCGCGGAGCCGCGCGACGTGGTGCGCGGCGCCGACATCGTCTGCTGCGCCACCACGTCGATGAACCCGGTGTTCGACGGAAACTGGCTGGAAGACGGCCAGCTCGTCGTCTCCATCGCCAATTCCGACGTGACCAACAAGCGCTCCGAGGTCGATCGCCGCACCTATGAACGCGCGACCGACATCATCGTCAACGACTGGGAAAGCGTCGTCGACAATCGCCAGACCGAATTGCTCGATCCCATCGAAGAAGGAGTCGTGGATCGGGAACGCGTTCATGAACTTGGCGATCTCCTCACGGGCAAGGCGAGCGTCAAACAACCGGAACGGGGCGCGCCCGCGAAAGGCGTGATCTATTTCAAGAACAATTCCGGCCTCGCCATCCAGTTCGCGGCGGCCGGCGGCATTCTTTACAAGAAGTCCATCGCCGAGGGCTCCAACAAGGTTATCCCCACCGAATGGCTGGGGAGCGATCTGTCGGCGCTCTACAAGGCGGGGTTCAGGCCGTCGCCGTAACGACGGCGCGGGAGGCGCGAGGAGGGGACGCCATGGGCGCTGGAAAAAGGATGATTCTGGCTGTCTCGGCCTGCCTCGCCGCGACGCCCTCGCCGGCGCAGGATCTCGCCTCCGTCTGGCGCGGCAAGACGGTGAGCATTCTCGCGGGGATGCCCCCCGGCGGCGGTTACGATCTCTACGCGCGCCTGCTCGGCCGCCATCTCGGCAAGCACATTCCCGGCAACCCGCAAGTCACCGTCAGCAACATGGTCGGCGCGTCCAGTCTCGCCATGGCGGGTCATGTGTCCGGCGTCGCGCCCCAGGACGGGACCGTCATCGGCGCGTCGATCTCGACGTTGCCGCTCGCGCCCGTTCTCGACGATCCCGCGCAACTGCGCTTCGACGCGACGAAGTTCAACTACATCGGCAGCGCCAACGAGGATTCTTTCCTCTGCATCGTCGGCAAGTCGTCTCCGGTCAGGAATTTCGCCGACGCGCTGACGACTCAAATCATCATGGGCGGCAGCAGCGAGACGGGGACGACCGGCTACATGCCTGTGCTGCTCAACAATGTTCTGGGCGCGAAATTCAAGGTCGTCTTCGGCTATCCCGGCACGCGCGACCTCATCGTGGCCATCGAGCGCGGCGAAATTCACGGACAATGCGCGCAAAGCTGGTCGAGCATGAACAGCCAGTACGCCGACCTTCTCGCGAGCGGAAAGGTCGCTCTTTTTCTCCAGGAAAGCCTCGCGGGCCATCCGGAAATGGACAGGCTCGGCGTGCCGCGCGCCGGCGATTTCGCCAAAACGCCGGAGCAGCGGGCCATTCTCGAGATCGTCTATTCGCAGGGGGTCTCCGGTCGTCCCTACTTCGTCGGTCCCGGCGTCCCGAAGGAGCGCGTCGAGGCCCTGCGCAAGGCGTTCATGGACGCCTGGAAGGACCCGGAGCTGCTCGCCGACGCCGCGAAGATCAACGCCGAGATCGGCCCCGTCGAGGGCGCGCGCCTTCAGGCCCTGCTCAACAGGATTTACGCGAGCCCGGAGGACCTGAAATTGAAGGCGCGCGAGGCGATCAGGCTGAAGCGATAGGGAGTTATGTCGTCATGCGCCTTGCTTTCGCCGTCGTCGCCGCGCTCGCGGCGGTCCCCGCCGCCGCGCAGGATCTCGCGTCCGTCTGGCGCGGCAAGACCGTGTCGATTCTCGTGGGCACCTCCGCCGGAGGCGGTTACGACACCTACGCGCGAATTCTCGGGCGTCACATGGGCAAGCACATTCCCGGCGCCCCCAACGTGATCGTCAGCAACATGGCGGGCGCCGCGAGCAACACGATGGCGGGCTACGTCGCGGGCGTCGCGCCAAAGGATGGCACCGTCATCGGCGCGCCATTCTCGACGCAACCGCTTGGCCCGATCCTCGAAGACCCCGGCGTGCTGCGCTACGACACGACGAAGCTCAATTACATCGGCAGCGGCAACGAGGACGCGTTCCTCTGCGTCGTGCGCAAGGACGCTCCGATCAAGAGCTTCGCCGAGGCCTTCACGACCGATGCCGTCATGGGCGGCACGGCGGAAACGGGATCCACCGGCTATTTGCCGATCCTGCTCAACAACGTGCTGGGCACGAAATTCAAGGTCGTCTTCGGCTATCCTGGCAGCCGCGAAATGTTCATGGCGATGGACAAGAACGAGGTGCACGGCCAGTGCGGCATGGGCTGGTCGAGCATGAAAACCCAGTATGTCGATTATCTCAAGCAGGACAGCATCAAACTGCTGGTCCAGGAGCGCATCAAGCCGGACCCGGAAATGTCGGCCCTCGGCGTGCCGGTGAGCGGCGATTTCGCCAGGACCGACGAGCAGAAGGCGATTCTCGGAATCATCTACGCGCAGGAAACCTTTGGCCGGCCCTATTTCGTCGCGCCGGACGTGCCAAAAGAGCGCGTCGACGCCCTGCGCAAGGCGTTCATGGACACCTGGAAAGACCCCGAACTGCTGGCCGAGGCTCGCAGGATGAACCTTGAAACCGGGCCGATCTCCGGCGAGGAATTGCAGGCCTTGCTCGCGAAAATCTACGCGAGCCCCGACGACATCAAGCGCAAGACCCGCGAGGCCATTCGCGTGAAGCGGTGAACGGCCCGGTCACGGCTCCGGGTGCTGCAGCTTTTTCATGTAGTCGATCAGATCGCGCGGCGCGACCGCGAGTTCGTCGACGAGCCTCGCCGCCCGCGCGGCGTCGACCGGGCTCACGTCGAGCCCGAGGCGCGCGGCTTCCCCGAGATATTCCGGGTCGGCTTGCATCGCCATGAACCCGTCCTGCAACGCCTTCGCCCGGTCGGCGGGAACGCCCGGCGGCGCGACCATGGGGCGCGACAACTGGTAGGGCAATTCGGCGAGGCCGATCAGCGCGCGGGCGCGTTCGTCCCTCGCGAGTTCCCGCGCCGTCGGCGCGTCGGGGAACGCCGGGTTTCGCTCGGCCCGCCCGAATTGCAGGAGCACGCGCATGTTGGCGGCGGGCTTCAACCAGTCGGGTTTCGCGGAACTCACGGCGGAAAGCCCGACGAAGCGCCCGTCGACCTCCTTCCGGTCGACCGCGAGAAACATCGCGCCGCTGTCGGGATAGCCATTGATGATCTTGACGTTGAGGCCGATCGTGTCGCGCATGAGGATCGCGACGTCGTTGCCGGTGGCTCCTTCCGCCGTGCCGGAGATCACGACGGGCGCGCCGCCGGGGCGCGTGGCGTCCGCGATCGATTGCGCCGCGGCGTCCTTGCGCAGGAACAGCAAATAGGAATCGTTCGCCGAACTCGAGACGGAGCCGAGCCAGGTGAACTTGCGCGGATCGAACTGGACGTTGGAATTGCCGCCCATCACGCCCATCAGCGGCATGTCGCGCGCGAAGGCGCCAATGGTGAGCCCGTCTTTCGGCGCGGTGGCGTAAAGGAAATTCGTGGCGCGCAGCGAGCCCGCTCCGGGCATGTTGACGACCACCACCGTCGGCCCGCCGGGAATATATTTGCCGAGGTAGCGCGCGACGAGCCGCGCGTAGACATCGTAGCCGCCGCCCGGCCCGTAGCCGAGCACGAGTTGCACGCTCTTGCCGCGGTAGAAATCCGACACTGCGTCGGCGCTGGCCCGCGTGGCCGTCAGCGTCAGGGCGAGAAGACCGGCCGAGGCCAATCGTCCGAACATCGTTCATCTCCGGTCGGCGCGCTTCGCCGCTTCGCCGACCATAAGGGAGCCCGCCGGTACGGACAACACGGGCGGACTGGCGCCGCGCGACGTCGCCAGGCGGCCATCGCTGATATTCGTTAACCAGCAAATTTCCGGATTTCGTAACCTTAACGATTTTCGCGTTAACAAGATAAATTATGAATATAATATTCAACTAACCATTGGGTATGAAGTCGCTGTTGAAATTAAACTTTCGAGATATGATGGCTGCATTGGACCGGAGCGTTCGCCCTGGAGCGGGGCGGCGGCGGACGGGAGCTTCCGCCCCGGTTCCAGGAGCGAGTTGTCATGCGTCATCATTGGGTATTGCCCCTTCTGGCCGCGGGTGTCGGCATTGCCGCCGCGAGCGGCGCGCGGGCGGCCGGACAGGGCCCCTTCATCATCCCGGGCATCGGTCCGGAAACAGAAGCGGCCCAGCCGGCGCCCATGCCCATGCCCATGTCCGCGCCGCGGCGCCAGCGCGTCGCGACGGGCGGGAGCGGCCTTGGCGGCGGGTTTCTCGAACTGATCATGACGGGTCGCGATCCTGGCCCGCCGGCGCCCGTGCAGGCGCCGGAATGGCGCCCGGCGCGCCAGCCCGCCTATATCGAGCAGCAACCGCGGCCGGAGCCCCGATACCAGCGCGCCGCCTACGCGCCCGACGCGCAGCCCGTGTCGCCGGTTCGCGGAGCCATCGCCGCCGAGTTCCAGCGCCAGGAGGTCGATTATCGCGGTCCCCATGGCCCCGGCATGATCGTCGTCGACACTCCGAACCGCCACCTTTACCTCGTGCAGGGCAATGGCCGCGCCATTCGCTACGGGATTGGCGTGGGCCGGCCAGGTTTCGAATGGGCGGGTATGAAGACCGTCTCTCGGAAGGCGGAATGGCCCGGCTGGACGCCGCCGCCGGAAATGCTCAAACGCCGGCCCGACTTGCCGCGCCACATGGACGGCGGGCCCAACAATCCGCTGGGCGCGCGCGCGCTTTACCTCGGGTCGTCGATGTACCGCATCCACGGCACCAACGAGCCGCACACCATTGGCCAGAACGTCTCGTCCGGATGCATCCGCATGATGAACGAGGACGTCATGGATCTTTACGAACGCGTCAGGGTCGGGACCAGGGTCGTGGTGATCTAGCCAATCACCCCGGAACGGGCGGGGAGCCCGGAACCGGGGCTGCTCGACAGAGCGGACAGGAGGAAGCCGCCTCGCGCCAGCGCGGGGCGGCTTCTTCGTCTGGCGTGGCTCAAACGTCCGTCGAATCGTCGGTCGAGCCCGTGTCTTCGTAGCTGGCGTCGCTCGCCTCCGGGAGGCCGTCGTCGATGCTGGAATAAACGGCCGCCTCCCGTCCATTGCTCGCGTAGTCGTCGCCGGCGAACCGGCTGGGCTTGTCCAGGAGATCGTCGTCGTTGCGCGGATGTCCGCCGCCAAAGCCATGGCTCGCCTGCTGCTGGTGTCCGCCAAACAGCCCGCCCAGGGAATTGGCGAGCATCACGCCGCCGGCGACGCCCGCGGCCGCGCCAAGAGCGGTTTTCAGAAATCCGCCACCCGCGGCGGGAGCCGCCTGTGGTTGCTGCCAGGGCGCGGGCTGGGGTTGCTGGGGTTGCGCCGGAGCGCCGCCCCAGGCCGGCGCGCCGCCCTGAGGCGCCGGAGCTTGCGCAGCGGCG
>CAISEY010000383.1 GCA_903884435.1 uncultured Hyphomicrobiales bacterium | reverse complement strand
GAATCGAAGGGAATCGCGATCTCCGACACGTCGTAGAGAAGGTTGTTGAGCAATATCTGGATGGGCAACATCGGAAGGAACGGAAGAAACAGCGCCGAAGCCGCCATGCTGAACATGTTTCCAAAATTGGAACTGGACCCCATCAAAACGTATTTGGACACGTTCTGCACCGCACCCCGTCCCTCGAACACCGCCGCCCGCACAACGGACAGATCATGTTCGAGCAAGATGAGGTCGGCGGCGGCGCGCGCGACATCCGCCGCCCCGTCAACGGAAATCCCCACGTCCGCGGCGTGCAGCGCCGGAGCGTCGTTGATGCCGTCGCCCATGAAACCGACGACATGGCCAAGCCGCTTGAAAGCCAGGAGGACGCGATGCTTTTGCTGGGGATTGACCCGGCAAAACAAATTGACCTGACGCAGCCGACCGATCAGGGCCTCGTCGGACATGTTCGCGAGGTCTTCGCCGGTGAGGACGCCGGCGACGGGAATGCCGATCTCGGCGAAGACGTGCCGCGTGACGAGTTCATTGTCGCCCGTCAGCACCTTCACCGCGATCCCGGCCGCGGCGAGTTCCTTGATCGTGGCGCCGGCGGAGGCCTTCGGCGGATCGAGAAAAACGGCGAAACCAGAGAACACGAGCTCGACCTCGTCGGTGATCCTCGCCGTCGCGCGCGTCGCGTCGACCCGCCGGCTCGCGACGCCAAGGGCCCGGTATCCCTGCGCGCCAAGGGCGTCCAGCGTCGCCTGAAACACGCGCCGCGTTTCCTCGTCGAGGTCATGCTCCTCGCCCCCGGCGTCCTCGTATCGTCGCGAGAGCTTCAGCAGGTCTTCCGGCGCGCCCTTGACGATCAGCCGATGACTGTCCTCGTGACGAACCAGCACCGAAACGCGCCTTCTTTCAAAATCGAAGGGCACTTCATCGATCTTTTCATAGCCCGCCATGTCCAGGGGACGCGCGGCGATTATGGCTTCGTCCAGCGGACTTTTCATCCCGCTTTCAAACTTGCTGTTGACGCAGGCGTAAACAAAGGCGCGCGGGCTTTCGTCCCCGCGGCCGTCGATCGTCTTGACCAGCCTGATCGCGGCCTCGGTCAGCGTGCCGGTCTTGTCCGTGCACAGAACGTCCATGGCGCCCAGATCGTGGATCGCCGACAGGCGCTTGACGATGACCTTTCGTTTCGCCAGCTCCATGGCCGACCTCGCCAGCGTCACCGTCACGATCATCGGAAGCAGTTCGGGCGTCAGTCCGACCGCGAGCGCCAGCGCGAACATCAGCGACTCCAGAACCGGTCGATGAAAGGAGATGTTCACGACGAGAACGAACAGGACCATCAGGATCGTGAACCGCATGATCATGAGGCCGAATTTCCGGATGCCCACGACAAAGGCGGTCGCGGGCGGCTTTTCCGCCAGACTCGTGGCCAGATTGCCGAGCAGCGTCCTCGCGCCGGTCCGGCAGACGACGATGGTCGCGGTGCCGCTGATCACGGACGTCCCGGCGAAGACCGCGTTGGCGGCGCCGGCCGGCCCGCCCGCGTCGGCGGCGCCATCGCCCGCCAGCTTTTCCGCTGGATAGGGCTCGCCCGTCAGCAGCGCCTGGTTGACGAAGAGATCCCGGCTTTCCAGCAGGCGCGCGTCGGCGGGAACGAGATCCCCGGCGATCAGTTCGACAATGTCCCCTGGCGCGATCCGGTCGATCGGAATGGAGACAACCGCGCCATCGCGCCTGACGCTTCCCTTGACCGCCACCGATTGTCGCAACGCGTCGACGGCGTTTTGAGCCCGCACCTCCTGAACAAAGTCCAGCGTCATGCTGATCATGATGATCGTGAAGACGATGAAAAAGCTGGCGACGTCGCCGGCGGCGGCGGACAGGCCGCTCGCCATCAGAAGAATGACGACGAGGGGGTTGCGAAACCGTGACAGGAATTGCAGCCAGAGCGGCGTTCGCTTGTCCTCCGCCGCGACGTTCAACCCGTGACGCGCGAGGCGGGAGGCGGCCTCGGCCGCGGCGAGCCCCGCCGGCGACGTCGACAGTTTCGCCATGAGTTCGCTGGCCGGCGCCTTCCAGACATCGTCCGGGGCGATCTCTTCGCTGGCCAGGCCAGACGCGCGGGCTGGAGCCGACGTTGGCGATGATTGACGGGCGCTCACGGAAGTCATGGGCAATCCTCCATTTGAGTTCGCCCGGGTCGCGGCGGCGCGCCGGGTGCGCGCGGCCAGCCCGGCTTCGACGCAATAAACTGCTTCGCCGGCGCCGGGCGCGACGCCGATGAAACACCGCGACGGCGACCCTTCAATGACGGAAGCCTTGTCCGCCCCCGCTCATTTCGGCGCGTTTATTTTGTCCTGCGTCCTCGTCTGGAAATCGCTGGCGTCGTGACGTTCATGCAACTGTCCGGAGGGCTCGCCAGAGACGCGGTTGACCATGCGGCCGCGCGCGACGGCGGGACGCTCCAGGATCGCGTCGGCCCAGCGCTGAACGTGTTTGTACTCCCGCACCTGAAGGAATTCCTCCGCCCCGTAGAGCCACCCCTTCGCCAGACCGCCGTACCATGGAAAGACAGCGACATCGGCGATCGTGTAGTCCTCGCCGGCGAGATATTGATTTTCCGCCAGGCGGCGATCGAGCACGTCGAGCTGGCGTTTCGTCTCCATGGCGAAGCGATCGATGGCGTATTCGATCTTCGCGGGCGCGTAGGCGTAGAAATGACCGAAGCCGCCGCCGACGTAAGGCGCGCTTCCCATCTGCCAGAACAGCCAAGAAAGGCATTCCGCGCGCGCCCCCGCCTCCGTCGGCAGGAAGGCCCCGAATTTCTCCGCGAGGTAGAGGAGGATCGCGCCGGATTCAAAGACCCGGATCGGCTTCGCGCCGCCGCGATCGAGAAGCGCCGGTATCTTCGAATTGGGATTGACGCCGACGAAGCCGCTGCCGAACTGGTCTCCGTCGCCGATCCTGATCAGCCAGGCGTCGTATTCCGCGCCGGCATGCCCGAGCGCCAGCAACTCCTCCAGCATGATCGTGACCTTCTGGCCATTCGGCGTCGCCAGCGAATAGAGCTGAAGCGGGTGACGGCCGACCGGCAGATCCTTGTCATGAGTTGGCCCCGAGACCGGGCGGTTGATGTTCGCGAAACGGCCCCCGCTCGCCTTGTTCCAGATCCAGACCTTGGGCGGCGTGTAGGCGGGCGCATCCGTCATTTTCATAACTCCAGACATCGGGTGGCGAGCCGGCGAACGAAACGCCCGGCCGGTCCCTTATACACGTTCGACGCCGCCGCGGACCAGGCGCGTCCGTTCGCCGGACGCGCCGCCGGCGGCGTTCAAAAACCGCGAAGCTCCCCGCCGCCCTCCGACGTCCGGATGTTCAGGCCCGCAGCATTTGCGTGTCGATCGGCAGGCTGCGAATACGCTTGCCGGTCGCCGCGAAGATGGCGTTGCAGAGCGCGGGCAGCACCGGCGGCAGCGCCGGTTCGCCAAGACCCGTTGGCGGAAAATCGCTGGTGATGAAATGCACCTCGACGGGCGGCGCCTGATCGATGCGCAGGGGCAGCACGCTGTCGAAATTCGCCTGCGTGACGCGCCCCCGCTCGATCGTCACGGCCTGTCCGAGCGCCGCGCCCAGTCCATCGAGCGCCGCGCCCTGCACCTGATGTTCGGCGCCGAGCGGATTGATGATCTGGCGTCCGATGTCGCCGACCGCCCAGACGTGATCGAGCCTGATCGCGCCCGACGCCGAAACCGTCGCCTGCACCACCTCTGCGAAATAGCCAAGATGACTGTAGTAGAAGGCGACGCCCTTCGCCGTGCCCTTCGGCAAGGCATGGCGCTCCTTCCAGCCGGACACTTCCGCGACGCGGACAAGCACGTCGCGCATGCGCCCCGTGTTGAAATCGCGCAGCGGGTCCGGCTTGCCCGGCGCGCCCGGAAGGATCTTCGGTTCGCCCAGCAGGGCGAGACGGAAATCCACGGGATCCTTGCCGGCGGCGTGGGCGAGTTCGTCGATGAAGGACTGGAAGACGAAGCCAAGCGCGTTGGAGCGCGGCGCGCGCATCGGCCCCGTCGGAATCCCGAATTCAATGACCGACTGGCCGTATTCGAGATGCGGCACGAGCTGGGCGGGGAATTCCGTGTCCGGCATGGTGGCGGAGGAATTGGCGGGCTTGCCCCCCTTGCCGAAGGTCACGAAATGATCGGAAAGGGCGACGAGCGCGCCCTTGTCGTCGAGACCTCCCTTGAAATAATGGAACCCGGCCGGCCGGTAGAAATCGTGTTGCATGTCGTCGCGGCGATTCCAGAGCAGCTTGACCGGCGCGCCCACTTTTCGGGAAATCCACGCGGCTTCGGCCATGAAGTCGCTTTGCAACCGGCGGCCAAAGCCGCCGCCGCCGCGCGTCATGTGAACCACGACGTCCTTCTCCGGAACGCCGAGGGTTTTCGACACGAGTTTCTGGCCCGGCCCCGGATTTTGCGCGGGCGCCCAGAGATCGATCTTGCCGTCCCTGAAATGCGCCGTGCAGTTCTGCGGCTCGAGAACGATATGAGACAGGAAGGGGTAGGTATAAGCGGCTTCCACCACCTTCGCCGCGCCCTTGAGCGCGGTCGCCACGTCGCCGTCGCGCCGCAGCGAGGCAGCGGGAGCGCCCGACGCGAACTTGTCCGCCTGCGCCGCGAAGCCCTCGCTGCTGTGGGTGGCCGTCGGGCCCTCGTCCCAGACGATCTCCAGCTTTTCGCGCGCCTTGCTGGCTGTCCACCAGCTTTTCGCGACGATCGCGACGCCATCGACCAGACCTTCGGGATCCTTCGAGGGATTGGCCTCGCCCGCCCGGACGATGAAGGCGTCGTGGACGCCGGGCAAGGCCTTGATCGCGTCGATATTCGCGCTTTTCACCGCGCCGCCGAACACCGGACATTTCTCGAAGACGGCGTGCAACATTCCGGGCATCGTGACGTCAATGCCGAACAGCGGCTGTCCCGTGACGATTTTCGGAGTTTCGACGCCGCGGACGCGCTGCCCGATGATCCGGAACGTCTTCGGATCCTTCAGCTTCACGGTCGCGAGATCGGGCACCGGTTGCGCCGAAGCCTTCTCCGCGAGCGCCCCGTAGGTCATGGACCGCCCGCTCTTGCGATGATGAACAACGCCGGCCTCGGTTTCGCACTCGGCGGGCGGCACGCTCCAGCCCTGCGCGGCCGCGGCGACGAGCATCTGGCGGCCAGCTGCGCCGACGCGGCGCAGGGGATCGTAATTCTCCGGCGTCGCCGTGCTGCCGCCCGCGTGCTGGCGGCCGAATCTGGCTTCGTCCAGCGGCGCCTGTTCGATCCGGACGTCCTTCCAGGCGACATCGAGCTCCTCGGCGATGATCATCGGCAGCATCGTCCGGATGCCCTGCCCGATTTCCGGGTTTTTCGACAGGATGGTGATCGCGCCGTCGGCGGCGATGCGAACGAAGGCGGTGATGGCGGGGGCTTCGCCCCCGGCCGCGGCCGCCACGCGGGGCAGCGTGGCCTGCAGCAGGAAGCCGCCGCCGGCGACGGCGCTGGCGCGCAGCAGGGCGCGGCGGGACAGGTTCAGGCCATTGCTGGCGGTCTGGATGGCGAGGTCAACCATGATTATTTCGCCTCCGCGGCATGTTTGATTCCCGCGCGAATGCGCGTGTAGCTACAGCAGCGGCAGACATTGCCGCGCATCGCCGCGTCGATGTCGCCGTCGGTCGGACGCGGCGTCTTCGTCAGCAGAGCCGTCGCCGACATGATCTGCCCCGCCTGACAATAGCCGCATTGCGGCACGTCCAGCTCCATCCACGCGGCCTGGAGTTTCTTGCCGACCGGGTTGGCGGCCATGCCTTCGATGGTGGCGACGGGCGCGGCTCCAACCGCGGAAACCGCGATCTGGCAGGAGCGGGTCGGCTTGCCATCGACGTGCACGGTGCAGGCGCCGCAGAGGCCCGCGCCGCAGCCGAATTTGCTGCCTTTCAGGTCGAGTTCGTCGCGCAGCACCCACAGGAGCGGCATGTCCGCGTCGACATCGACGGTGCGTTTCGCGCCATTGACCTCAATTGTATAAGCCATCGTACGACCTCCCGTTCGTCGCGCGAAAGTGCCCGATCCCGGTCGCCCGCACAAGTCCATCCGGGGAATTCGCTGGCGCGCCGCGCGCGAAAATGAGAGGTATCGGGACAACAGACGTCGAGGAACGCCCGATGAAATTCCGAATCCCGCGCTGGTGTCTGCTCGCCGGCGCGCTCGCCCTGGCCTCGCCCGCTGTCGCGCAATCCTGGCCGGTCAAGCCCGTGCGGCTGATCGTGCCGACCGGGCCGGGATCGGCGACGGATCTCATGGCGCGCCTGATGGCGAACGAGGTCTCGAAGGCGATCGGCGGATCGGTTTACGTCGAAAATCTCGCGGGCGCCTCGGGCATTCCCGCGCATCAGACCACGGCGCGCGCCGCGCCGGACGGCTACACGTTCCTGTTCACCAACACGTCGGGAATGGCGATCAATCCGGTTTCGTTCAAGCAGCTTCCCTACAATCCCGCGACCGATTTTTCGGCGGTGGCGATGGTCGCCGATCTCGCGCCGCAGATGGCGGGCGTGAACAAAAACCTGCCCGTGAAAACCCTGTCCGAACTGATCGCCTACGCGAAGGCCAATTCCGGCAAGGTCAACTACGCCGTCGACGCGACGGCGGGCGCGGGCGTCGTGTCCGGGCGGTTGCTCAACCGCCGCGCCGCGATGAACATGTCCGAAGTCTCCTACAAATCCGCGCCGCAAATGGCGCAGGAAGTCGCGGCGGGACAGGTGCCGGTGCTGGTCAGCTCCATCGCCGCGACGCAGGTGTTCGTCGATTCGGGCGACATTCGTCCGCTGGCGGTTTTTTCCGCGCGGCGCTTTCCCGGCCTGCCAGAACTGCCCACCGTGAGCGAAACCCTGCCAGGCGCGGTTCTCGACGGATTTTTCGTGATCGTAGCGCCGGCGGGAACGCCCGCCGACGTCGCGGAACGCTTCAACAAGGCGGTGGACCAGTTCCTGCGCACGCCGGAAGCGCCCAAACGCCTCGCCGCGCTGGGCCTCGCCACGAGCGGCGCCGGCACGCCCGAAAGCACGGGCGAATTCATCCGCCTTGAACAAAAGCGCTGGCGCGACCTCGCGACGGAACTCGACATCGAGCCGCAATAGACGACATCCGCGGACGACCTTCCCCGAACACGCGGGCGCCGGCGCCCGGCCACGATGGAGAGCAGAATGAGCGCGGACCTCTTGCTGGTTGGCAGCATCCCCTACGACACGGTTCCCGAAGTCTTCGAGACTTTCGGACGCAGGCTCGGAAGCCATTTGCCGGCCATGCCGGATGGCGAGGTCGGCCCGCGCACCCACTGGATCAGTCGCATTCACTATCAGGTCTTCGCCCTGCATCCCGATCTCGAAATCGTCCAGCGACCGGCGCTCGACGAAAACGGCGCCGCGCGCGTCGCGCCACGCCACGCCGGCGAAAGCTGGCTGTTCAGGGTGCGCGACGGCGTGACGAAAATCCGCTTTGGCGATCCCGGCTGGCGGCTTGGCTACGCGCGCGACGCCCTGAACTCGTGGTTCGTGTTCAGGACATTGCGCGAAAAAGGCGAACTCAGAAAGGGCCTGCGGTTTCAGGTTTCGATCGCGAGCCCCAACAGCGCGGCTCCGCCGCGGCTGTTTCCGAAAGCGGGCGACTGCGAGATTCTGCGCGAGGCCTACCAGGAGGCAGTCGCCGCCGAGGTGGCCATGATTTGCGCGAAGATTCCCCACGAAGACCTCGCGATCCAGTGGGATTGCTCCACCGAGGTTCAGGACGCTTACGGAGCCGTGCCCGGCCTGCCGAAAGACGGAGCCATCGAGCGGAACGTGGCGCAAATGCGGGCGCTCTCGCCGTTGATTCCAGCGGGCGTCGCGCTTGGCCACCATCTGTGTTTCGGCACGCTGGGCGGCTGGCCGCGCTTCGCGCCGGACGATCTCTCGGCGACCGTCGATCTCGCCAACGGAATGATCGACGCCTCGGGACGCCAGGTCGACTGGATGCACATTCCCGCGCTCGACCGGCTCGACGACGCCTTCTACGCGCCGCTCGCCCGTCTGAAGCCCCGCGGCGCGCGAATTTATCTCGGCATGGTCCATCACATGGACACGTTTGAAAAACGCCTCGCCATCGCGCGCAAGTTCCTGCCCGACTTCGGCCTCGCGGCCTATTGCGGTCTCGGCCGCACGCCGCCGGCGGGTCTTGGCGACATTTTGCGCGAGCACGAACAGGCGGCGAAGGCCGCGGGCTGAAGACGCGAGCCCGCGCCTTGCCACCCGCGGCGCGCGCGGGCATGATCCGCGCCGCGCGCCCATTCCGCCGAAGCGCGAAGCCCAGGGAGAGACTCATGCACCGCCGCCAGTTCCTGCGTTCCGTTCCGCTCGCCGCCGCGGCCGCCGCCAGCGCCTCGCTCGCGCGCGCCGAGGACGGCTTTCCGAGTGGCGAGCCGCGGATGAAGCGCTGGGTCGACCAGCGCTGGGTGCTCGACAACATCATTCAGGCCAATGGCGTCGACTGGGACCAGAGCCACACGAACGTGTTGCTGCGCTCCTGCGGCCTCGACGTGCAAAACGACATGATCGGGCTTCGCCAGCGCGTGAAGAAATACGCCGACATCATCCCCGCCTTCGAGGCGCTGGCGAAGCGCCGCGAGGCCAGCGCGCAGGAATTCGAGAAGGACGAGGCGCTCGTTCCCGCGCGCGACAATTACTACTTCGCCGCCGCCTACTGGGCGACGGCCATGTGGGGCCTCGAGGAACACGGTCCGCGCATCCGCCACTACAACGACAAGAAGCGCGAGAACTTCACCAAATACATGAAGCTCGCCGATCACAAGATCGAGTGGGTGGAAATTCCGTATCGCGGCAAGTCGGTGCCCGGCGTGTTCCATCTGCCGCCGACCTACCAGCCGGGACAGAAGGTTCCCGTGATCGTCGCGGTGCCCGGCATGGACGGTTTCAAGGAGCGTTCGGTCGCGCTCTACGCCGACAGCTGGATGACGCGCGGCTACGCCGTGCTCGCCATCGAGGGGCCGGGATACTGGGAATCGCCGGTGCGTGGCATATTCGTCAACGTGGATGGCTGGATCGAAACCGGCAAGGAAGTCGTGAAATGGCTGCGCGCGCGGCCCGAGATCGACGCGAACCGCATCGCCGCGACGGGCTCGAGCTTCGGCTCGTTCTTCTCGGCGGCGATGATCTCGGACGAGCCCGCCTTCAAGGCCTGCGCCGTGACCGGCACCTGCTACGATCCGGGCGGACACGCGATCTTCGACGAGGCCTCGCCCACGTTCAAGAAGCGCTTCATGTTCATGTCGGGCGTGCACGACGAGGCGGAATTCGAAAAATTCCGCAAGACCATCGACTGGAAGGATTTCGCGCCGAACATCAGGGCGCCCTTCCTCGTGCTCGCGGGAGAGGCCGACGAGCTTTGCGCGCTCGAACACACGGAAGCCTTCATCAAGGCGCTCGGCGGGCCGAGGCAACTCGTCGTCTACCAGGATTCGCGCCACTCCCTGAGCGGCCCCGCGACGGCCAACGGGCCGGAACCGCGAATCTACCAGGCGGAGTGGATCGGCAAGCGCCTGAAGGCCGTCCCGATGACCAGCGAACGCTGGTTCGTCGAAAACAGCGGACGCGTGCAGAAGACGCAGATCGGCTGACGGGGGGAGACATTCATGACGATGACGGTGGAGCGATGAAGCACGCGTGGTTCGCGTTCTGCATTCTCGCCCTCGCGACTGGCGCCGCCAGCGCGCAGGACTTTCCCTCGCGCACCCTCCGGATCATTTCGCCCTATTCGGCGGGCGGTCTCGGGGACATTCTGCCACGCCTCGTGGGACGGGCGTTGCAGGAGCAACTGGGCCAGTCCGTCATCATCGAGAACATTCCCGGCGCGAGCACGATCATGGGCACCGTCGCCGCGGCGAAAGCCGCGCCCGACGGGCACACGCTGCTGTTCACCAGCGCGACGACGATGGCGGTCAATCCCAATTCGCAGAGAAACCTGGCCTACGATCCCGTTCGCGACTTCACGCCGGTCGCGCTGGCCTTCAATTCCGCGTTTTACCTCATCGTCAATCCGGCTCTCGGGGTGAACTCCATCGCGGAGCTGATCGCGCTGGCGAAATCGAAGCCCGGCAAGCTGACCTACGCCTCGGGCGGCAACGCGACGGCGAGCCATTTCGCCGGCGAACTCTTCAAGGCGCGGGCGGGCGTCGACATCATTCACGTCCCCTACAAGGGCGCGGGACCGGGCCTCGTCGACGTGATGAACGGCCATGTCGACATGACCTTCGAGGCCTCGGGCGCGGAAATCGTCAGACAGGGAACCCTGCGCGTCCTCGCGATGAGCGACACGAAACGCTCGCCGGCGGCGCCGGAGATCCCCACCATGCAGGAAGCGGGGCTACCCGGCTACGAAGTCAACGTCTGGTTTGGCTTCGTCGCGCCCGCCGGAACGCCAAAGCCGCTCGCGAGCCTGCTGTCGCGCGAGATCGGCAAGGCGCTCGCGTCTCCCGAATTGCGCGAGAAGGTGCATGGCGTCGACATCACCCCCTCCACGCCGGAGGAATTCGCGGCGAAAATTCCCGCGGACATCGAATGGTGGCGGCGGGCGATCGCCGAGACGGGAATCCAGTTCGAGTGAGGCGGAGCGCTCGCCCGCGGGACGCGAAAGGCTGGCGGGAACGCGGAACATCCCCGGCAGCGCCGCCGTCCCCAGGCCCTTAGTCTAAGCGGCGACGGGGGGAATCGGCCTTGCAATCGGGCCGGCTTCGCCTAGTTTCCAGGGCGAGGGCGCATTTTCGCCCGCCGGGGGTTCGCGCGGCGTGTCGGACGAGATCATTCTGGAAACGCGAGGGCTCACGAAGGAATTTCGTGGGTTCGTGGCGGTTCGCGACGTGAATTTGCGGGTGCGCAAGGGCTCGATCCACGCGCTGATCGGCCCCAATGGCGCCGGCAAAACGACCTGCTTCAATCTCCTGACGAAGTTCCTCGATCCCTCCGCCGGAACCATCCTCTACAAGGGCCGCGACATCACCGCTTCGAAGCCCGCCGACGTGGCGCGCATGGGGCTCGTGCGCTCGTTCCAGATTTCCGCCGTCTTCCCGCATCTGACCGCGCGGGAGAACGTGCGCGTCGCCCTGCAACGCCAGCGCGGCGACAATTTCGACTTCTGGCGCTCGAAACACGCGCTCGACACGTTCAACGGCCAGGCGCTGGCGCTGCTCGACGACGTGGGCCTTGGCGAATTCGCGGAAACGCAGGCGGTCGAAATGCCCTATGGCCGCAAGCGGGCGCTGGAAATCGCCACGACGCTGGCGCTCGGGCCCGAGCTGATGCTGCTCGACGAGCCCATGGCGGGCATGGGCCACGAAGACATCGACAAGGTGGTCGATCTCATTCGCCGGGCGTCGGCGAACCGGACCATCCTCATGGTCGAACACAATCTGAAGGTCGTCGCCGATCTTTCAGACACGATCACCGTGCTCACACGCGGGCAAATCCTCACCGAAGGCGACTACGCCGCGGTTTCCGCCAACGCGGAAGTTCAGCGCGCCTATCTTGGAGCCTCCCGTGAGTGAGGCGGCGCTGCTCGACGTGAAGGGACTGCAAGCCTGGTATGGCGAGTCCCATGTGTTGCACGGGGTCGATTTCGCGGTGCGCGAGGGCGAGGTCGTGACGCTGCTCGGGCGCAACGGCGCGGGCAAGACGACAACGCTGAAATCGATCATGGGCATCGTCGGAAAGCGCACCGGCTCGGTCCGTCGCGCGGGGGTCGAGACCATCGGCCTGACCTCCGACCGGATCGCCCGGCTCGGAATCGCTCTCTGCCCCGAGGAGCGCGGTATTTTCGCGAGCCTCGACGTGCGGGAAAATCTCATGCTGCCGCCGAAAATCGCCGACGGCGGGCTGGACCTCGAACAGATTTTCGAACTCTTTCCCAATCTGCGCGAGCGGCTCACGAGCCAGGGGACAAAGCTTTCCGGCGGCGAGCAGCAGATGCTGGCCATCGCGCGCATCCTGCGCACCGGCGCGCGGCTGCTGATGCTGGACGAGCCGACCGAGGGCCTCGCGCCCGTCATCATCGAGCAGATCGGCCACACCATCGCCCGGCTGAAGCAGCGGGGTTTCACGATCCTGCTGGTCGAACAGAACTTCCGTTTCGCCTCCAGGGTCGCCGACCGTTACTACGTGATGGAGCATGGCCGTGTCATCGACGCCTTCGCGAACGCGGACCTCCCCGCCAACATGGGAAAGCTCCACGAATACCTCGGCGTCTAGCGCCGTCTGTTTCTGAAAGGGAGACTGATGATGAAGCATTGCATATCAGCGCTGGCTTTCGCCGCGGCGCTCGCGGCCAGCGGCGGCGCGCTCGCCCAGGACAAGAACGTCAAGATCGGCGTGCTCGACGACATGTCCGGACTCTACGCCGACGTGGGCGGCGCGGGCTCCGTGCTCGCGGCGCAAATGGCGATCGAGGATTCGGGCCTCGCCGCGAAGGGCTGGAAGATCGACGTCGTCTCCGCCGATCACCAGAACAAGCCGGACGTTGGCGTCAACGTGGCGCGCCAGTGGATCGACCAGGACAAGGTCGACAGTCTGTTCGGCGTGCTGAACTCCGGCGTCGGCCTCGCGGTCGCCGGCGTCGCGAAGGACAAGAACGTCGTTTACATGAACTCCGGCGCGGCGACCTCCGATCTCACGGGCTCCGCCTGCACCCCCAACACGGTGCACTGGACCTACGACACCTATCTGCTCGCCAACGGAACCGGCAAGGCCGTCGTCAAGGCGGGAGGCGATTCCTGGTTTTTCCTGACGGCGGACTACGCCTTCGGCCAGGCGCTCGAGCGCGACACCGCCGCCGTCGTGACCGCCAACGGCGGCAAGATCATCGGTTCGGTGAAACATCCGCTGAACTCGTCGGACTTTTCGTCCTTCCTGCTGCAGGCGCAGGCCTCGAAGGCGAAGATCATCGGCCTCGCCAACGCGGGCGGCGACACGACGAACTCGATCAAGCAGGCGGCGGAATTCGGCATCGCCGCCGGCGGCCAGAAGCTCGCGGCGCTGCTGCTGTTTCTCAGCGACGTGCATTCGCTCGGCCTGAAGATGACCGCGGGCCTGCAATTCACCGAAACGTTCTACTGGGACATGAACGACGGCACGCGCGCCTTCTCCAAGCGGTTCGGCGAGCGGATGCGCAACAAGGCGATGCCGACGATGGTGCAGGCCGGCATTTACGCGTCGGTGATCCACTATCTCAAGACGCTCGACGCCATGGGCGGCAACGTCCACGACGGCGCGAAGATCGTCGCGAAGATGAAGGAAATCCCGACCGACGATCCGCTGTTCGGCAAGGGCGTCATCCGCGCCGACGGCCGCAAGATTCACCCCGGCTACCTCTTCGAGGTGAAGAAGCCCGAGGAATCGAAGGGCCCCTTCGACTATTACAAGCTGATCGCGACGATCCCGGCGGAAGAGGCGTTCACGCCACTGAGCCAGAGCGCTTGCCCGCTCGTGAAGAAATAGCGAGAGCGTCGAAACTCCTTCTCCCGCGGCGCGGGAGAAGGAGCGCGCCCGGACCGGACCCCTCATGTTCAACATCAGCACGCAGGCGCTGTTCGCCCAATTGCTCGTCGGCCTCATCAACGGGTCGTTCTACGCCCTGTTGAGTCTTGGGCTCGCCGTGATTTTCGGCATGCTGAACATCATCAACTTCGCGCATGGCGCGCTCTACATGATGGGCGCGTTCTGCGCGTGGTTTCTGCTCGACACGCTCGGCCTCGGCTACTGGTGGGCGCTCGCGCTGACGCCGCTGATCATGGGCGCCTTTGGCATGTTCCTCGAACGCGCGATGCTGCACCGGCTCGCGGGCCTCGATCATCTCTACGGATTGCTGCTGACCTTCGGCCTCGCGCTGATCTTCCAGGGCCTGTTCCAGAATTATTTCGGCTCCTCCGGCCTGCCCTACGCGATCCCCCCGGAACTCACGGGGGCGCAAAACCTCGGCTT
>CAISEY010000382.1 GCA_903884435.1 uncultured Hyphomicrobiales bacterium | reverse complement strand
CGTCCTGTTCGCCGAATCCGAACTCTGGCCGAACCTGCTGCACGAGGTTCACGCGCGCGCCGGCGTTCTTCTGGGCGCGCCGGCGCCAGGCGTGGCCGCCGCGGAGACGGGCGCGTGACCGCCGAAAGCCCGCTTCTGAATATTTATCGGGCGGCCGCGGCCGCCGCCGGTCCGCTGGCGCCGCTCCTGCTGCAATGGCGGCTGCGGCGCGGCAAGGAAGATTCGGCGCGCCAGCGCGAACGGCTCGGCTACGCCTCCTTGTCGCGGCCCTCGGGCCGGCTCGCCTGGCTGCACGGGGCGAGCGTCGGGGAAAGCCTCGCGCTGTTGCCCGTCACGGCGGGGCTGGGCGCGCGCGGCTTGCGCACCCTTGTCACGACCGGCACGAAAACCTCGGCGGACATTCTGAAAACGCGGCTTCCCGCTGGCGCCGCGCATCAGTTCGCGCCGTGGGACGCGCCGCAATTCGCCCGTCGTTTCCTGACGCACTGGCGGCCCGACATCGTCCTGTTCGCCGAATCCGAACTCTGGCCGAACCTGCTGCACGAGGTTCACGCGCGCGGAATTCCGCTGGCGCTCGTCAACGCGCGCCTGTCCGAGCGCTCGCACGACCGCTGGCGGCGCGCGCCCGGCCTCATTCGCGCGATCCTTGGCCGCGTCGATCTGTGCCTCGCCCAGACGGAGGGCGACGCCGCCCGGCTCGCGAGCCTCGGCGCGATCCGCGTTCAGGTCGCCGGCAATCTGAAATACGACGTGCCCGCTCCGCCCGTGGATCCGATGGAGCTGGCGCGGCTCGCGGCGGGCGTTGGCGCGCGGCCGGTCTGGCTCGCAGCCTCCACCCATCCGGGCGACGACGCCGTCGTCGTCGCCGTCCACGCGAAACTGTCGCGGATCCTGCCATCGCTGGTCACGATCGTCGCTCCGCGCCACGCCGAGCATGGTCCGGGGATCGTCGCGCGGGCGCGCCAGCTTGGCGTTCCCGCGACGTTGCGATCCGCGGGAGGAACGATTGACTCCTCGACGCGATTTTATGTCGCCGACACGATGGGCGAACTCGGCCTGTTCTACAGGCTGGTCAATGTTGTTTTTGTCGGCAAGTCTCTCGGCGGCGAAAAGGGCGGGCAGAACCCGATCGAGCCGGCCAAGCTCGGGGCGACCGTGCTGCACGGCCCCGACGTCTCCAATTTTCTGGAGGTTTACGCGGCGCTGGACGCGTCCGGCGGGGCGAGCGTCGTGAACGACGCCGACGCGCTCGCCGGCGCGCTCGCGGGTCTGTTCGCCGATCCCGCGCGGTTGCGGCGCCAGGCGCGCGCGGCGGGGGAAACCGTCGAGAAATTCGGCGGCGCGACGAGCGCGATCCTGAACGCTCTGGAGCCCTGGTTCATGCAAATGCAGGTGGAGGAGCGCTGATGCGCGCGCCTTCCTTCTGGTGGCGGGAAAGGCCCGGCTTCGCCGCGCTTTTGCTGGCGCCGGCGGGCGCGCTCTACGCGTTCGCGACCCGCCGCCGCATGGCCCGCGAGGGCGCGCGTTGCGGCGTTCCGGTGATCTGCGTCGGCAACCCGACCGCCGGCGGCGCCGGCAAGACGCCGCTCGCCCTCGAAATCGCGCGGCTGTTGATCGAGGCGGGGGAAAAACCCGCGTTCGTTTCGCGCGGCCACGGCGGCGCGATCCGCGGCAAGCCCCTGCGGGTCGATCCGGCGCGCCACGACGCGGCGCTGGCGGGCGACGAGCCCCTGTTGCTGGCGCGCGTCGCGCCGGTCTTCGTCTGCGCCGACCGGGCCGCCGCCGCGCGGATGGCCGCGGGGGAGGGCGCCACCGTCGTCGTCATGGACGACGGAATGCAGAACCCCGCCTTGCGCAAGGATCTCACCTTCGCGGTCGTCGATGGCGGCGCCGGTCTTGGCAACGGGCTTTGCGTGCCGGCGGGGCCACTGCGCGCGGCCTTCGCCGATCAGCTTGGCTGGTTCGACGCGCTCGTCGTCTCCGGCGAAGGGCCGCCGGGCGAGCGCGCCGTGGCCGAAGCCCCCGGAAAGCCGGTTTTTCACGCGCGCCTCGTCCCCGATTCCGCCGCGTCCGCGAGGCTCGGCGGCGCGCGCGTCGTCGCCTTCGCGGGCATTGGCCGGCCGGAGAAGTTTTTCGCGACCCTTCGCGATATGGGCGCGGGGATCGAGGCGGAACGGCCCTTTCCCGATCATCACCGGTTCACGCCGGCGGAACTCGGGGCGCTCTCGGGCGAGGCGCGGGCGCGCGAGGCGATTCTCGTCACCACGGAAAAGGACGCCGCGCGCTTGCCGCCGAATTTCGGGGCGGTCGCGGTTCCCGTGCGCATGGACATCGCGGACGTGAAGGGATTGCGGAAGCTCATCCTGGACGCGCTTGCCCGCGCGCGCCGTCGATCAGTCGCCTGAAAGCTTCACCTTGACGCCGAGACGCGTCAGTTTCGCCTGCGGGCTGGAGTAGGCCTCCTGGAGCGTCACGTCCCAGTAGCGCAATTCTTCCAGCGGAATCGGCTCGCCCGTGACCGCGCAGCGCACGAAGGCGCCGGGCCGGATCACGCGGAAATCCCCGTCGAGATAATCGACCTGGGCCAGGCCGGGCGTGGAAGGGGGGCGTTCGAAACGGTTCATGGGCGCGGCGTCCGGCGCGAAGGGGTTCGGGGCACGATAGACAGGGATTGCCGTCCGCCGTCAATCGCCGTTGCCCGCTTCCGCCGGCAGCGTGTATGTCTCGCGCCCCGCGCCGGAGCTGTTTCCGGCGCGCATCGGAAACGACGCCTTGGCCGACGCGGGGTCCATCGAAGTCTTCGACGCAGTGGTGATTGGCGGCGGCCCGGCGGGCAGCGCGGCGGCGTTCACCCTCGCCTCGGGCGGCGCGAGCGTGTGTCTGATCGACAAGAGCGATTTCCCGCGCGACAAATTATGCGGCGGCGGCGTGACCGGGCGCGGCCGGAGCGTGTTTGAATCCGTGTTTGGCCGTTCCTGGGACGGGAGATTGTTCCTGCCCTCCGCCGACATCGAATTCCGCTCGAATGGTCGATTGATCGGCGGCGCGACGGATCAGACCGGCGTCTTTCTGACCATGCGCCGCGATTTCGACGAGTATCTGCTGGGCCTCGCGCGCGCGGCGGGCGCGACGCTCATGCTGAAAACCAGGATCGCGCGCGTCGATCTCGCCCATGGCGCGTTGACGCCCGGGGACGGCGCGGAAATTCGTTTCAGGCATCTCGTCGGCGCCGACGGCGTCAACAGCATGGTGGCGAAGGCGCTTTGCGGAGCGGCCTTCCTTCCCACGACGATTGGCTTCGGCCTCGAGGTCGAGGTTCCCCGCGACCATCTGCCGGAGCAGGGCGACAGGCTCGAAATCGACTTTTCCGCCGCCAGCTGGGGCTATGGCTGGGTGTTTCCCAAACACCGCACGCACACGATCGGCGTCGCGGGAATTCACGCGCGCAATCCCGACATGAAGGCGCGCCTCGCCGACTATCTCGCGCTGAAAAATCTCGACGCGGCGAACTATCGCGTGAAAGGCCAGTACATTCCCTTCGGCGATTATCGTCGCCGGCCGGGACGCGACAATGTCCTGCTCGCCGGCGACGCGGCGGGTTTCGCCGACCCGATCACCGGCGAGGGCATCGCCTTCGCCATGCAGAGCGGGGCGGCGGCGGGACGGGCGATCCTCGACAGCCTCGCGAGCCCCGGCGTCGTCCCGGCGGATCGTTATTTCTCCGAAATTTCCGGGCTGACGCGCGGCTTTCGCGACGCGCGCTTCTGGCGCTGGCTGATTTATCCGGCGCCGGTCCATGGCCTCTTCACGCGCGCCTTCTCCCGCGCGGGCGTGTTGCAGCGCGGTTATCTCGACATTCTCGCGGGCCGGCGTGAATACGACGCGTTGCCCGGCCTGTTCGCGCGGCAGGCGGGCAGGGCGCTGAAACGCCTCGCGCGCCTGTGAGCGTTATTTCGCTTCGCTCATGATCGCCCTGGCGCGCGCCACCACGGCGGGCGCCGCGTTGACGATGGCGTCGGAAATCCGTTGCGACTCCGCGCCGCCGAGCGGGCTGATGTCCATGTCCATCCTGGCCGTTTCGGCCAGCAGTTCCGGCGATCTCACGGCCTCGTCGAAAGCCTTTCGCAGCGCCGCGATCCGCTCCGGCGGCACGCCGGGCGAGGCGATCAGCGGCCGCGCGATGGAGACGCTGGCGGAGAGAAATTCCAGCAATTGCCGGTCTTCCGGGTTGGTCGCGAGTTCGTGCATCAGGGGCACGTCAGCGAGTTCGGGATTCCGCGATTGCCCGGCCTGGAGGAAAATCACGATTTTCTTCTCGGCGATCCAGTGCGGTTTGGTCGATTTCCAGCCCGCCCAGGTGATCGAGGCGCGGCCCTCGATTTCGCCCTGCTCCATCGCGAGATTGATCTCGTTGCCGCCGGGATAGCCCGAAATGATCCTGAACTTCGTGCCGATCATCTGGTTGAGCGCGCGCGCGTAATAAATGCCGGTGTTTCCGGGCGAGGCGCCGAGCGCCATCTCGCGCTTCTTCGCGTCCTCGATGGTGCGCACGCCGCTCGCGTGCCAGGCCGTCATCACGTTCTGGCTGTCGGTCGTGTTGCCGATGAAGCGGAATTGCCGCAGGTCGAAGGCGACGCCGGGCTCCGCCGTCGCCTGCAGGGCGCCCATGTTGGGAAACATCATTTGCAGCACCGTGCCGTCCTGCACGGGCCGGGAGGCCATGAAATTCGTCGCCACCACGCCGCCGCCGCCGGGCATGTTGCGCACGAGGATGCTGGGTTGTCCGGGGATGAACTTGCCGAGGTGGCGCGCCAGCATCCGCGCGCGCATGTCGAAATCATTGCCGGGAGGCGCGCCGACGAGAATGTCGATGGTTTTGTCCTTGTAGAAATCCGCGACGGGATCGGCGCGCGCCGCGGAAGCCGTCAGCGAGCAAAGCCAGCCAATCGCCAGAAATGTACCCCGCGCCATTCCGCCCCCTTTTTTGTGACCGGGGTCAGTCAAACATGGAAGGACCGCCCTTGTCGACATCGTCCGGACGCTGCGTCGCCACGCCGCGGCGCCGGGAAACCGGAACGGGCGAATTCACGCCTATTCGGCGAAAATCACGTCGTAGATCACCGGTTCGACGCTTTCCGCGATCGCCGCGCATCGCGCCATGTGAGATTTGACCAGCGGGTCGTCGAGCATGTGGTCGAAGTCGGTCTTGTTCGCCCACTGCGCGTAGTTCACGACGCGCGTGCCATCGAGGCTCTTGTGGATGCTGGCGGAGATGAAGCCAGGCCGGCCGTGCATGACCTGTCCCGTGCCCTCGACCAGGGCGGCGACGAGACTGTCGGCTTTTTGGGCGGTCACCTCGAACGTGTTGATGAGCGTCAACGTCGACGCCGCGGCGGAGATGGTCGCGGCTTTCGCGCCCAGCAGGGTCTGGGCGCTCTTGACCTCGTCAAGCCTCGGACGGCTTCCGCCGGACATGCCCTCGTCCGTGGCGGTTTGAAGAGCAATCGCGTCGGATTCCCACTGCGTGAGAATGGCGGCTTTTTCCTTCTTCGTGAGCCGGTCCGCCGAGACGACCTTGCCGGGGTCGTTGAAGACCGTGGTCGGACTGATTTTGGCGGCGTCCGCGAGGGTCTTGCGCGGGGTCGCGGCGGGAGTGCTCTTGTTTTCGGTCATGGTGGCGCCTCTCTGGAAAGCCGGCTCGGGAAACCCGTTCGTGCGGCGTCTGGTCCGCGGGCCTTCCGTGTCGGCGGGATGTTCCGTGAATGGAAGTCAGTGCGTGGCGGGCGGGTCAGGATTTCGCGCCGCCATGGCTGGTGAGCAGATCCTGCATGTCGCTGGCGTGTTCTTCCTCGACAGCCAGGATTGATTCGATCATCACGCGGGTGCTCGGGTCGTCGTCGCCGAAAAAGCGGATCAATTCACGATAGTGATCGACGGCGATGCGCTCGGCCACGAGGTTTTCATGGATCATTGTGACGAGGCTCCGGCTCGTCACGTATTCGGACGACGACCGGGTGGCGAGCCCGCTGGGGTCGAAATCGGGCTGCCCGCCGAGCTGGCTGATGCGTTCCGCGACGGCCATGACATGCTCCTGCTCCTCGCTGGCGTGCCGCGCGAATTCCGCCTTGACGGCTTCGCTGGCGAGGCCCGTGGCGACGATCGAATGTTGCGTGTAGCGCAGCACGCAGACCAGTTCAGTGGCCAGAACGGTTTGCAGGATGTCGATCGTGCGCGAGACGTCGCCCACGTAGGTCTTGCTGGCGCCGCCCTGTTCGACGTGTCGCCGCGCGCGTTCGCGCAGCGTTTTGACGTCGCTCAGGAAGGGTTCGTCGGCCCGATGGCCTGCGCTTGCGGTGTTTTTCATGGGAACTCCCGAGGGGGCTTGAAATCGTGGCCGAGCGCGAAGGCCGTGGAGCCGGCGCGTCGCCTGTGAACGTCAGACTAGGGGCAACGCGAGCGTCGGAGAAAGCCACGGAAACTACTCACGCTGGCGCGAGGCCTCTGGCGCGGCGTTCGCCATTGTTCGGCGCGCCGGCTCGTTCCGGCGGGAATCCCGGGAAACGAGGGCGTTTCCGTCTTCCGGACTGGTGCCGGGGGCGCCGTGTGAGCACGTGGAAGGCGAAATTTCGTCCGTCGCACGAATACCTAACTGACCGGAACGGAGCGGGTTCCCAAAGCCGGTCTTTTCGTGTATTGCACCGCGGTAAAGCGGGTTCGCCCGCCCGTTTCCATTCATTTGCGTTCGCCGCGCGCCCGTCACGAGGACTGGGTCCGACGCCGCATTGCCCGCGCCTCGTGGCCCGGGCCGTTCAGAAAAGCAGCCGACCCATGAACCTGCGCAACATCGCCATTATCGCCCACGTCGACCATGGCAAAACCACTCTTGTCGACGAACTGCTCAAACAAGCTGGCACCTTCCGAAGCAACGAAGCCACCGCT
>CAISEY010000381.1 GCA_903884435.1 uncultured Hyphomicrobiales bacterium | reverse complement strand
TCGTTCTTCAGGTACTGCACGCGCTCGCCCTTCTTAGTGCGATAGAGCGGTGGTTGGGCAATGTAGAGATGACCGCGCTCAACAAGCTCCGGCATCTGACGGAAGAAGAACGTCAGCAAAAGCGTGCGGATGTGGCTTCCGTCGACGTCGGCGTCGGTCATGATGATGATCTTGTGGTAGCGCAGCTTGTCCGGATTGAAGTCGTCGCGCCCGATGCCTGCCCCGAGCGCCGTGATCAGCGTGCCGATCTGGTCGCTGCCGAGCATCTTGTCGAAACGCGCGCGCTCGACGTTGAGAATCTTGCCGCGCAGCGGCAGGATCGCCTGATATTCGCGATTGCGGCCCATCTTGGCGGAGCCGCCGGCGGAATCGCCCTCGACGATGAAGATTTCCGATTTCGCGGGATCGCGTTCCTGGCAGTCGGCGAGCTTGCCGGGCAGGCTCGCGATGTCGAGCACGCCCTTGCGCCGCGTCAGTTCGCGCGCCTTGCGCGCCGCCTCGCGGGCGAGCGCGGCTTCCACGACCTTGCCGACGATTTTCTTCGCGTCGGCGGGATTTTCCTCGAACCAGCGCCCGAGCGCTTCGTTGACGAGGCTCTCCACGACCGGGCGGACCTCCGACGAAACGAGCTTGTCCTTGGTTTGCGACGAGAATTTCGGGTCCGGCACTTTCACGGAGAGTACGGCGGTCAGGCCCTCGCGGCAATCGTCGCCGGTGAGATCGACTTTTTCCTTTTTCGTCAGGCCCGAGGATTCCGCGTAGCCGGTCACCTGCCGCGTCAGCGCGGCGCGGAAACCCGCCAGATGCGTGCCGCCGTCGCGCTGGGGAATGTTGTTGGTGAAGGGCAGCACGTTCTCGTGATAGCTGTCGTTCCACCACAGCGCCGCCTCGACGGTGATGCCGTCGCGTTCGCCGCGCACCATCACGGGCTTGTCGATGCCGGGCGTCTTGGTGCGGTCGAGATAGCGCACGAAGGCCTCGAGGCCGCCCTCGTAGTAGAGATCCTCGACCTTCGTCTCCGCGTGCCGCGCGTCGGTGAGGATGATGTGGACGCCCGAGTTGAGGAAAGCGAGTTCGCGCATCCGGTGCTCGATCGTCGCGTAGTCGAACTCGACCATCGTGAACGTGTCCTTCGAGGGCATGAAGGTCACTTCGGTGCCGCGTTTCGGCTTGCCGTCGACGAGGGGAGCGGGGCCGACGACGATCAGCGGAGAAACCGCGTCGCCATGGGCGAATTCGATGAAATGTTCCTTCCCGTCGCGCCAGATGCGCAACTTCAGCCAGACCGAAAGGGCGTTGACGACGGAGACGCCGACGCCGTGCAAACCGCCCGACACCTTGTAGGAATTCTGGTCGAATTTTCCGCCCGCGTGCAATTGCGTCATGATGACTTCGGCGGCGGAAACGCCTTCTTCCGTGTGAATGTCCGTGGGAATGCCGCGGCCATTGTCGGTGACGGCGCAGGAGCCGTCCGGGTTCAGCGTCATCGTCACGAGGTCGGCGTAGCCGGCGAGGGACTCGTCGATCGCGTTGTCGACGACCTCGTAGATCATGTGATGCAGGCCGGAGCCGTCGTCGGTGTCGCCAATGTACATGCCCGGGCGCTTGCGCACGGCGTCGAGGCCGCGCAGCACCTTGATGGAATCGGCGCCATAGGCGTTCGGATCGCCATTCGTTGGCGTTGGCGAATTCGTTTCCCGGGCCTCGTCCATGTGCTGGAATGCTCTCTGGAATCGTCGCGGCGGGGGGAGATTCCGGCCCGCGCGCGCGTGCATGATTCGTAACCGCCAATCTACCCTGAAAGCAGGGTGGATTGCACGAATTCATGCGGCGAATCCGGGGTTTTTTTAACTTTTCGCGTCAGGCGACCGCTACCGCGCGGGAACGATCCGCCCCGGCGTCACCGTCAGAGTCAGCGCGCGTCCGGCGATGTCCGCGAAGGCGGCCGGATCGGCCCCGGTGAGGAACACCTGGGAACCCAGGTTTTCGAGCGCGTCATAGAGCGCCGCCCGGCGCGCCGGATCGAAATGGGCGGCGATTTCATCGAGCAGAACCAGCGGGGCGATGCCGCTCATGGCGGCCACGAGGCGGGCGTGGGCCAGCACGAGGCCGACCAGCAGGGCTTTTTGCTCGCCGGTGGAACAGCGGGCGGCGGCGGTCTGCTTGGGCCCGTGCGTCACGGCGAGGTCGCTGGCCTGGGGACCGATCAGGGTCCGCCCCGCGGCGGCGTCGCGCGCGCGGTTGTCCCGCAGCAGGGCGCGGTAGCGGTCCTCGATGTCCAGCGCTGGCAGGTCCGGGATCATTCGTTCGATTTCGCCCTGGAGGGCGACCTCCGCCCGCGGGAACGGCGAGGCGGCGTCGGCGCCCTCCGCGATCAGCGCCGCGAGGCGTGTCACGGTCTCGTGCCTCGCGGCGGAGACGGCGACCGCGACCTCCGCGAGCTCCCTCTCGGCGGCGTCGAGCCAGGCGCGGTCCCGCGCACCTTCCTCCAGCAGCCGGTTGCGATTGCGCAGGGCGCGGTCCAGCGAATTGACCCGGCTCGCGTGGTCGGAGTCCACCGCGAGCACCAGCCGGTCGAGAAACCGCCGCCGGTCGCCGGCGGGCCCGGAAAACAGCCCGTCCATGGAGGGCGTCAGCCACACGACGCGCAGGTGGTCGGCGAAGGCGCGGGCCGAGGCGACCGGGGCCCGCTCGACGCGGCAGCGGCGCGTCGACCCTTCGGCGGGATCGACCCCGGTGCCGAACTGCATGATCTCGCCCGGCTCGCCCGGCTCGCCCGCCTCGATCGAGACGGCCCAGCCGCCGGAACCGCCGGCGCGCGCCATCTCGCCAAGCTCGGCGCGGCGCAACCCGCGGCCAGGCGTGAACATGGACAGGGCCTCGAGCACGTTGGTCTTGCCCGCGCCATTGTCCCCGGCGAGCGCGACGAGGCGCGCGTCGAGGTCGATGTCGAGCGCCGCGTAGGAACGGAAATCAGCCAGCACGAGCCGCCGCGCGAGGGGGCGGCGCGACGCCGCGCCGGCGTGTGAATCGGAGGCGGCCATGGCGCAGCCCATGCCACGGATCGGCGCGGCTGGATAGGCTGTTTCAGTCCTCCGCCACGAAGCCGGAGGCCGCGACGATCGGCGCCCAGCGTTCGATGCCGGGCTTGATCGAGGCCGCGAATTGTTCCTGCGGCATGAACGTCATTTCGTTGCCAAGCCGCGCCTGCGCCTCGATCAGCTCGGGATTGTTGACGGCTTTCTCCAGCGTCGCGTGGAGCGCCGCGACGATGTGCGCCGGCGTTTTCGCGGGCAGGAACACGCCGGTCCAGGTGTCGAAGGCGATGTCGAATCCCTGTTCGCGCAGGGTCGGCGTGTCGGGCAGAAAGCGCGAGCGCCGCGGGTTGGCGACGCCGAGCATGCGGATCTGGCCGCCCTGCGCCAGCGCGATGGCCTCGCTGCCGGGGTTGAAGCTCGCGGCGACATGTCCGCCGACGAGGTCCGAGAGGGCGGGCGCCCCGCCGCGGTAATGAACGGACACGAGAGGAACGCCGCTCTCCTTCGCCAGCATGACGCCGGCGAAATGCGGCGTGCCGCCGGCCCCCGTGGTCGCGATGGTCGCCTGGTCAGGGTGCGCCCCGCACCAGTCGAGGAAGCCCCTGACGTTCGTGACCTCCTTCGGAACGCGCGGGCCGACGCTGAGGACGAGCGAGGATTTCGTCAGCGGCGCGACGGCGACGAGGTCGCGCAGCGGGTCGTAGGAAAGCTGCTTGTAGATGTTCGGGTAGAGCGTGATCGGGAAGTCGCTGGTGAAAAGCATGACGGCGCCGTCCGGCGGAGCGTTTTTCACGTATTCGACCGAGAGCCGTCCGGCGACGCCGACCTTGTTCTCGACGATGGCGACGGAGGTGTAATCGCCGCGAATCCGTTCGGCGAACAGCCGCGCGCTGACGTCCGTGCCGCCGCCGGCGGCGAAGCCGACGATGACGTGGACCTGCCGGTCGACGGTTTGCGCGAAGGCGCGCCCGAGGCGGGAGGCTGCCACGCCCGCGAGGGCGCCGCCAATGACGTTCCGGCGTGACTGCATGGCGGCTTCCTCCGGGTTTCAGGGCCTCGCGCGGGCCTCGCTACTTCGGATAATTCGCCAGCGCCCGCGCCGCGCCGGTCAGCTCCACGATCGAAAGACCGGTGTTGGCGCGATCGACGATGTAGATGTAACCGCGGTCGTCGACCTCCATGTTGTTGGTCTGGATGGCGATCTTGCAGTCCGTGTTGTTGACCTCGTCGGCGCAGCGCTTGTCGGTGTTCTTCGTCACCGGCGGAATGTAATAGCCGACCTCCCTGGGGTTGTAGGGATCGCGCACGTCGACGACGCGCATGCCCGCGTTGAACCAGGAAAAGAACATCAGCTTCTTGAGGAAGATCGGCGTCATGTTCTCCTGCGAGGCGTGCGAGCCGAAGCGTCCGCCATGGGCGCAGAAATTGTCGTCGGTCTCCTTCACGTCGTAGGTCGAAACGCCCAGCGGCCGGCGCTCGTCCGTCACGTCGAAGAACATCGCCATCTGCCGGTGCTCGCCGCAAACCGTGACGTTGTTCTCGTCGACGACGACGACGAAATTGCGCTTCTGGCCGACCTTGTCGTGAACGAAATTCGGCACGGCCACGTCGTAAAGGGGGAAGGTCGTGTGCGCGCCCATGAATTCGGGCAGCGTGATGCGGCCCACTTCGGGCGCGCGCAGGTTCTCGACGGTCGGTTCCGGGGCGCCCTTCAGCAATTTTTCGCGATCGACGATCTGGCCGACGCCGCGGGCGTTGGTGCCATATCCGAAAAACACGCGATTGCCTTGCGGCCCGGTGGAAATCGGCCCGTGGATCTGGCCGGGGTTGTAGCCTTTCGCGTCGGCTTTTTGCTCGGGCAGGCCGAACTCGCGGATTTTCACGGGACGGGCGGGATCGGAGAGATCGTAGATGTGCGTGACGCGCGAGGCGCGCCAGACCGCGGGATCGGCGCTGCCGGGCAGATAGGCGACGCCCGTGTCGCATTCCCAGAAATTCTTGTGCGTCGACTTGAAGCCGGAAATGACCGCGATCCGCTCGGGCTTTTCCGGGTTGGTCACGTCGAAGATCTCGTTGGCGGATTCGCCGAACGTGCGCAGCAGGTAGGTCTTGCCCTTATCGCCCTTCGGCAGCGTCGCGCCGTCGCAAACGCGCGTCATCTGCGCGCCGCCGGTCTCGCGGCCGGGCACGACCGCGCCCTTTTCGCCGGGGATGTGGAACAGCAGTTTCGGCTTCTTCACGTCGGTCACGTCGAGAATGGAGACGCCGTTCTCCTCCTCCTTGCCGGTGAGCGGATTGACCGAACGGCCGCCATGATGGCCGATATAGGCGATCCAGCGGTCGCCCTGTTTGTGAATGGTCGGCTGGTAGGCCGAGCGCGCCGCCAGATCGTGCGTTCCGAGCAGCCGGACGTTTTTCGCCGCGCCCTTGCCAGGCAGGATTTTGGCGTCCGCCGCGCCCGCCACGAACGCGAGGGCTGTCGCGGCCAGACAGGTGTTCCGTATCGTCGACGCCATGAAATGCCTCCCCGAATTTTGTTTCGGGCGAAGCCTAGCAAGGAATCCCGGCGGAGGCCAACGCCGGAACCGGATCAGCCGAGGCAGGCCTTCTCCAGCGCCTGGAACGCCCGCGCGCGATGGGAGAGGGCGCGCGATCCATCGGCGGGAAGTCCGTGCTTTTCCTCCGCGCTCATTTCGCCGAAGGTGCGGTCGTGTCCGTCCGGCAGGAACATCGGATCGTAGCCAAAGCCGGCGGTTCCCCGCGGGGGATTGACGAGAACGCCATCGACGCGGTCCTCGAAGATTTCCGTGTGGCCGTCCGGCCAGGCGATGGCGAGCGCCGAGACGAAATGCGCCCGGCGCGTGTCGGGCGCGAGACAGCCGCGCTCCTGCAGGCGGGTTTCGATCAGCGCCATGGTCGAGGGATAGTCGCCAGCCTCGCGCGCCCAGCGCGCCGAGTGAATGCCGGGCGCGCCGCCCAGCGATTCGACGCAGAGCCCGGAATCGTCGGCGAAAGCGGGGAGCTTCGCGGTCGCGGACGCCGCGCGCGCCTTGATCAGCGCGTTGGCGATGAAGGTGTCGCCGGTCTCGTCGGGCTCGGCGAGGCCGAGTTCGCCGGCGGAGACGCATTCGACCCCGTGCGGCGCGAGCAATTCGCGCATTTCGCGCAGCTTGCCCGCGTTGTGGGTGGCGATGACGACGCGGCCTTCCAGACGGCGGTGCATGGTCCTATCCCAGGGCGGCTTTTTGCAGGTCGACGAGCTTGCCGATGCCGTTTCGCGCCAGCGCCAGCAGCGATTGCAACTCCGCCTCGCTGAAGATCGCGCCCTCGGCGGTGGCCTGCACCTCGACGAGGCCGCCCTTGCCGGTCATCACGAAATTCGCGTCGGTCTCGGCTGCGGAATCCTCGTTGTAGTCGAGGTCCAGAACCGGAACGCCCTTGTAGATGCCGCAGGAAATCGCCGCGACATGGTCGCGGACCGGAATTTCCTTCACCATGGAGCGCTGGCGCATCCACTTGAGGCAATCGTAGAGAGCCACGAAACCGCCGGTGATCGAGGCGGTGCGGGTGCCGCCATCGGCCTGGATCACGTCGCAGTCGATGACGATCTGCCGTTCGCCCAGCGCCTGGAGATCGACCACGGCGCGCAGCGAGCGGCCGATCAGCCGCTGGATTTCCTGGGTGCGGCCCGAGACCTTGCCGGCGGTGGATTCGCGGCGCGTGCGGGTGTTGGTGGCGCGCGGCAGCATCGAATATTCCGCCGTCACCCAGCCGCGGCCCTGGCCGCGCAGCCATTGCGGCGGCTTTTCCTCGAGCGAGGCGGTGCAGAGCACGTGCGTGTCGCCGGCCTTGATGAAGCAGGAGCCCTCGGCGTGGCGGGCGACGTTGCGTTCGAAGCTGACGGCCCGAAGTTCGTCGGGCGCGCGTTTGGATGGGCGCATGTCGTTTCCTTGTGCGGGATGAGGCGCTTCTAGGCGCTTCGCGCCAGGGTGGCAACCTCGCGCCGCGCCGCCTTGCCGCGTTGAGTTTGTCCGCCGGCCCGTCTAGCAGGGGCGGGGCAATGGAAATCGGGGAGCCGCACGTGAGCAAGCGCAGTCAGGTCATCATCGTCGGCGGCGGGCCGGTGGGCGTCGGGCTCGCGGTCGATCTCGCCATGCGCGGGATCTCCTGCGCGCTCGTCGAGCGGCGCGTCGGAATGCACAAAATCCCGCGCGGACAAAACCTCGCCCAGCGCACGCTGGAACGTTTCTACTTCTGGGGCTGCGTCGACGAGTTGCGCGCGGAGCGCCTGCTGCCGCCGGAAGTGCCCGCCGCCGGGATCACCGCCTACAAGAACCTGATGAGCGAATACTGGCATTCCTTCGCCGGACGAGAGGCGGTGGGCGAGTATTATTTCCAGAAGAACGACCGGATGCCGCAATATCTGCTGGAAGGCGTGCTGCGCCGGAAAATGGAGACGCTGCCGCTGGCGCGGGCGCGCTTTGGCTGGGCGGTGAAACAGGTCGAGCAGGACGCGGCGGGCGTGCGCGTGACCGTCGAGAACGAGGCGGGCGACGGCGCGACCGAGGTTCTGGAGGCCGATTACGTCGTCGGCTGCGACGGCGGCCATTCGCTGGTGCGAGAACAGGCGGGCATCAGGCGCGGCGGCTCGGATTTCGATCAGGTCATGGTGCTCGCGGTGTTCCGCTCGCGGGAGTTGAGCGAGGGGTTCAACAAGCGCTTTCCCCTGCGCTCGACCTATCGCGCGCTCGACCCGGCGCTCAACGGCTACTGGCAGTTCTTCGGGCGCATCGACACCGACGAGGGCTGGTTCTTCCACGCGCCGGTGCCCGCCGACACGACGCGCGAAAACTTCGATTT
>CAISEY010000380.1 GCA_903884435.1 uncultured Hyphomicrobiales bacterium | reverse complement strand
GTGTCGAATATGGCAACGTCGTTGCCGATCTCGGCCGTGGCGAAGCCATCATCCGCCGCGATGAAATGCTGCCGCGCGACATGATGCGCAACGGCGACCGCGTCCGCGCTTACGTCTACGACGTACGCCGCGAAGTGCGCGGCCCGCAGATTTTTCTTTCCCGTACTCACCCGCAGTTCATGGCCAAACTGTTCGCGCAGGAAGTGCCGGAAATCTACGATGGCATCGTCGAAATCCGCGCCGTTGCGCGCGATCCGGGCTCGCGCGCCAAGATCGCCGTGATCTCGCGTGACTCGTCCGTCGATCCTGTCGGCGCCTGCGTCGGCATGAAGGGCAGCCGCGTCCAGGCGGTCGTCCAGGAGATGCAGGGCGAGAAGATCGACATCATCCCCTGGTCGCCGGACACCGCGACCTTTGTCGTCAACGCGCTGCAACCGGCGCATGTCGCCCGCGTCGTGATCGACGAGGAAGAGTCGCGGATCGAGGTGGTCGTGCCCGACGACCAGCTGTCGCTCGCCATCGGCCGCCGCGGCCAGAACGTGCGCCTCGCCTCGCAGCTCACCGGCTGGGACATCGACATTCTCACCGAGGCCGAGGAATCCGGGCGACGCCAGAAGGAATTCCAGGAGCGCACGCAGGCCTTCATGGCGGCGCTCGACGTGGACGAAACCGTTGGCCAGTTGCTGGCGTCGGAAGGCTTCCGTTCCGTCGAGGAACTGGCCTGGGTGGATCAGGCGGAACTGGCCTCGATCGAGGGATTTGACGAGGACACCGCAATGGAAATCCAGAACCGCGCTCGCGACCACATCGGCCGCATCGAGGCGGAATTCGACGCCCGCCGCAAGGAGCTCGGCGTCGCCGACGAATTGCGCGAGGTCGAGGGCGTGACCACGCAAATGATGGTCAAGCTCGGCGAGAACGACGTGAAGACCATCGAGGATCTCGCGGGTTGCGCCACCGACGATCTCACCGGCTGGACCGAGCGCGGCAAGACCGGCGAGACGGTGAAGCACGCCGGCTTCCTCGACGGGCTCGAGATTTCCGCCGCGGACGCCGAGGCGCTGATCATGGCGGCCCGCGTCCGGGCCGGCTGGATCGAGGCGCCGGCGGCTCCCGCCGCCGAAGCCGAGCCGGAGGCCTGACGGAGCGCCCATGCCGGACCTGGACGAGGCGGAACTTGACGGAACGGGTCCGGAGCGGACCTGCGTCGTGACCCGCGCGTCCGGTTCTCCGGACGGCATGATCCGTTTTGTCCGCGGACCGGAAAACGTCGTGTTTCCCGATCTGCGGCGCAAGCTGCCGGGCCGCGGCGTCTGGGTGACGGCGAAGGCGGAAACCGTCGCCGAGGCCGTCCGGAAGGGCGCCTTTTCGCGGGGGTTCAAGGGGCCGGCGACCGCTCCTCCGACCCTCGTGGACGACATCGACCGGCTGCTCGAACGCGACGCCCTGCAGTCGCTGTCGATGGCCAACAAGGCCGGGGCGGTCGTCACCGGCTTCACGAAAGTCGAGGCCGCTCTCTCGACCGGGAAATACGGCGTGCTGGTTCACGCGAGCGACGCCGCCCCGGACGGGCGGCGAAAACTGGAGACGGTTTTCACCCGGGCGCGGGGCGGGAACGGAGATTGCGTGATCTTGTTCGATTCAGCCCAATTGGGTTTGGCATTGGGACGGTCACATGTGATACATGCAGCGCTCGCGGAAGCGGCGGCGACCGCCGCCTTCCTCGCGAGGTGCCGGAAACTGGCGAATTTTCGCGGCGTCGCCCCCGGCGGCGCGGGCGGCGGATGAATTGAATACAAACGCGCGGCGGCGAATCGCCCGCGCGTTCTCGCGGGTATGACGAACGGGCTCGGCCCTGGGATCACAGACGAATGACGGATACGAACGAAGCAGGCGAAAAACGACTGACGATCGCGCCCAAGACCCTCTCGCTCAAGCAGCCGGCGGGCAAGGACGTGGTCAAGCAGAGCTTTTCGCATGGACGCAGCAAGACGGTCGTCGTCGAGACCGTCAAGCGGCGGCCTGTCGTGACGGCCGACGCCGCCCGGCGGGAACCGCTCGCGCCGCGTCCGGTCGCGCCCGCTGGCGCGCCTCCGGCGGCGCCCGCTGTTCCCTCCGCGCCGGTCG
>CAISEY010000379.1 GCA_903884435.1 uncultured Hyphomicrobiales bacterium | reverse complement strand
TGGCTGGCGCAATGGGCGCGCAAGCTCGCCTCGGAGGAATGCCCGATCACGCCCTATCGCGTCATCGCCGAATTGCAGCGCGCCACCGCGGCGGAGGAGGTCGTGATCACCCACGACGCCGGCTCGCCGCGCGATCAACTCACGCCCTTCTGGGTGGCGACGACGCCGCTGTCCTACATCGGCTGGGGCAAGACCACGCAACTCGGCTATGGCCTCGGCCTCGCCATGGGCGCGAAACTCGCCCATCCCGAAAAAATCTGCATCAACGTCTGGGGCGACGCGGCGATCGGCTTCACCGGCATGGATTTCGAAACGGCGGCGCGATACCGCATTCCCATCCTGTCGATCCTCTTCAACAATTATTCGATGGCCTGCGAACTCGACATCATGCCGGTCTCGACGCGCGACTACCGCGCCACGGACATTTCCGGCAATTACGCCGACTTCGCCCGCGCTCTCGGCTGTTACGCCGAACGCGTCACGGACCCCGCCGGGATCGCCGCGGCGATCAAGCGAGGCATCGAGAAGACGAAGGAAGGCCAGCCCGTGCTGCTGGAATTCATCACCTCGCTGGAAAAGGAACAGTCGAGGATGGTCGCGCGGGCGTGAGGGGAGAGTCCTCGCTACCGGATTTCTACAACGCCTTCGCCCTGCCCGAGCTTGTCCAGAACGACCGGCAAGATATTCGCCATCCGGGCGATCAGGACACGGCTCGTCGCGTTGCCAATCCGAACCCATACGACCCGGGCGCCCGACGCCACGGCGTGCCGCCATATAGCCCGTTCGCTCGCGGCTTCAAGCCCGAGTTCACTCGTGTAAACGGCCTCGTGGTTCCGGAAAACAAGCCATTTCGCCAGCGCGGGCGGCAAGTTCGTGTCGACGATGAACCGGGTCATTCCGCGGCGGCGATGACCGGATGATCGATCGCGCGCGCGGCGTATTGCAGCGCCGCGGTGATGTCCGCGTCCTCGATGTATGGATAATCGGTCAGAATTTCCTCGCGGGTCGCGCCGCCCGCGAGCATGTCGAGGATATCCTTGACGCGAATTCTCAATCCGCGGATGCAAGGCCGGCCGCCGCAAACTTCCGGATCGATGGTGACGCGGCTCGCGACGATCATGGGCTTTGCTCCGGGAATGCGCCACTCCCCGCTCGCGGGGAGTGGCCGGCGTCCTACGCCTTCACGTAAAGCTTCCCGCCGCCGTCCATGAATTCCTTGCTCTTTTCGGCCATGCCTTCCAGCACGGACTTTTCGTTGTCGAGCATGGCGGCGGCCTCGACGCGCAGATCCTGCGTGATCTTCATCGAGCAGAACTTCGGCCCGCACATCGAGCAGAAATGCGCCACCTTGTGGGCGTCCTTCGGCAGCGTCTCGTCGTGATAGGCGCGCGCCGTGTCGGGATCGAGACCGAGGTTGAACTGGTCCTCCCAGCGGAAGTCGAAGCGCGCGCGCGACAGGGCGTCGTCGCGCAGATGCGCGGCGGGGTGGCCCTTGGCGTGGTCGCCCGCGTGGGCGGCGATGCGATATGTGATGACGCCGGTCTTCACGTCGTCGCGGTCGGGCAGGCCGAGATGCTCCTTCGGCGTGACGTAGCA
>CAISEY010000378.1 GCA_903884435.1 uncultured Hyphomicrobiales bacterium | reverse complement strand
GTGACGGGCTTCTCCGAGAGCGACGAATACAAGACAAACACAACCGCGCCGCTCAGAACCTTCATGCAAACCACGATGACCGCCTGGGCCGACACTCTGAACGGCGGCGCCGGCGACGATATCCTCTATGGTGGACGCGGCGCGGACACGTTCCAGTTCGACAAATCAGCGGTTGGCAGCGACACGATCTACGGCTTCGAAAGCTGGGACATTCTCAACCTCACGGGCTTCGGTTATTCCACCGCCGCGAACGCCGCGAGCCACATGACGCAATCGGGCGCGGACACCGTCTTCGCCGACCAGGGCGAGACGATCACGTTCAAAAACACGGTGCTCGCGACCGTTACCGGAGCGACGATGACCTTCTTGTGAAACGGCTATCGTTTCAGGTTGCTTTCAAACGCCAACAAAGCCGGCAAGTCCCGGATCCCGTATTCAGGACATGGCTTTATCCAAGATGTTGTCCTTCACGACGACCCGAACAAATCAGGCTCCTCCTCCGGCTCCACCCTGATCCTGCTCCTGCTCGCGGTGGTGAAGCCGAATTCGCCGGCGACGCGCATCATGATTTCGGCCTGGCGGTTGGCGAGGGCGACGCACGGCGACTGCATGGGAAAGCCCCGCGGGGATTTGACCATCACGCGGTATTTGTTCGTCGCCTCGACCCGCGGGCCATACGCGTTGCAATATGTCGCCAGCGCGGTGCGGTCGAGGGCGGTCAGAACGCGCGCCGGCGAATGGACGCTAAAAAATAAAGTCCCGGAAAATATCGCGGCGACGCACGGGGGGCAGGGGGCGGTCAAGGCGAAGCCGCCGGCGAGGAATCGACCCCCTATCCCCCGGCGGGGCGCGGCAGTCACGTCGGCACGCCCCTGCGTCGCAGAAGCACGACGCGCGCCGAAAATAAAAAATGGTTTCGAAAATTTCGCGCCGGTTTGTTTTCGGGGAGGGGAGCGGTCGGGGCCCCCGACCCCGGGAGGATGACCGCCCCCCGGGGGCGCCGGCCATCACGCAGGACAAAGCGCCTGACGCGGCCAGAATGACGTTGCCGCGGATTGCCGGGTCTTTCACGGCGAATCGAACAGCATTCAACCATCGCTGGCTCCGCCCGCGGGCTGGCTCGCGACGCACACGGGGGGTTGCGCTTCGGCCGAAATCCCTTTCTTCAACAGCTCCGCCAGCAAGGAGCGCAGTCCGTCACCGTGCCGGGCGCGTTCGCGAGCGGTGGCTGCCTCGGAGATCGTGGCGTCGATGAACTCGCAAGACTGCTCGTACGCCGGCCCCTTCGCCGTGAGTCCGCTTTATCCCCGACCGCGTCAATTTCGCCGCGACGCGGCAATGTCGCCCGAGCGCCAGGAGCCGCCGACAGCGGACGTTCAGCTTCGAGTCCTGACTGGATCGCGCGACGGTGTCGTCAACGAGACAGGTTCCGCTCTCTTGCAAGAACTCTTCGCCATCGTCTTGTTCTCAAAGCTTGCCATCCACATGGAAGGTTTTCATCGCCCCGCGCTGATCGATTCCATCGTTCACTTCATCGTGGCACTGGATATGACGAATTCACATCGCAGCGAAGCTTCCGTCGTCCCGGAAAGCCAGCCATTCATCGTCAGATGTCGTGATGATGGCCCTGGCGCCAGGATATGGCGCGAGAATTTTTTTGGCATGTTCGCGTCCCGCGACGTAGATCGAGGTCGCCAGTCCGTTGGCGATCATCGCACCCGGAGCGGTGACGGCAATGGCGGCCATCTTGTCAGCCGAGAGCCCGGTGCGTGGATCGAAAATATGGTTGTAGCGTCCCGTCTGCTCGAATGGCGTACCATACCCGCCCGAAACGGCGAGGCCGATATCCTCGAGGTCGAGCACCCGGCCATGACGAGCGGGATCCTTCGGATCGCGCAAACCGATCCGCCACGGACCGCCGTCCGGATTGTCGCCGATCAGTCTGATCTCGCCGAGATCGGCGTAGACGTGAGCAAAACCCCGTTCGCCCAGCATGTCCGCGACGCGGTCGGCCACGAAACCCTGGCCGATCGAATTCAACGTGACGCCCATCCCCCGGCGACCGAGCGCAACTCGACGCGGGCCGATCTCAACCAGCCGATAGTCGACCAGTTGTTCGGCCACCTGGCGCGCCGCGCTATCGATATTGCGCGACGTGTCCGCGCTGGTCCAGAAATGCGCCGCGTAAAGGTCCCATAGCGGCTGCACCGAAATGTCGAAAGCTCCGTCGCTGAGCTCGCTGAATCGCCGGCCGGCGGTGAGTACGTCGCGCATCTCCCACGAAGGATTGTCGAGATAGCCATCGCGATTGAGCCGGGAAATCTCGCTGTCGCGGTCGAACAGGCTGAAAATGCCATTGAGCCGGTCGATTTCCGCGCGCACCTCCCGGATCGCGCGGTCGACGACGGCGGGGTCGTCGCACCAGAGCGCGATTTCCGCGAGCGCGCCCATGACATCGAGCTGGCAACCATGGAGCCGTCCCCGCGGCGCGAACGCGCGGACGCTCGCGGCCAGCGCCGGAACGGTCGCCGCGACCCCGGCGATTTTCAGAAATCCCCGTCGCGACGGCAACGCCGTGTCGCGGGGCGCCCCTGACCTCATTTTCACCGGCGAGGAGCTCATGGGCATTTGAATTCTCCCGGCGTCTGGATCTTGCTGGCCGACGGCGCCGCGTTGGCCCGCGCCGGGATCAAGCCGCCGTCCGCTCTGTCCGCGCGCCTGCGGATGACGACGAGCGGCGGACAGCGGCAATCGTCGTAATATTCCACCTGGCAGTCGAGACACTGGAAACATTCAGCCGTCTTGATCTTGCCGGTGCGCGAAATCGCCTTCACCGGACAGGAATTCTCGCAGAGGCGGCAGGGGCCGCCACATTCCGGACGCCGCTTCAGCAGATCGACGAGATGCAGCCGGTCGGCGAGCGCCAGTATGCCGCCCAGTGGACACAGAAAGCGGCAATAGGCGCGCTCGGTGAACAGGCCCGCCATCATCAGCGTGCACGCGTAGAAGACATAAGGCCAGGCGCGGGTGAAACGCGACGTGATGGCGGTATTGAAAGGCTCCACCTCCGCGACGCGCAGGCCCATGTCGATCGAGACCGCGGCGACGCCGAGGACCAGCGCCGCCGAAACATATTTTCCAAGCCACAAGTATCCTTGCGCCGCTTCAGGCGGATTCCATTGCGGCAGACCGATGAAGCGCGAAAGCCGCGCCAGCAATTCCTGCAAGGCGCCGAAGGGGCAGAGCCAGCCGCAAAATACACCGCGACCCAGCAGCAACAGCGAGACGCCCGTGTAGATGACTATCATGACGATCAGCGGCTCGGCGAGATAGAACCCGAACTCGAAATGACGGAAGGGCGCCGTCATGTAATTGATGACATGAAAGATGGAGAGCTGGCCGCCGGCTACCCAGCCTTCCCAGATCAGCACGAAAGCCAGGAACGAGTCGCGGATGATCCGATGGGCGCGTCGCGACTTCGCGAGTCGTGTTTGATTGGCGAGAATCAAAGTCAAAAGCCCGAGCAACATGGCCTCGATGATGACATTCGTTCTGGAGTCGCTCCATGCCTGGATCCAGGCTGGCGCCGGAGGCGGAGGCGGCATCAGGACATGCGAGGCAGGAAGCTGGTAATCGACGGGAAAGGTCAGCGACATCGGCGAGCCAGTCGCCGTCTGGCCGTTCACCAGGATTTCGAGTCGCCACGGCTTCAGCGGATCGAACCGGGCGCCCGCGGGGACCGTGAAAACGGCGGCATGATCGAGGGCCCTTATACCGTCGCGACCACCGGTCCTGACCCACTGATATTGGCTGGCGGTGAATCGGTATGTCCGGTCCTCCTGAGCAAGGAGAAGGCGATCGAACCGCGTCGCGCCCGCGAGATCGTCGATAAAATCGTAGGGACCTTTCGAGGCCACGAAAATCTGCCAGGGGAGGAAGATCATGCTCTTGCCTCGCGGACCGAAATAGTCCGCGTAGTCGCCGCCAAGAACATTCCTGCCAATGGAAGCCGGCGTCGCGAGCCCTGTATAAACGTCGATGTAAGCAGTCCCGGAGTCAGGGAGCGGGACATCGAGCTTTCCGCCCACGATTTTGGCTTTGCCGAGCGCGGCTGCGACGTCGTTCCCGGTGATGACCTTATGGACGATCGAGCCCTCCGCGAGCAGCGCGTCCCAGGACATCTGCTTGAATCCATCGACATCGACGGCAGGCGGCGAAACCTTCGCTTTGGCCAGGCCGCGACCGATCAGGACAAGTTGCGCGGAGTCGAAAACAGAGCTCTGCATCCAGCGCGCGCTGATCGTGGCTCCCGCGACATAGGCGGGAGGCAGCTCCCCGGACTTGCCGCCTCGCGACACGGCGCCCGCCATGCCGGCGAGAAAGGTATCGAGCCGGGGCTCGCGGATCTCATCCTGGTAAATATGCGGCTCGCGCTCGAAAACGACTTTCGCGCCGGTGATGCGCCCCGTGAGATCCACGCCCGCGATCACATCAAATGGAATGCCGGAAAAGCTGGGCGCGTCGACCACGTCCAGGGTGGAGAATACATAGCCGGCGACCTTGCCGTCGCGATAGACGGCGATCGCCGGGGGCTTGCCCTCTTCCGGTCCAAGCGTTTCGGCCCCGGGCCAGACGACCGCCATGACCCCGGGCTTCAGACGATCCTGGAGATGCCCGGGTTCGGCGCGGGCCTGAGGAGCGCCAGGCAGAACGAAGAGAAGGAGCGTGACGACAAGCAAGGCGACTTCCGACGCGATTCGCCGGGCAGCAAAGATGACGGCGCCGCTCGCTCGTGTGCAACCGGACAAAAGCCGGGTCGGCGCGGTCCCGTCATTCGGCGCATCGACCGCGATTGGCAAAGCGAAGCCTCCCCCCGTGTGCGCACAGAAGTCAGGACGCGGCGCGCACGACCGGCCTGCTTTCCCGGCGATTTCGCCGGATGGCCGTTGATTTGGCGGGAAACATGCCGCGACCATTCGCTTTTGACAACCCCGGCGGACCTCGGGCGCGGCTCACGTTTGAAGTGTCCGGGGTTTGCCGCGGGCCCTGGAGAGACGCGCAGGCGACGGACGAAGGTCCCGCGCGGGATGCGGAAGATTGACGCTCGACGCAAGTAGGGTATGCTGTCGGCTACATAATAATGGCCTCATGGGTCACATTTGGGGAGGAACCGATGGGTTCGAAATCACGGAGCCGCAGGGATCTGTTGAAGGGTGGCGCGTTGGCGGCGGGAGCCGTGGCCGCCGGCGCGTCAGTTGACACTCTCGCGCCAATAACTCCGGCGTCGGCTCAAGCCCCGGCGCCGGGAGCCGCGCCAGCACTCCCCACCTACGCGGCGAACTCCGCGCCGCAGATCCCGGTCAGTCCCGACGTGATCGGCTACGGGACGCGTTCTCATTACGTGAAATCCGTGCGCGTACAGGAAGACGGTCGCGCTCCGGGCGTGACGGCGCGCTACAACGACTTCGGGTTGACGTTGCACATACAAACGCCGTTGCAGGATTCAATTGGCACGATCCAGGCATCCTCGCTCCACTATTGTGCGACGACCAAGGGCTCCTTCGTCCCCGACATCGATCCCGAGCAGCACAAACTGATGATTGATGGTCTGGTGGACAAGCCACGGATTTTCACGATGGCGGACTTGAAGCGCTTCCCGTCGGTCACCAGGTTCCATTTCGTCGAGTGCATTGCGAACAGCGCCAATGTCTCGCACAAGAATGTGCAGCAGTCGCACGGGACATGCAGTAACGCCGAATGGACCGGCGTGCTCCTTTCGACCCTGCTCAAGGAGTGCGGCCTCCAGGACAAGGCGACATGGTTCGTCGCGGAAGGCGCGGAGGAAGTGAAGGGCGCGTCTACCTTGCCCATCAACAAAGCGATGAATGACGTCATCGTCGCCTACGGCATGAACGGTGAGCCGCTGCGGCCCCAGCAGGGGTTTCCGGTGCGCCTCATAGTCCCCGGCTTCGAGGGCATCTTCAACATCAAGTGGCTGCGCCACATCAAGGTCGTCGACCAGTATCAGCTCAACATGAACGACTTCGGGCATCTGCGGCGAGAAGAGACAACTGCGGCGCTCGGCTACACCTGGGGGCCGAAGTCCGTCATCACCTTCCCCTCCGGTTCACAGAAACTGCCAGAACGCGGATGGTATGAGATCACGGGGTTGGCCTGGTCCGGCAACGGCGCCGTTCGCAAGGTGGAGGTGTCCACCGACGGCGGGCAAACGTGGCGCGACGCCGAACTGAAGGGTATTCCGCTCCCCAAGGCGCACACCCGGTTCGGCTTCATGTGGAACTGGGATGGCGACGAGCATGTGATCATGTCGCGCACCACGGACGAGACCGGGGTCGTCCAGCCGACCCGACAGGAAGTGGCCAGGGCTCTGGGCGTGCCATACGCTCCAAATTTCAGACCACCCGGGACAAACAACAGCATCATGCCGTGGAAGATCGCCCGGGACGGGAGTGTGTCAAATGGGATCGTTTAAGATCGTCCCGATTTTGCTGCTCCTGGCAAGTCCCGCGCTGGCGCAGTCCTATGACATCGGGCGGGCTCCGACCGCGGCGGAACTCGCCCAGAGCATCACGATCAGCCCAACGGGAGAGGGACTTCCCAAGGGCCGGGGCGCCGCCGCGGAAGGCGAAGTGCTCTATACACAGAAGAACTGCGTCATCTGTCACGGGCCCGCCGGAATCGGAGGGGTGAACTCCGCGCCCAATTTGATAGGAAATAAAGGCACGGGCCCGGGCGACGATCCCTGGAAGCGGGTGAACGGTGGCGAGGCGCCCGGCGCTCTGCCGATTCTGGCGCCGAACGCGACGATCGTGTGGGATTACATCAATCGCGGCATGCCTCTCGGGAACGAGGGGTCGCTCACGCCAAACGAGGTCTATGCTCTGACCGCCTACCTGATGGTCCTCAACAAGATGATCCCCGCGGACATGGTCCTCGACCAGACCAATCTGGCGCAGATCAAGATGCCGATCGGAACTAACTGGGTCCGGGTGCCCGATTGGAAGCCCGGAGAACAGAGGATGCCGGGTTACCCTTACTAGCCCGGCTTGATCGGTGGCGCTGGTCTCCGAAACACAGAATTCATCTCGTGATTGCCAGGCAGATTGAGCGTGGTCCGGGGGCAAGGCCAAATGAAAATGAAATTTCCTGGAATCGTGCTCGCGCTGGCCTGTTGCGGCGCGGGCGCGGCGAAAGCCGACTGGGAATACACAAAATGGGGAATGACTCCCCAGCAGGTGGTCAGCGCCTCCGACGGTCGGGCGAAAGAAGGTTCCGATCTCCGCCCGGACAGCGACGGCAATGTGAGCAAGCTGGTGGCGCCCCACAAGACCGGAGCATTTTTGTTTCAAGCCGACTTTGGTTTCGACGCGGCTGACAGGCTTTCATCCGTGACGCTTGTCTTGAACGATGCGTCCGCGAGCATGGACATGGACATGGATGCAGGCGCGGACATGCACAAGGGCGCGGGCATGCAAATGAATACGCGTAAGGGATCATGCCAGGATCTTCGCCTGAGCGTAGACGCCATTCATGGACCGGCACAAGGCGGCGGCACGGCCGACATGCTGTACAGCATCGAGACATGGCGAGATCAGAAAAACAAGAACGATGTAAAGTACACCGTGCTTTACGGGACTGGTTGCTACGTTCAATATAGCGCCATCAAGTCGGCTGGAGCACGCTAGGGTTTCCCGCCGATCCCCCGCCAGTTTACGCCGACGGAAAGTCGATGTCGCCGAGCAAGAGTCGATGGAGATGACGCCAGCCGTCATCGAGGGGAGGCGCTGCGGCACGTGCACGCTTTGCTGCAAGGTGCTGACCGTGGAGGAAATCCACAAACCGAATGGCCAATGGTGTCCGCACTGCGTCCAGGGGCGCGGTTGCGCGATCTATTCTGACCGACCGAATGAGTGCCGTCGGTTTCAATGTGGATATTTGATGTGGCCCGCGCTCGGCGCGCACTGGCTGCCCGCCCGCAGCAAACTCGTGGTCGCGTTCAAACCGGATGGCAAGGAAATAGTCGTTCACGTCGATCCGGGTGTTCCCAATGCGTGGCGGGCCGAGCCTTACCACTCGGAAATCCGCAACCTGGCCGGTCATGCCGCGAGGACGACCTACACGGTCTTCGTGCAGGTCGGTCGCAGGGTCTTCGCGGTCTTCCCGGACCGCGAAGTGGACCTTGGCATCGTCGCGGAGGACGAGAGAATCCTCATTCGCGACGTGGCGGGCCCGGGAACCACGAGGCGCGACGCGGTGAAGTTGAAAGCGGACGATCCCCGGATCGTCCGATGATCGATTCGAGCGCCGGCGCACGGCAGGCATTTGCGGGGGCGCTCCATGTATCGACCTGGAGTTATCCGGGCTGCTATGAACTTATTAGCAGCCCTGGCGCGGTAGCTCCCTCGGGACGTGCCGCTGACTATTGTTCGATTCCATAAAGCAAGCTAGCTTTCCATGCTGTCGAAACCATCCTTCACACAAGCACGGGAAGAGCACCAAGAGATGAAGAACATCATCCTCACCTCGATGACCGTCGGCGGTCTCGCAGTCCTCCTCGCCGGTCCCGCTATCGCCCAGAACGCGAGCGGAAGCGGTAATGCAGGCGCCGATGGGGCCAATGGCTTCACGGCGAAGAACGTCAATCACCTGCACCCTTTCGGTTCGATTAACGTCTACAACGTCGGCATCGGTCTGGCGCGTGTCTCCGCATGGGTGAAAACGTTGAGCGCCGGCGAGAGGCGGGAGATGGTGGGCCGCTGCTCCATCATCATCCAGAACCAGCAGAACTATTATTCGGAAACGACCAGCTTCTGCCAGAACTTCGCCATTGCGGTAGCGGAAAATCTCAATGCCAATGGCAACACTCGCTAATGTGTGAAGGCGCCGAGGCGATCCCGGCTTTGACGGCGTGTGGAACTGGCTGTCAGCCGGGGTTGCCTGCAAGCACCCCGGCCAGGTCATCGGGGGCCAGGTTGCATCGGGGGCCAACACGACCGATCCGTAGTAGACCCGCGCCCGCTAAAGATGGCCTACCAGTTTGACGGCAACCTCCTCGAGATGCCGGTCTACCGCGTACATATGCCGGTACTGCAGCAGTTGCTTGGCGACCAGCCTGAGGCGCAATTCAAACGGTACCGGCTTTTCGGGCGGCAAGATGGGCGTGTTGAAGGGTTTTGAGTCATTGGCCTGAAATTCAAACGCCATGCTGATCCGCGATTCGGTGGCCTGGCAAGAGGAACAGCTGCCCCAATGCAGCACCGCCTGGTTCCAGACCAAAATCTCCCCGGGCGTTGCTGGCAAAGCGCGGATCGCCGGCAGTTCAAAATGGAATTCACTTTCGCGTGGCGTCCCGTAAGCAGGGTCGGCATGCGCCGGCACCACATACATACAGCTGTTGAGCGGCGTGGCGTCCGAAAGCGGGATCCAGGTGGTGAGCGAGACCGGGCCACCGTCGTCGCGCAGGGCGATGCGGCCGCGGTCGCGATGCGGCTTCCAGCCCGCTTCGCCCTTGACCGGATCGACATTCCAGACCCAGAAATCGGGCAAGAAGCCATACGGGCCCAAAAGGCCGCAATACATGGCGTGCAGGGCATGAAACGGCGCCCAGAACTCATCGAACAGGAAGCAGAAAACCGGCGGGATACCCGCGGCGGAAAAATGGCGCACCGTTTCAGCCATCTTCGCCAGATCGAGTCCGAAATCATGAGCAAGCTGGAAATAGCCATCATGGCGCAGGCGTTGATTCAAATCCGCGACCAGGCTGCTGCCGGGCCGAAAGGCGCGGACGACCTGGCTCAACGCGTCCCCGCCAATATGCAGATCGGGCGCCCGGGCAAGCCAGGCATCACGATTTAGAACGCTGTCAGCTTTCATGCGCCCTCCCCGGCCCGTCACCTATAGCGCAGGCAATTTCGGGCGTCAGGTCAAATGATGGAGGCCGCCGAGCCCGGCGCTGTTCTGAATACAGGCCGGGCGCCGGGTATGACCGGGTTGCAAAAGGTCCGGCATGTTTCGAAATGGAGGAGGCGCGTGGGGCGGAGGGCGACGGGCGTCTCGTTTTCCGTCCCCTGGTCCTGTATGCTCGGGGAAAAGCATGAAGCGTGGAAAGCAGGGGGGCGTAGATGGTCAGGGTTGAGTTTTACAAAGTGGCGATCGGGGGCGGTGTCGGACGCGTTGTCGAGCGCCGACGGTTGGTTGAATTCGCTGACAAGGAGGAATTCGAGCTTTGGGCTCAAACAGCGCTTCGCCTCCGGCGCAATGACCCGGACATCTGGGAATGGCCCGAAGCCGTGCGCGTCTGTGGCGCTGGCGATCAAGAACTATATGTCTGGACGTTGTGGGACCAAATCAAAGCAGGCAATCCGATCGTGTGACGAAGCAGGCCAGGACGGCGCGCTTGTAGCGCGACACAGCAGCGGCGGATCGAAAAGACACGGGGAAACCGGAGATCAATCGCTGTCCTGGCTTGTTGGATGAAGACACGCCGATCATGCGAGCCGCTGATCGCCCGACGAACGAAGGCGATCGATGCACTCATGGCCATCGAGCGATTCGAATTCACAGCGCCGCGGGGAACCGGAAAGGCGCGCCTCCTGATTGCGACAATCGACAGTCGCATGCAACAGGTCCCGGAACTCGCTCCGGAGCTTCAGCGGATCATCGCTGGCCAGTTGAAGAACAACCGCGTTTTTGATTGCCGAACCAGGCGGCCTTGATGCTGAACTTTTGAGTCCTCGGCGAGGACAATCCGTAAAAATTCAAAATCGGCGCCGTTCCACGTATCGGTCGTCACGACGGCATGGTCGCCACTGGTTCCTGGCCGGTTCACTGGCCATCGGGTCCGTGCCGCTGATCTGCGCCGCGGTCGAAGCGATCGCCAACTGTCGGCCGTCGAACGACATCAATCTGGCCAGTTGCGTAACAGGTCCAGACAAGCGTCGAAAACATCGGCCTCGGAAACATCCGCCAGGGTCTTGTGGATGGAGATTTTCTGCGTAGGCCCGTGCTCTGACATCAAGAGAATAACCGTTTGCCGGTTTGGGCAGCTTGGCTTGTTGCAGGCGAATTCGCTGACCGTCACGATCATTTCGTCATTAAGCGGGAGATTCTGGCGCGTCCAGAACTTGACCACCGCGGATTTCTCGGAACGATCACTACCTCGATTTCGATCAAACGGATTAACCAGGGAGTCCATCCGGCTTTCCTCCATTTCTTTGACCTCTTCGCGAGGAGTCAAGGCGGCAAAGAACTCGTTTTAGATGTAATTCTCGTCAGCTCGCAGGATTGCCACGCAGGAGAAGCCTGATCATCCAGACGATATCAGGGACCGTCATCGAGTCAATCGGTTGGCCGAACATATCAATGGCTTGCTCCATTCATCCATGGCCGAAGCTGAAAGATATCCGGTACGTTCGCTGGAAGGCGACGCGACCGCGGTCCCAAGCGAACGCCACGCGCGGTTAGTCGCGGGCCGATCACGACGACAGTCAGCCGCCCGACCGGGACGCGCAAAAGCGGACGCACCGAAGTTCCGCAAAGGGTCAATCGCGTTGTTATGGGACTGTCCGCGATCAGCAGCTGCGACAGGCGGACTATCCGGACGGACGGCTCGCGATTCGCTACAAAGGCGTCGATTTGACGTATCGGATCTTCGACCGGCTCCAACAAGTCGATCAGGGGGCGATCGTTGAAAACAAACGATCAGGCCCGGCTCTCGCCTGTATCGCACAGCGGCAGAAGGAGTTGGGACTCATGCGAAGCGCACGCGCGCCACGCCGACGCGGGCAGACAGGACACCAATTTGCGACGCCGTGACACGGTCTCGGGCGGCGCGGCTGCGCAAACCCGACCAGCCACGCCGCGCCGCCCGAGACGAGAGATTGAAGCCAATTCGAAAAGGAAAGGCGACCGACCAGATCACCCGGCAATGACATTTCCAACTTTCGGAAAACGTGACTTCCCTAAACTGGGCGGTGTCCGCGTGTGAATAGGCGTGGAATAAGGACCCCGTTTTGGGGGTGATCGGCGTCCAATCGGGACCCCCGGAACGCGGGCCCAGATAGGCTTCCTGATTTTCAGGGGGCCTGGATCGAGATGC
>CAISEY010000377.1 GCA_903884435.1 uncultured Hyphomicrobiales bacterium | reverse complement strand
CTAGAGCGGAATCCGATCTGAATGAATCGTGAGGGATTCCCAAATCAGCGTTGATCTGATTCAGACTGTTTGCCGGATCGGAGGCCGGCAGACATGTCGAAGGCGCTATCGGTTGATCTTCGGGTTCGTGTTTTGGCGGCTGTGGCTGCCGGCGCTTCGCATCGTGAAGCTGGTGAGCGGTTCGGAGTGAGCGCCGCCAGTGTCAGCAGATGGCGAACCCTGGAGCGTCAGCAGGGCGATGCGCGCCCGAAGGCGCTGGGTGGCGACCGACGTTCCAGCCGAGTCGATGCGCACCATGAAGCCATTATGGCTTCGCTCGGACCGCAGAAGGATGCGACCATCGAGGAGATACGCCGCAGCCTCGCGGCGCGCGGCCTGTTCTTCGGCTTCGGGACGATCCAGCGCTTCTTCGTTCGACACCGCGTGACGCGTAAAAAAAGACCGCGCACGCCACCGAGCAGGAACGTCCCGACATCCTGAAGCGGCGTGAAGACTGGTTTGACAACCAGCTCGACCTCGAACCCGAACGCCTCGTGTTTATCGACGAGACATGGGCTTCCACCAACATGGCGCGTCGCCATGGCCGCTGTTTGCGCGGCGAACGGCTGCGCATCGGCGTCCCGCATGGCCATTGGAAGACGACGACTTTCGTGGGCGCGCTGACGCTGCACGGGTTCATCGCGCCGTTCGTGCTGGACGGCCCTATCAATCGCGACGCCTTCGAAACCTATGTCGAGAAGGTTCTCGTTCCCGAATTGCAGCCGGGCGACGTCGTGATCATGGACAATCTCTCAAGTCACAAGGGACCGCATGTGCGAGAGATGATCGAAGCCGCTGACGCGAAACTGCTTTATCTCCCGCCATACAGCCCCGACTTCAACCCGATCGAAAAGGCGTTCTCGAAACTCAAGGCATTGCTGCGAAAAGCGGCCGAGCGAACGCTCGATGGACTCTGGACGAAAATCGGAGGTCTCATCCAACTCGTCACGCCGGATGAATGCAGAAACTACTTCGCAGCCTCAGGTTACGATCCAGAATGATCGGATTCCGCTCTAGCCTGGGAATACGCGCCGAAACGCATCCGCGTGAACGCCCTTTCGCCGGGGTCGATCCTGTTCGAGGGCGGAAGCTGGGAAAAGCGCAAACGGGACCAGTCCGCCGAATTCGAGGCTTTCGCGCGCAGCGAGTTTCCCTGGGGGCGTCTCGGGACGCCCGGCGAAATCGCCGATGTCGTGACGTTTCTCGCCTCGCCGCGCTCGCGCTGGATCAACGCCCTCGACCTGCGCGTCGATGGCGGACAGCGCAGGCCGTCCATGTGAAACGGATCAGGCGGTTTCCGCCAGCAACGACAATTGCTTGCGGCCCGTCTCCTCGCTCAGGTCGGTCAGTTGCGTGGGATAGTCGCCGGTGAAGCAATGGTCGGTGAATTGCGGGCGCGCGGCGTTGCGCGGTTCGCCGACGACGGCGCGGTAGATGCCGTCGACCGACAGGAAGGCGAGGGAATCGCAGCCGATGTAGGCGCGCATTTCCTCGAGCGAATGGGTCGCCGCGAGCAGCTTTTCACGCTTCGGCGTGTCGATGCCGTAATAGTCCGGGTGGGTGATCGGCGGCGAGGAAATGCGGAAATGCACTTCCCGCGCGCCCGCCTCGCGCATCATCTGCACGATTTTCAGCGAGGTCGTGCCGCGCACGATGGAATCGTCGATCAGCACGATTCGCTTGCCCTTCACCACGCCGCGGTTGGCGCTGTGCTTGAGGCGCACGCCGAGTTCGCGCACCGACTGGCGCGGCTGGATGAAGGTGCGCCCGACATAATGATTGCGCACGATGCCAAGCTCGAAGGGCAGGCCCGAGGCCTGCGAATAACCGATGGCGGCGGGCACGCCCGAATCCGGCACGGGAACGACGACATCGGCCTCCACGGGCGATTCGAACGCTAGTTGCGCGCCCATTTTCTTGCGCACGTCGTAAACGTGGCGACCATGCACCATGGAATCCGGCCGGGAAAAATAGATGTATTCGAAGATACAGGGGCGCATCGGCACGGGCGGAAACGGTTTGTGCGATTCGATGCCCGTCGGATTTTCCGTCGTTTTCTCGGAAATCACGACGACCTCGCCATTTTCCACGTCGCGGATGAAGCGCGCGCCGATGATGTCGAGCGCGCAGGTCTCCGACGCGAGGATGTAATGTCCGTCGAGTTCGCCCAGCACCAGCGGGCGAATTCCGAGAGGGTCGCGCACGCCAATCAGCTTTTTGTTGGTGAGCGCCACGAGCGACCACGCGCCCTCGAGCTGGCGCAGCGCCTCGATGAAACGGTCGAGCACGCGTCCGCGCCGGCTGCGCGCCACCAGATGCAGCACGACTTCCGTGTCGGAGGTGGATTGATAGATCGAGCCCTGGCGCACGAGCTCGCGCCGCAGGGAGATTCCGTTGGTCAGGTTTCCATTGTGGGCGACGGCGAAGCCGCCCGAATCGAGTTCCGCGAACAGCGGTTGCACGTTGGCGAGAATCGTTCCGCCCGCCGTGGAATAACGAACATGGCCGACGGCCATGTTGCCGGGCAGGCGTTCAATGGTCCCCTGCGAGGAAAAATGATCGCCGACGAGGCCCAGCCGACGTTCGGTGTTGAAGCGCTTGCCATCGAACGTGACGATGCCGGCCGCCTCCTGGCCGCGATGTTGCAAGGCGTGCAGGCCGAGCGCCGTGATCGCGGCGGCGTCGGGATGGCCGAAAATGCCGAAAACGCCGCATTCTTCCCGGAGTGTGTCGGCGTCCGGATCGAAATCTCCGCCGTCGCCGGAAGCCATGTCGGAACAGGAGGAATCATGGCGGGTCATGGCGGTCTCCGGTCGCGGGGCGACGAATGGCCCGGGCCGCTCGCGCTCGCGCCCTACATATCAGAATTGTGGCGCCAGCGCGCAACCCGTCCCGGAACAATTACCGACGTGGTTGTGGATTGGTTTGCTGGAACAGGGCGTCGATGCTTTGCGGTCCCTGGGAACGGGCGGGCGCCTCGGAGCGCTGGCCTGGCCGCGGCGGAGCCGGGGTCGCGGGCGCTGTCTTCTCTCCATCGCCTTCCGCCGGCGGCTCGTCGCCCTTTTGCTTTTTCAGGATTTTCGACAGGCTTGAGTCGAGGTTCTCCGGCAGCATGGCCTGCATCCAGGCGCCAGTCGCCTCGAGCCAGGAGCGTGTCTTCGAGTTCTGCACCCAGGAGGGATAGTTCTTTTCCGGCACCAGCCAGGCGAAGAAAATGAACGCGATCACGAAGAGGAGATAGCCTCGCCCGGCTCCAAACAGAAATCCCAGGGAGCGGTCGAGCGCGCCGGCGCGCGAGTCGAGAATTTTGTCCGAAATTCGAACCGTGATGATCGAAACCACGATCAGCGTGCCAAAAAAAACGGCGCCCGCGGCCGCCGCGAGAGCGAGCGAATCCTTGGATATGTAGGGTTTTACATAGGGCAGAACCATCGGATGGAAATAATAGGCCGCGGCGGCGGCGGCCGCCCAGGAGCCAATGGCCAGAAGCTCCCGCGTGAACCCGCGCAGCATGGACAGAAGGGCCGAAATCAGCACGACGCCGATCAGCGCGAGATCAAGATAGGATGGCATTCAGGGGCCTCGTGCACGCCGCGTACAGGCCCTGACGAAACCGGAGGCCCGCCAGCGCGCGCCTTTATACGAAAACCGTCGGGCAACGTCACTAGAGCGTTTACCATATCCGCCAAAGGTGGTTAATTTCGTCAACCATCAAGCGGTTCCCGCCGCGCGCCGCGGCGCGGTCGTCCCGTGTCGGCCCGGTTTCGCGCGGGAATGCCCGAATCGCGGCCCTTCGCCTTGCATCCCCGGCTGAAACGTGTAGAAACCGCCGCATTGCTCCGGCTGGGGGCTGAACGGGAGGCTGGCGGCGTCGCTGGCAGGGCTTGAAAGCCTGGCTCCCCGTGTCTCCGCCTTCGAAGAAATCCGTCGGGCCTTTCTCCGGGCTCGAAGGGCTACGCGCCGGGGCGCCAACGATGAGAAAGGCACAGCATGGCTCTCTACGAGCACGTCTATCTCGTCCGTCAGGATTTGACCGCCCAGCAGGTCGAAGCGATGACGGAGGGGTTCAAAACGCTACTCGCCCAGCATGGCGGCAAGGTCGCCAGGGTTGAGTACTGGGGCGTCAAGTCCCTCGCTTACCGGATCAACAAGAACCGCAAGGCGCATTTCTCGCTTCTTCATATCGACGCGCCGCCGGCCGCCGTGAAGGAGATGGAGCGCCAGATGGGCATCAGCGAGGACGTTTTGCGTCTGCTGACCATCCGCGTCGACGCGCACGAGGAAGCTCCCTCGGCGATGATGCGCAAGCGTGAAGACAGCGACCGCGAGGATCGTGGCGACCGCGGCGAGCGTCGCGGCGGCGGCGGCGGCCGTTTCGACCGCGAGCGTGGCGACCGTCCGCCGCGCCGTCCCCGTGAAGACGCCGGCGCCGAAGGAGCCCACTGATGACCACCGCAGCCGCTCCCCGTCGCCCGTTTTTCCGCCGCCGCAAGAGCTGCCCCTTCTCCGGGCCCGGCGCGCCGAAGATCGACTACAAGGACGTTCGTCTTCTCTCGCGCTACATTTCAGAGCGCGGCAAGATCGTCCCCTCGCGCATCACGGCGGTTTCCGCCGGCAAGCAGCGTGAGCTCGCCCAGGCCATCAAGCGCGCGCGCTTCCTCGGCCTGCTGCCCTACGTCATCCGTTAATCCGTCCGGCCCTTCGGGGCCGGTCGAACGTCGGCGCTCCGGAATGGTCCGGCGCGTCTGGTTGGGCGAAGCGGCCATCGCCGCCTCGCCCTAACCGCTTTCATGGCGGGACAGCTCGGCGATGTTGCAACAATTGCTGATCACGATCGGGGCTGGAGTCGCCTCCGCCGTGTTCTTTTTCATTCCGGCGAAGGGGTCCGCGCTGGCGCTTGCGCTTGGCGTTTTCGCGCCCCTGCCGTTGCTGATCGTCGCGCTGGGTTACGGCGCCCGTTCGTTCGTCATCGCCGGCCTGATTGGCGCCGCGCTTGTCGCCGCGACCTTGTCCCCTTGGCTCGGCTTCGTTTTCCTCGCTTTTATCGCGCTTCCCGCCGCCGCCGCCGCGAACAGGTCGCTGACCGGCGGTCCGGGCGCGGGCCTCGCCGCCGCCGCCGGCGCGACAATCGTCGCGGACTGGCTCGCCATCGTCATCGCCGGCGCGGGCTATGAGTCTTTCGATGCCGCCGTCGCCGACCTTTCCGGGCGTTTCCAGCCGCTCGTGACGCAATTGTTCGCGCGGATGGAGTCCGTTCCGGGCGATGTGAGCGCCGCGGATTTCTCCACCCTTCTCGTTTACATGGTCGCGCCCGCGATGGCCGCCTGGGGGGTGTTCACGCTGGCGGTCAATCTCTGGCTCGCCGCGCGGATCGTGCAGGTGTCCGGTCTGCTGCCGCGGCCCTGGCCGGATATTCCGGCCTCGCTCGCCCTGCCGTCCGGCGCGGGCGTCGCGCTCGCCCTCGTGCTCGGCGTCGCCCTGTTTTCGTCCGGGGCGACGCGGATCTTCGCCGCGACCGCCGCCTCCGGGCTCGTCGCCGCGCTGGCGATGCAGGGTCTCGCCGTGTTGCATTTTCGCACCCGCGGCGCGCCGGCGCGTGGCGGAATGCTGGTCGCCGCCTATGGCGCGACGGTGGTTGTGTTTCCCTGGCCGCTGCTCGTCGCGGCCTTCATCGGCCTCGCCGATCTCTTTCACCCCCTGCGGCGCGGATTGTCCGTTCCGCCCCCCGACAGCCAGAAAACCTGAGGAGAAAAACATGGAAGTCATTTTGCTCGAGCGCGTCGCCAGACTTGGCCAGATGGGCGAGGTCGTTCGCGTCAAGGACGGTTTCGCGCGCAATTTCCTGTTGCCGCGCGGCAAGGCCCTGCGGGCCAACGAGGCCAACAAGAAGAAGTTCGAGGGCCAGCGCGCCCAGCTCGAGGCCCGTAACCTCGAACTGAAGAGCGAGGCCTCGCGCGTCGCCGAGAAACTCGACGGGCAGAGCTTCATCATCATCCGCCAGGCCGGCGAAACCGGCCAGCTCTACGGTTCGGTCTCGACGCGCGACGTCGCCCAGGCCATCAGCGCCGGCGGCTTCTCCGTCAACCGCAACCAGGTCGCGCTGCTGGCTCCGATCAAGACGCTTGGACTGCACGAGGCGCCGCTGCACCTGCACGGCGAAGTCGAGGCGAAAGTCACGATCAACGTGGCGCGCTCGCCCGAGGAGGCCGAGCGCCAGTCGCGCGGCGAGCAACTGACCACGGTGGAAGAGACCTCCATGGACGATCTCGGCCTCGAAATCGGCAAGGCGCTGGAAGAGTCCGGCGGCAGCCTCGGCGACCGGTAAGCGAACCTTCGTTCCGGAAACTTTCAGGTCCGGGCGCCCTCGTGGCGCCCGGATTTTTATCGCCGGCGGCGCTGACACGATTCCGGCGGGAGCGCCATCGATTTTCCGCGATTTCCGCGGCATTTTTTCGCCTGTGGATTAGGGTGACAAGGCGTCGATTCGCGTCCGCCCGCGTCGGGCGGACCTGTCGCGGGCCGTCGCGTCGTGCGACGATGCGGACGCGTCGCCCTTCGTGGTTCGCTTTGTGTTGTTTCCAGAAACGAGATCATGTCAGCCGTTGAACAATTGACGGGCCGCGGCGCCTTTCCGCCGGCCGAAAACGATCCCG